>CAZXJZ010000135.1:0-13030 GCA_964641065.1 uncultured Hyphomicrobiales bacterium | reverse complement strand
ATCGATTTCGCCGAGCAGCGACGGGGTCTCGCGCACCGCCACCGCGCCGGGGCCGAAGCTTTCGAGCACGAGGCCATAGGTCGCGAGTTCATCGGCGCGCGATGTCAGCCGCTCCACATCGCTCTCGTCCATCTCGACGATTTCGGGGATCAGCAGGATCTGCCGCGCCACGCCGTCGCGGTCGAGCGCGGCCTTCAGCCGCTCATAGACCAGTCGCTCATGCGCGGCGTGCTGATCGACAATGACAAGGCCGTCGCGGGTCTGCGACACGATGTAATTGTCATGCACCTGTGCGCGGGCAGCGCCGAGCGGCTTGTCGAGCGCGTCCGGCGACGGCGCCAGTGTCTCGACGCGCGCGCTTGTGCCGACAGCGCCGACGTCGAACATCGCCTGCGCGGCTTCGGCGAGGCCGAGCGCGGCATTGCCTTGTGATGGATAAGATTGCGCCGGATACGGCGCGGCGGGAGAGCGCTGCCAATCCCAGCCCGCGCGCTGCGTCAATGGCTCGGTCCGAAACGCACTCACCGTCGCGTCGCCACCGGTCGATGCCGCGCGTCCGCCTTCGCGCATCAGCGCATCGCGAAGCGCGCCGAAGATCAGACTGCGCACCAGGCCCGGATCGCGGAAGCGCACCTCGGTCTTGGCAGGATGCACATTCACATCGACCTCGCGCGGATCGATGGTGACGAACAGCGCCACCGCCGGATAGCGTCCGCGCGGCAGGTAATCGGCGTAGGCGCCATGCACAGCGCCGACCAGCAGCTTGTCGCGCACCGGCCGGTCATTGACGAACAGATATTGGCCGAGCGAATTGGCGCGGGTGTAGGTCGGCAGCGCCGCGAAGCCTTCGACATGCAGGCCCTCGCGCCCGGCCGCGACCTCCGCTGCATTCTCGCGGAAATCCGCGCCAAGAATATCGCCGAGCCGCGCCAGCCGCCCGGTAGGCCCCGGCAGCGCCGCCGGCCAGGTCACATGCGCCCTCTCTTCGCCGGCCAGCGTGAAGGCGACATCGGGCCGGCTCATCGCCAGCCGTCGCACCACCTCGCGCACCGCCTCGCCTTCGGCGCGCTCGCTCTTCATGAATTTCAACCGCGCGGGCGTGGCGTAGAACAGGTCGCGGACCTCGACGCGGGTACCGGCAGTCAGCGCCGCCGGTGCGGCTTGCGATTTCGCGCCGGCATCGACCGTGAGCGTCCAGCCATGCGGCTCGCTGGCGTGGCGCGTGGTGACGGTGAGCTTCGATACCGCGCCGATCGACGGCAACGCCTCGCCACGAAAGCCGAGCGTCGCAATCGCCATCAGGTCGTCGTCATCGGCGAGCTTGGAGGTGGCATGGCGCTCGACCGCGAGGTCGAGATCGGCGCGGGTCATGCCGCTGCCGTCATCGGTGACCCGGATCAACCGCCGGCCGCCGCCATCGGTGACGATCTCGATTTTCTTCGCCCCGGCATCGAGCGCGTTCTCAACCAGTTCCTTCACCGCGCTGGCAGGCCGCTCCACTACTTCGCCGGCGGCGATGCGATTGACGGTGGTCTGGGCAAGCTGGCGGACGGGCATGGCGGACGTTTTACCGGATTCGGGGCCTGGTCGCCCCCACGACGGGTCGCATCACGGTCGCGTGAGACCGGCGGTAATCCCGCCCCCGGCTCGAACCGATCCGGCCGCTGATGCGACCCATACACATCAGGGACGCGATACCCGCTCCCGAAACAGACACACAGGGGACTTCGCCATGATCCGCAACACCGTTCTCGGCCTCACCGCTGCCGCCGCTCTCGTCGCCGCTTCGATCGCGCCCGCTTCGGCCGGCTATTATGGCCATGGCTACGGCTACAAGTCCTACCACTACGCCCCGTCCTACTCGTACGGCCACAGCTACGGCTACAAGTCGCACGGCTACGGCTACAAGTCCTACGGCTACGGCTACAAGTCGTACGGCTACTAAGATTTCCGCCCGATAAAGGGCACCCAGACAAACCCGGCCTCGCAGGAGGCCGGGTTTTTCGTTTGCTTGGCGGGTCCGGGCCCTGGGCGAATTGGGCTGCTTCACGGTCGCGTGAGACCGGCGGTAATCCCGCCCCCGGCTCGAACCGATCCGGCCGCTGATGCGACCCATACACATCAGGGACGCGATACCCGCTCCCGAAACAGACACACAGGGGACTTCGCCATGATCCGCAACACCGTTCTCGGCCTCACCGCTGCCGCCGCTCTCGTCGCCGCTTCGATCGCGCCCGCTTCGGCCGGCTATTATGGCCATGGCTACGGCTACAAGTCCTACCACTACGCCCCGTCCTACTCGTACGGCCACAGCTACGGCTACAAGTCGCATGGCTACGGCTACAAGTCCTACGGCTACGGCTACCGCTCGTACGGCTACTAGGATTTCCGCCCGATCGACGGGCACCAAGACAAACCCGGCCTCTCGCAAGGCCGGGTTTTTCCTGTCCTGAACGCCTTTGCTGTTTCCGGCCCGGGCGGTTATGACCGCCTGCCGCACAGCCTTCGGGCGGCGGCGACGCGACCGCGAAGGGAACCGCCATGTCGGACGAAGACCTGAAAGCCGAACTCGAACGGCTGCGAAACGAGAATGCCGCACTGAAGAAAAGCCAGGGCGGCGCGACCCGGATCAAGGTCAGCGAGAAAGGCGGCGTTTCGGTCTACGGCCTCGGCCGCTTCCCGATCACGCTCTATCAGGAGCAGTGGCTCAAGCTGCTCGCCATGGGCGACGAGATCCGCGCCTTCATCACCGCCAACGAGTCGCAGCTGAAGAAGAAGGAATAGCCGCGACGTCCCATTCCGGAGAAGCTGCGGTCATGAATTGGGGCTCCCTGGTCGAACAGGCCATCGCGATCGGACTGACGCAGCTCGCCGTGGTGGTGTTCGTCGTCGGCGTCGTGGTCGGCCTCGCACTCGTGCTGATGCGGCGGCGAAGCAAAAGCTGATCGCCCCTTGAGTGTCAGAAAAGTCTGACATCTAAGCGCTGGAACGTCCCTCGTTGCACGGGATTGGTCTCCGAAGCCCTGATGGAGACCGCAATGGATATTATCCCCGCCCTCATGTTCATGACACTCGGCGCCGTGCTGTTGTTCGCGGTTCTGCAGTTCGTGATGTTCCTTCGCAAGCGCGCCAACCGCAACGCAGCGAAGGACGCGCTGCTCGACTGATGCAACCGGTCGACGTGCACGAACCGTCACAGAGAACAGGAGACAGCAATGAACTTGGAGCCTGCCGTGAAAGACCCGGTTGTCAAAGACCCGGAGGTCAAAGACCCAGTTATAAAAGTCACGAGCCTGATGACGAAAATCTGGGACTACCAGCCCGGCGCCAACGACGTGGCAGAGTGGAAGTCCCATGCCGCATGGCTGGTTCAGGCGATCGCGGAGCGTCGCGCGCGCGAGGAAATGGACTGGCATATGAGCCGCGTGCAGCTGCGTCTGGGCTTGGCCGAGTCGATGGCGTTCCGCAAGATTGTCGACCGCGCGATCGAACTTCTCGCCGAGACGCCGACCGCGGCGGAAGCAAACCGTATCGAGAAGCTCAATCCCACCGCCGCGTGACGCGGCGCCAGCACATCATTGCAACCGGCCGCGCTGCGCGGGCGGTTGCTGGCGGCCTTTTCAGACGAGAGTGACCTTGCCGGAGCCGATGTCGTAGACGCCACCCACGACGCCGACGTCGCCCTTGGCCACCATGTCGGCCAGGATCGGCGTCGCCTTTTTCAGCCGCGCGACATTGTATTGCACGTTCGCGATTACGGCGCGCCGCTGCAGATCGTCGCCCGGCTGTTTCAATACCGATTCGACGCCGGGCTTCATTGCGGTGACGAGACTGGCAATGTGACCCGGCAGCTTGTTGCCCTTCTGCAGCGCTTCGACCGTGGCGTTGACCGCGCCGCAGCTGTGATGGCCGAGGACCATGATCAGCTTCGTCCCGAGCACGGCGGCGCCGAATTCCAGGCTGCCCAGTCCGTCATTGGTGACGAAATTTCCGGCGACACGCACCACGAACAACTCGCCCGGCCCTTGGTCGAAGGCCAGTTCGGGGGCCACGCGCGCATCCGCGCATCCGAGGATCGCCGCGAACGGCGCCTGCCCGAGCGCACGGCTGGCGCGCCCGGCCGAAAAGTCACGCTGCTGCAGCTGATTGGCGACGTAGCGCGCGTTGCCGTCCACCAGAAGCTTCAGCGCAGTGTCGGGTGTGGACGCGAGCCGCGCCGGCTGCGCCTGCGCCGCGCTGCCGAATTGCGTTGCGGCGAGCATTCCGGCGGCCCCGAACATCACGGCTCGCCGGCTGAAACCGTTTTGCGCGCATCCATCACACATGATCATGTCCCTTCATGGCGGCGATGATCACCGCAAACGATGGGACGGGACTATCAGGATTACGTTTGCGGAAGGTTAGCGGGGACGGAGTAATCCGCAGCATTGCTGACAGGCGCGTAAGCCAAACGCCGCAGGTCGCAGGTCTCGCCGAGCGCGTGCACAGTGCTTTTCAAAGCGACGATTTCCGGGCACGCTTTGGAATCCGCCTCCTCCGGGAGGCCGGTCCGTATGGCGGCAATGTCAAATTGCGGGCAGTGCCAGTTGGCGTCGACAAATGAGCGGAGCGAATTTTATGGCTGGTGCACCTGTCTACGATGTCGACATCTTCACCGATGAGGCGATCCAAAATCCATGGCCGCATTATGCTGCGATGAGAGATCTGGGACCGGTGGTGTGGCTCCCCCGGCATGAAAACTATGCTCTGGTGCATCACGCCGTGCTCGCCCAGGCCCTCCGCGATCATGATACTTTCATCAGCGGCAAGGGCGTCGCGGCTTGTGCATTCGCAAACGAAATTCTCCGGGGAAACTCGGCCGCCTCCGATGGCGAGCGCCACAGCCTGATCCGTCGCGCAACCTCGCAACCACTTCTTCCCGCCGCCCTCGAGGACATCCGCGGCGTGATCGAGGACACTGCGGAACAGCTGATCGAGCAATTGATCGAGCGTGAGCACTTCGACGCCATGAGCGAACTCGCCTCGCATCTGCCTCTCACGATCGTGCGCGACCTTGTCGGTTTTGGAGATCAGGGGAGGGAGAATATGCTGCGCTGGGCTAGCGCGACATTCGACCTCAACGGTGTGCAGAACGAACGGGGAAAGGCGGCGTTCGAGGTCTTCATGGAGGCGCGGCGTTTCGCGCAAAGCCAGACACCCGAAACCGCAAAGCCGGGCAGTTGGACTCACAGGTTGCTCGATGTCGTCAGGCGTGGTGACCTTCCGGCCGAACTCTTACCGCATGCGATGAGGGATTATATCGTTCCGAGCCTGGACACGACGATCTCGGCAACAGGCGAACTGATCTATCAACTCGGGCGCAATCCGGACCAGTGGGCATTGCTGCGTTCCAAGCCGGATCTGGCGCGGAATGCCGCGAACGAAGCCGTGAGAATGGCATCGCCGGTCAGATCGTTCGGCCGTCATACGTCACGCGAAGTCGTGGTGGCAGGTGTGACAATTCCGGAAGGCGCGCGGATCATGATGATGTTCGCCGCCGCAAACCGCGATGAGCGTGCTTTCGACCGCCCTGACGACTTCGACATCACCCGCGATCAGCGTCTTCATCTGGGTTTCGGCAGAGGCATCCATACGTGCGCCGGCATGCACCTCGCCCAACTCGAAATGATATCCCTCTTGAAGGCAATGATCCCGCGAGTCGAAACGATCGAGGTGGGAGAGCCGACAGTGGGTATCAATAATATCATCTACGGTTTTGCCTCTCTCCCGACGCGCTTTGTACGGGACGCTCGACCTGCTTCTTCGGATAACCGAGCCTTTTTAACTGCGGCCACAGAAAGGACGTCTTAGGCCGGCTCCGCGTTCGCTCCGCCCCTGATGGCCAGTGGGACAATGAAGCGTCAGCCCGACAGGATGCGTCAGGAATCGGAGTACAGTCGATAGCCAATGCCCGGCTCTGTCAGGATAAGCCGTGGATCGTCGGGCGTGTCTTCAAGCTTCTGGCGCAGATGTCCGACATAGACACGCAGGTATTGCGTGTCCTCGGTGTGGGCCGGTCCCCACACCGCTGTCATGATCTGACGATGCGTCAGCACCTTCCCGGCATGACGCGACAGGAACGACAGCAACTCGAATTCCTTAGGCGTTAGCTTGACTTCTTGCCCATTGCGCAGGACGCGGTGGCGCACACTATCCACTTCTAGGGGGCCTACAACTGCCACCGGGTTTTCGGCATTCCGCTGCATGCGATGTCTGAGCGCCGCCCGCATCCGCGCAAGCAGTTCGCCGACGCCGAACGGCTTATTGACGAAATCGTCGGCACCGAGGTCGAGTGCTTCTATCTTTTCCGTTTCGCGGTCGCGCGCGGACAGGACAATGATCGGAACATCGGACCATTGTCGAACCTGCCGGATCACGTCCTTGCCGTCGCCGTCGGGCAAACCGAGATCGAGCACCACCAGGTCGGGGGGACTGGAGGCGATGCGCTTCATTGCATCCGCCACCGTTCCGGTGCCGGTCAGGTCGTAATCGTTCGCTTCCAGTGCCGGTTTCAGAAACCGTATGATCGCGGGCTCGTCGTCAACGACAAGAACTCTGGTCTTGGCGCTCATGTTGAAGCATCCGCGTGGGGGAAGACCATGGTGATGAGGGTTCCTCGACCTTGATCAGCTGGACTCGTGGCGGCGATCGACCCGTGATGTGCTTCCATAATCCCCTTGGCAATTGCCAGGCCCAGGCCGGTTCCTTGACCTCCATCGGCTTCGCTGTCGTGCCCCCTTATAAACTTCTCGAACACACGCGGAAGAATGGTTGGAGAAATTCCAGGCCCGTTGTCGGCTATTGTCAATGTAAGGCGATCCTGACCCGTTGCGGCTCCAATCTCAATTCGGGTCTCCGGCGGCGTGTGGGCGACAGCATTGCGGACGACGTTACTCAGCGCTTGTTCGACAAGGGTCGCGTCCGCCCGGACCAGCGGCAAGTCCTCCGGGAGGCGCATTGAAAGATTTTGCAACGCGCCATGGCGCTTCGCGCGGCTGACGACACGTCCGACAATGTCGCGCAGATCGATCCAGTCCAGACGGAGCTCGAGCCCTCCCGCATCGATCCGGGTGATGGCGAGGAGATTGCGCACCATGTCGTCGAGGGCCTCGGCCTCGTCCTTGATCTGGTCGAGAAGATCGCGCCGCGCGCCCGGCTCCAGCTTGTCGCCGTATTCGAGCAGGCTCGTAGCGGCCCCAAGAATCGAAGACAGCGGCGTGCGGAAATCGTGCGAAACCGAAGCAAGTAGTGTGTTGCGCACGCGTTCCGTCTCGGCAGCCGAACGCGTTGCGACCATTTCGCGCGAGAGAGACGCCCGCTCGAGTGCCGCTGCGGTCTGTTCGGCAAGCGTATCGAACAACGCCTTCCCCTCGGAATCGAGTGGCTTCTCGGTTTTCAACGCTGCGACACCCACAACGCCGATCGCTCCGCGCGCCGTCACCAGCGGCACAAACAACCACGCTACGGTCGGAAGCGTCGCCGTACCCGCGCCTGCCGGCTCATTATGCGAAAAGGCCCAGCGCGCTGCGCTCATGCTCGCCGTGTCCAAGGTGTCCTCGGGCGGCCAGGCGGCGGTGAGAACCAGATCGCCATCTTGATCCAACAAAACGACCGTGGCCCGCGCCAGACTCGCGTTGATCTCGCTGGCGGCACCTTCGGCAACTGCATCGAGCGTCGCCAGCCCCGAGAGCCGACGGGTAAACTCGTAAAGGCGCCGGGTCGCGCGAACGCGTGTAGCAGCGATCTGGGCCTGCTCGCGGACTCGGCCAGCAAGCGCCGAAGCGGTCACGGCGACAATCAGGAAGATGGAAAGCGCCAGGAGTTCATGCGGCTCCGCGATCGTGAGTGTGTAGCGGGGTTCAATGAAAAAGAAATTGAAGGTCAGGAATGACAGCGCCGATGCATAGATCGCTGGCCACATTCCGAATTGCAGTGCCGTGAACAGGACCGCCAGCAGGAAAACCATCGAAAGATTAGGAAGTGCCGTCAGCGCCGTCAGTGCCTTGCCGGCCCCGAGAGCCATAGCAACCGATACCGTCGCCCAAGCGTAGGACACCGGTTGCCAGGGAAATCCCGTCAGACGCGGTACTGCCCTTGGCCGAGACGCATCCGAACCACCGGTTACAAGATGAATGGCAATGTCGTCTGCGCGGCGGACCAGTTCGTGCGGCAGCGAACGGCGCAAAAGTTCGCGCAGAAGTCCGCCATGGGAGCGGCCGACAACGATCTGTGTGACGTTTTCGAAACGCGCGTGGCGCAGAACTTCGGCCGGCAGGTCGTTTCCGACGAGCCGCGTGGCACTCGCGCCCAGCGACTCGGTGAGCTTGATCGCGTCGTCGACGCGCTGGCGGCCAGCATCGTCCCGGTACCCGCCCGGGCGTTCGACCGTCACCGCGCTCCAGGGCGCATCCATCAGATCGGCCATCCGCTTGGCGGTGCGCACGACTTCCGGCGATATGGAATCAGGCCCGATGCAGGCGAGTATGCGTTCGCCCGCAGCCCATGGCCCCTCGATCGCCTGCGCCTGCATCCGCTCGATCAGATCGGCATCCACGCGCTCGGCCGCGCGGCGGAGCGCCAGTTCGCGCAACGCGGTCAGATTTTGCGGCTTGAAAAAGCTTTCTACCGCACGCGCGGCGGTGTCCTGGACGTAGACCTTGCCCTCCGCCAGCCGCTTGAGCAGTTCGTCAGGAGGGAAATCGACCAGTACGATTTCGTCGGCGCGGTCGAACACGCTGTCAGGAACGGTCTCGCGGACCCTGACCTTGGTGATCTTCTGGACCACGTCATTCAGGCTTTCGAGATGCTGGATGTTCAGAGTGGTCCACACGTCGATGCCGGCCGCCAGCAATTCGTCCACGTCCTGCCACCGCTTGGGATGGCGGCTGCCCGGCACGTTGGTGTGGGCGTATTCGTCCACGAGGAGCAGGTTCGGACGGCGCGCCAGCGCGGCGTCGAGGTCGAATTCCTGGATGATCTGGTTGCGATAGACGATCGGCTTGCGCGGCAGGATTTCGAAGCCGACGGTGAGCGCTTCGGTTTCGCGACGGCCGTGGGTCTCGACCAGACCAGCCACGACTTCGCGGCCTTCGGCCTTGGCCGATTGGGCCGAGGTGAGCATCGCGAAAGTCTTGCCGACGCCCGGAGCCGCGCCGAGAAAGATTTTCAGCTTGCCGCGGCTCTCCTTGTTGGCGCGTGCAAGCAGCGCCTCCGGGGAGGCACGTTGGCGTTCGTCGGCGGGCATCGGGCTCCTCTGCCGGCGAATTTAGGGCTTCAGAGCGTCGAGCGCGAGGTTAAGGGCGAGGACATTGACGTGCGGCTCGCCAAGGATGCCGAACGTCCGGCCTTCAACCTGACGCTCCACCAGATCGCGGACGCGGGTCTCGGGCAGCCCCCGTGCCTTGGCCACCCGTGGCACCTGAAACAGGGCGCCGTCCGGCGAAATGTGCGGGTCGAGACCGGACGCCGACGTGGTCACGAGATCGGTCGGGACCTGCACACCCGGATTCTGTGGCTTGAGCCTCTCGACGTCCGACGTCATGCGCTCGATCAGTGCCTTGCTCGTCGGGCCGAGATTCGAGCCGCCGGTATTGGCAGCATTGTAGGGTGCCGCGATCGTCTTCGATGGATCAGCAGGATCGGCAGCAACCGTCGCAGACGGGCGGCCATGGAAATACCGCTCGTCGGTAAAGTTTTGCCCGATCAGGGTCGAGCCGATCACCTTGCCATCCCGCTCGATCAGGCTGCCGCGGGCCTGGTAGGGGAACAGGACTGAGGCGATTCCGGTGGTTACGAACGGATAGATGACGCCGGTCAGCATGGTGAACAGGAGCAGGAGCGCGAGCGCGGGACGAAGTTCTTTGACCATGTTTGCCTCCTCAGACCAGACCGAGCCCGTTGACGATCAGATCGATCACCTTGATGCCGACGAAGGGCACCACGATGCCGCCGAGGCCGTAGATCAGAAGGTTCCGGCGCAACAGCGCCTCCGCGCCGACCGCCCGATACGTGACACCCTTGAGCGCGAGCGGAATAAGCGCGACGATCACCAGCGCATTGAAGATGATCGCGGACAGGATGGCACTTTGCGGGCTTGCGAGCTGCATCACGTTCAACGCCTGCAATTGCGGATAGACTGCGACGAACATCGCCGGGATGATTGCGAAATACTTGGCGACGTCGTTTGCGATCGAGAATGTTGTCAGCGCGCCGCGCGTCATCAGGAGCTGCTTGCCGATCTCCACCACCTCGATCAGTTTGGTCGGATCGGAATCGAGATCGATCATGTTGCCGGCTTCGCGTGCCGCCTGCGTTCCGGTCTGCATGGCGACGCCGACATCGGCCTGGGCCAGCGCGGGTGCATCGTTGGTGCCGTCACCGCACATGGCAATCAAACGGCCGTTGGACTGTTCGGCGCGGATATAGCGCAGCTTGTCCTCCGGTGTTGCCTGCGCGATGAAGTCGTCGACGCCGGCCTCGGACGCAATCGCTGCCGCCGTTACCGGATTGTCACCGGTGATCATGACCGTCTTGATGCCCATGCGGCGCAGCGCGGCAAAGCGGTCCTTGATATCGGGCTTCACCACATCCTTGAGATGGATGACGCCGAGAATACGCTCGCCGTCGACGATGCCGAGCGGAGTGCCGCCCGATCGCGCGATGCGATCGACCGCGGCCCGGAACCCTTGCGGCTCGCCAAGAGGGCGGCCGGCCTGCTGGCTCGCGAAAGCGATGACCGAGTCGATGGCTCCCTTCCGCAGCTTACGGGAGCCGATATCCACACCGGACAGGCGCGTGGCTGCCGAGAATTCGATAAATGTCGAGCCGGCCGGCGCCGATTCAAGTCTTGCGCCGTACTTGTCCTGCATCAGCGTGACGATCGAGCGGCCTTCGGCCGTCTCGTCGGCGTAGCTTGAGAGCAGCGCGGCTTCGGCGGCCTCCTGCTCGGATACCCCCTGCACCGCGATGACCTCGGTCGCAAGCCGGTTGCCGAAGGTGATGGTCCCGGTCTTGTCGAGCAGCAGCGTGTCGACGTCACCCGCGGCCTCGACGGCGCGGCCCGACATCGCAAGCACGTTGAACCGCACCAGGCGATCCATGCCGGCGATGCCGATCGCCGAGAGCAGCGCACCAATCGTGGTCGGGATGAGAGTGACGAACAAGGCCACCAGAATGATGGTCGGGATCGACCCGCCGGCATAGGACGTGAAGCTCGGAATGGTAGCGGTGGCGAACACGAAGATGATCGTCAGCCCCACGAGCAGGATGTTGAGCGCAATTTCATTGGGCGTCTTGTGCCGCTCGGCGCCCTCCACCAGCGCGATCATGCGGTCGAGGAACGAATTGCCCTGCGAGGCCGTGATGCGAACGATGATGCGGTCCGAAATGACCGTGGTGCCACCCGTCACCGCCGACCGGTCGCCGCCAGACTCGCGGATCACCGGCGCGGACTCACCGGTGACTGCCGCCTCGTTGACGGAGGCAATGCCCTCGATCACCTCGCCATCGCCTGGGATGACGTCGCCCGCCTCGCAAACCACCCGATCCCCGGCCTGCAATTCGGAAGCGGTAACTCCCTCATACAGGTCGTTGTTATCCGGCATCAGAAGCCGCTTGGCGACCGTCTCGCTGCGTGCGCGACGCAGCGTATCGGCCTGCGCGCGGCCGCGCCCCTCCGCCACAGCCTCCGCGAAATTCGCAAACAGCACCGTGAACCACAGCCACAACACGATTTGCAGTGTGAATCCGAGATTGTCGCTGGCGGTCACAAAATCGCGGACCATCAGCGCCGTCGCCAGCAGTGTTACGATCTCCAACACGAAGATGACGGGATTGCGCACCAGGGTCCGCGGATCGAGCTTCACGAAGGCCTGGCCGACGGCCGGAATCGCAATCGTCGGATCGAGCATCGCGGCGACGGGCATCCGCTTGCGCACTTTCGAGGCTTCCATTGTCGTTACTCCGAAATCGTCAGTAGAGCGTGCGGGCGATCATCGCGAAGTGCTCGGCGATCGGTCCCAGCGCGAGCGCGGGGAAGAAAGTCAGTCCGCCAAGTATGAGGATCACACCGATCAGGAGGCCGACGAAGAGCGGACCATGCGTCGGGAATGTGCCCGCCGAGGGCGGAACCGCGCGTTTTGCGACCAGTGAGCCGGCAACCGCCATCATCGGAATAATCACGAAGTAGCGGCCGACCAGCATCGCAACGCCGCCCGTCGTGTTGTACCAAAGCGTATTGCCGGTGAATCCGGCGAAGGCCGAACCGTTATTCCCGGTGCTCGACGAATAGAGATACATGATCTCGCTGAAGCCGTGAGGTCCGGGGTCCTGTACGCTCGACAGACCGAACGACGTCACGGTTGCGACGGCCATGAAGCCCAGGATCAATAGCGGCAGAATCAGGATGGCCAGCATCGCCATCTTCACTTCCTTCGCTTCGATCTTCTTGCCGAGATATTCAGGCGTGCGGCCGACCATCAAACCTGCGACGAATACCGTCACAATGACAAACAGCAGCATGCCGTAAAGACCGGAGCCGACACCACCGAAGATGATTTCGCCAAGCTGCATCATCAGGATCAGGATCATCCCGCCCAGCGGCGTGAAACTGTCATGCATCGCATTGACCGAGCCATTGGACGCGGCCGTGGTTGCGGTGGCCCACAGGCTCGAATTGGCGATGCCGAAGCGGACCTCCTTGCCTTCCATGTTCGCGGGATCAAGGCCCAGCGCGGCAAAGTTCGGATTGCCCGAGCCCTCCGCCCAATACACAACCGCGAGACCGGCAAGAAACACGATCGACATCGCCGCATAGAGTGCCCAGCCTTGCCGTGCGTCTCCCACCATGCGGCCGAAGGTGTGGGTTAGCGCCGCGGGGATCAGCAGAATGAACAGCACCTGCAGAAAATTGCTGAGCGCGGTCGGGTTTTCATACGGAACCGACGAGTTCGCATTCCAGAAGCCGCCGCCATTGGTGCCGAGTTGCTTGATC
>CAZXJZ010000134.1:0-13249 GCA_964641065.1 uncultured Hyphomicrobiales bacterium | reverse complement strand
CAGTGATTGTTGCAGCCGGCCAGGTATTTCTCCCAGGCCCATTTGTACTTGAGCGGAAGCAATTGGTTCACATCGGCTCGGCAATTGATCATTGCTTTCTGGTCGATCGAGACCCGTCCACCCTCGCGGTCGATCGCCCCGAGCCCCGTCGGCTCCGCCGAGGGCTTTGCGAACACGATTAGCGGCGCCGGTATCGCGGGCTTTGCGTCAGTATCGGACCAGTCGAGCATGATGGCTTTCCCCCTTGTTCTTGTCGCTATGCGAAATGCATCACTGGCAGGCTTCGCAATCCGGATCATCGATACGGCATGACGGCATCGCATCGGGCATCATTGCGCTCTTGGTCGAGACGGCTGACACGGCCGACACCGCATTGAGCTTTCCGTCCGTGCCCTTCAGCGTCGATTTTTCGACATGCGTCGCCGAGCGCGAGCGCAGGTAATAGGTGGTCTTCAGCCCGCGCTGCCATGCGAGCCTGTACAGCGCATCCAGCTTCTTCCCTGAGGGATTGGCGATATAGAGATTGAGCGACTGAGCCTGGTCGATCCACTTCTGGCGGCGCGCAGCGGCCTCGATCAGCCATGCGCTGTCGATCTCGAACGCGGTCGCATAAAGCGATTTCAGATCGTCCGGGATCCGGTCGATCTGGCCCGCGACGCCATCGAAGTATTTCAGGTCCGACACCATCACCTCGTCCCACAAGCCTCGCGCCTTGAGATCGCGGACCAGGAAGGCATTCACCACGGTGAAATCACCCGACATGTTCGATTTCACGTACAGGTTCTGGTAGGCCGGCTCGATCGACTGGCTAACGCCGCAGATGTTCGAGATCGTCGCTGTCGGCGCGATCGCCATCGTGTTCGAATTGCGCATCCCGACGGCCTTCACCCGCTCCCGCAGGCCTTCCCAGTCCAGCCGCTCCGAGCGGTCGAGATCAAGCGTGCTGCGGGCGTCCGCTAGCAGCTCGATCGAATCGATCGGCAAAATCCCCTTCGACCACAGCGATCGGTCATAGCTTGGATAGCGCCCGCGCTCGGCGGCAAGATCGGCAGACGCCGATATGGCATGGAAAGAAATCGCCTCCATGCTCTCGTCCGCAAAGCGCACCGCCCCCTCCGAGGCATAGGGCAAGCGGAGCATTTGCAACGCATCCTGGAAGCCCATGAGGCCGAGCCCGACCGGCCGGTGGCGCAGGTTCGAACGCCGAGCTTCCGGTATCGTGTAGAAATTGATGTCGATGACGTTGTCGAGCATGCGCATTGCGGTCTTGACCGTGCCGCCGAGTTTGTCGTGGTCGAGGCCTTGCGGCCCGATATGAGCCGCGAGATTGACCGAGCCGAGATTGCAGACCGCGACTTCGTCATTTGACGTATTGAGCGTGATCTCGGTGCAGAGATTGGACGAGTGCACCACGCCGGCATGGCGTTGCGGCGATCGGATATTGCAAGGATCCTTGAACGTGATCCAGGGATGGCCGGTCTCGAACAGCATCGACAGCATGCGGCGCCAGAGATCGGCGGCGCGCACCTGCTTGAAGACTTTCATCTCTCCGCGCGCGGCTTTGGCCTCATAGGCTTCGTAGGCCGCCTTGAAAGCGTGGCCGAAAAGGTCGTGCAGGTCCGGCGCTTCGTCGGGTGAGAACAGGGTCCATGCCCCGTCGGCTTCGACCCGCTCCATGAAAAGGTCCGGCACCCAATTGGCAGTGTTCATGTCGTGCGTGCGCCGGCGGTCGTCGCCGGTGTTCTTGCGGAGATCGAGAAACTCCTCGACGTCGATATGCCAGGTTTCCAGATAGGCGCAGACGGCACCCTTGCGCTTGCCGCCTTGGTTGACCGCGATCGCCGTATCGTTTGCGACCTTCAGGAACGGCACGATTCCCTGGCTTTCGCCATTCGTCCCCTTGATGTGGGCACCAAGACCGCGGACGCGGGTCCAGTCATTGCCGAGACCTCCGGAATATTTGGCCAGCAGCGCGTTGTCCTTCACTGACTTGAAGATGCCATCGAGATCGTCCGGAACGGTGGTCAGGAAACACGACGAGAGTTGTGGACGCAGCGTGCCGGCGTTGAACAGCGTCGGCGTCGACGCCATGAAGGCGAACGACGACAGCAGGTCGTAGAACTCGATCGCCTTGCCCTCTCGGTCGATCTCCCGCAAGGCAAGCCCCATTGCCACCCGCATGAAGAACGCCTGAGGCAGTTCGATTCGTGTGCCGCGGACATGCAGGAAGTAGCGGTCGTACAGCGTCTGGAATCCGAGATAATCGAACCGAAGATCGCGTTCGGGCTTCAGCGCGGCGGCGAGACGGACCAGATCGAAGCGGGCCAGTTCGGGATCGAGCAGTTCTGCCGCTATCCCCGTTTTGATGTAGGCATGGAAATAGTCCGGATAACCCGCCTGCATTTCCGCCTGCGTCGATTCCGTCGGGCAGCCAAGAACATGCGTCAATGCTTCGCGGCGCAGCTTGTCGAGCAGTAGTCGTGCGCTGGCCTTGGCATAGTTCGGCTCGGTTTCAATCAGGGTTCGTGCAGCAAGAATGGGTGCGAGCGCCAATTCCTCGATCGAAATGCCGTCATAAAGATTGCGGTGTGTCTCGGTGACAATGGCTGCAGAGGAAACGCCGTCCAGTCCGTCGCACGCTTCCGCGATCACCGCATCGAGACGCGTGCTGTCGAGCGGTGCTTTCGTGCCATCGGCCGCCGTCACATGCAACGTACGCGACTTCGCGATCTCCGGCATGTCCTTCGGCGCAGATCGCGCGCGCTCACGCGCCCGCTCCTCACGGTACAACACATAGGCCCGCGCAACCTTGTGATGTTCGCCACGCATCAAGGCCAGTTCGACCTGATCCTGAACATCCTCGATATGGAAAGTGCGGCCGGCATCGGCACGCCGGGTCAGGTTCGACACGATCTGCCGCGTCAGTTCGGCGACCACATCGTGGACGCGGCGTGACGCGGCGGCACTGTTGCCTTCGACAGCGAGAAACGCCTTGGTCAGGGCGACCGCGATCTTGGACGCATCGAATGCCGTCACATCGCCATTACGCCGGATCACCTGATAGTCGGGCTGCGCCGCTGACGGAGACACTGCCGCGACGGGAAGGATTGGGGCTGGGGATCGGACGGTTTCGAGCGCGAGAGACATTCGGCTTTCCCAATTTTGGGGCGGTATGGCCGAAGGTTCGCGCACAGCCGACCCGGCGAAGAGGCCGGCGGCAACAAGCGAATCCATCGGGGCACCCCGCCCGAGGACGTTCTATGCGGTCACGGCAGGTCTCCTGGCTCGCGGGTCGTTGCGTCCGTCGGGCCTTCCCGGAAACAGGGCGTTTCCAGTGGCGTGTGATCGACTTCGGCTCGCCGCTTACAGTTGCGGGGGCAGCGCCGGCCTCGCCTGACGGCTCACCGGCTTCCCTCTTGGCCCTCGATCTTGCGATTCAAGGGACCGTGACAACAAGATTTAGTAGTTTGTTCGCGGGCTGTGTCAATTGCTGGCGTCAGAAAATCGTCGGAGCCTGTTAACTGAAGGCCCGGCATGCGGATTTACGTGCATTTGCGCCATTTCACGCAGACGGGATTAGCCTTGTCGCTGGTACCCGCGCATCTGCGCCTTATTTCCTACTGTAATTGACGTAAGATGGCTGCCCAGTTCGAGGTTTGAAATGTATTCCCGCGTTTTGATCGTGTTCACGTCGCTCGCCGCATTCGCGGCCTCTCCGGCAATCGCGGATATCCAGATCACCGTCGATAAAGCCGCGCAGACGCTGACGGTCGCGCGCGACGGTGAGGTGCTGCACAGATGGCCGGTCTCGACCGGTCGGGTCGGACGCTTCACGCCGGACGGCAGCTATCAGGCTTTCCGCATGGAAAAGGATCATTACTCGCGCGAATTCGACGACGCGCCGATGCCGCATTCGATTTTCTTCACCAAGCGCGGGCATGCGATCCACGGTTCTTTGGAGACCGGAAAGCTTGGCCGACCCGCTTCCAGTGGGTGCGTCCGGCTGGCTCCCGAGAACGCCAAAGTGCTGTTCGATCTGGTGAAGGCCGAAGGCGTACTGAAAACCAAAGTGACCATTGGGGGCGACGAACGGGTGGCGCTTGCACGTGCCGACCGGCAATTGACCCGAGGGCGCCCGAACGACAGCAGTTCGCGACAAGTCGAGCGCGGCACCGGCTTGCCGCCGACCTATTCACCACCGGTGGACGATGAGCGTCTTGCGCGCGAACGCTATGCCGCTCCGCGCCAGGTTTATCGGCAGCCGCAGCAGCAGCAGCAATATTACTACGATGGATACCAGTGGCAGCCGCATCCGGGACGAAGCTATCAGCGCGCGCAGCCCCAGCCCTATTACGGCCAGCCGCAATATTACTATCAGCCGCGCTTTTATTACGACTGACGCGCCGGCCGGCCAGCTGTCCAGGTTGTGCCCTGATCGCGCGATGACAAATTCGCTGGCTGACTGCCATCGTCGGGAGGGACACCATGAGCATCCTTGATATTCTGCTTGGCGGCGGCGCGGCCCGCGGCGGCGGGCGTGGCGGCAGTGCGAGCGGTAGCGGCAACATGACGAAGATCGGCATGGCGCTGATCTCGTACCTGCTCTGGCGCTGGTATCAGAATTCGCGGGCCGGCGGTGGCGCGCCCTCGCCCATGCCCGCGCCCGGGCGACACAGCGGTGACGCACGTATCCCTCGCGACGAGCCGCAGAGCCGGTTTCCGGACAGCGATCCCATGCCGGTACCGCGCTCGGGTTCCGCTGACGACAGCGACTTTGGTCCGCTGATCGAATCCACCCGCCGCATGCCCGAAACGCCGCGCGGCGACCGGCGCGGCCGTCCCATGAACGATGAAGACGAAGGCGACATGGGTGGGGGAATGGGCGGTGGCGGAGGCCTTGGCGATATTCTCAATGACATCCTGAACGGCGGCCGCGGCATGCCGGGCGGCGATCCGCGTGGCAGACCGGGGGGCGGATTTCCTGGCGGCGACCCCTCGCGTGGCGGTCGCGGCGGCAGCCTGGAAGACATTCTCGGCGATATCCTCGGCGGTGGCCGCGGGATGCCCGGTTCGCGCTTCTCGGGCGCGCAGAACGATCCGCTGAGCGGGCTTCTGCAGGGCGCAGGCATCGGCGGTCTTGGCGGTTTGCTCGCAGGCGGCGCCGGCGGTGGCATGCTCGGTGACCTGATACGGCAATTCGACCAATCGGGCGCCGGCGATGCCGCCAGATCCTGGGTGTCGCCCGGCGAAAACATGCCGGTGACGCCAAGCCAGATCGAAAATACCTTCGGCTCCGACATCATTGACCAGCTCGCCGGTCAGTTCGGTCTCGACAAGCAAGAACTGCTGCAGGGCCTGAGCGAGACGCTGCCGGATGTGGTCAACCAGCTCACGCCGGATGGGCGGCTTCCGACCGAAGACGAAATCTCGCGCTGGACTTAAGGCAACGCAGCAAACAAAAAGGCCCGGCACGAAGCCGGGCCCAAGTTGCGCAGGCGGAGCGACACGACGTGACCCGGTCCTCCGCCACGGGAAACCGCCATACGGCGATCAATGCGACGCTAGACGAGCTTTGGCGCTGACGATTTGATCGGCATCAATTCCGGCGGCCGGCCACGGTATTTCGACGGGCGGCTACCTTGGCCCCTGCGGGGCGGCCGGCCATTTGCGCTCGATCCAGTGCAACATGCGCGCAAGCGGCGGCTGCAGGCGCGGAAGATCGACCGCCAGCAGCACCAGCCCGAGCGGCAGCATCCAGAAACCAAGGATCGGAAGAAACCCGAAAACGCCGCCGAGAAGCAGGAGGCTCGCCGTTGGTATGCGCCACATCCGGGCACTCGGCTCCCGCAGCGAGCGCGACCGCCGCGCCATCCATCCGGGCAGCCGCTCCTCGAAGCGATGCAAAAGCGCATGGAAGTCGGTCGGGCTCATGGCCATCAATGCCCTACCCCAAGCGCAAGTTCACCGCGATCCAGAATAAGCGGGACGATCAGATCCTCCTCATCGTCGAGATGGCGGATCAACCCCTGGAACAGAACGGTCGATTGCTGCATGCAGCTTTCGACGGAAGGACGCAGCGCGTCCGCCGGGCCCCCGAGTGCGCGCAGGAACCCGTTCGCCGCCTCGACCGAATTCTCGATGTTGGCGGCCAGGTGATCGTGGTCTCCCTCAAGCAAGTCAAAGCCGTGCGCAAGCCTCGAGTCAGCTTTGCGGAAGATGGGGAAGTAGTGATCGTCCTCAATATGATGATGTGCGTGAAGCTGCTGCAGAAGAAACTGCAGGCGCGGCGCGAAGAATTCGGCGAATTGCTGCGCGTCGATTTGGCCTTGCCTAAAGCGGTCGGACGCATCGCCAAGCATGCCTCCGATTTCACGGAACATGGCGTGGCGCGACAACCAGAAACTTGCCATCTGACCGAGATTGGGGTGAGCGGCCCAGACCTCTCGCGGATAGCGCACGAGCAGCAGCCGAAGATCATCCGGTAGGCCCGACCGTGTGGCCAGCGAAAGATCGCGGACCAAAGTGGATGTCGGCTCGGTCATTTCTTTTCCAGCAGCAGCTTGCCGCGCGCACGGATGGTCGCCTGAGCCACCTCGGCAAATTTCTGCAGCAGCCAGGGAAGCGTAACCTCAAGCCGGACATGATCTTCGGCAACGTCGACGGTGCCTGCGGCAGACTGGCCGAGCGCACGCACGCGAAAAGTCAGCCGGTCGCCGGACCAGATCTCCTCGTCGACCTTTAGCACCGGGAACGCCTTGGCGGCGCCAGTGAGACCGGGGCCGAGACGGCGCAACGCCTCCTCCTTGCCGAGGGAATGCGGAATGGAAACGGTAATCGGCTTCGACATGGCCTCGTCCGGTTGAGATCTGTTCGAGGAATGTAGGTACGCGCCCGTCATCGGCCAAGCGTCAGACCGGAATGGACGCGTCCAACCTCAGGTCGGTAGCGATGTGAATAAATGCGGGGATTGCTTCAGAAGCCGCCCGAAATTCGCGCCGATGAACCCCTTGCCACGCTGGATTTGCAGTGCAAAAGCCTGTGCATCACGGTTGGCAAGACGGCTCCCTATTTGGCTTTTGAGTCCGGCTGTGAGTTCCCGCCTCTGATGTTCGGGCATTTCCCTTTCCGGCCATGATCATGACCGCTCCCGTCCCGCCTCACGAAACCCGGATCGCCCGCATCCCGATGGAGCGGGCAGCCGCGCACCGGCTTGCCGATGCGCTTGCCGAACGGCTCGATCCGGAGAGCTGTGCGGTCTCGATGTTTGAAAATGGCGACCGCTGGACCGTCGAGGCGGCCTTTCACGACGCCCCCGACCAGGAGCTGATTTCCGCAACAGTAGCGCAGGTGGTGGGAGCGGATGTTGCCAACGAACTCGTATTCTCGACCATCGCTACCCGCGACTGGGTTGCGGCAAGCCTCGAGGGCCTCGCGCCGGTTCGTGCGGGTCGTTTCGTGGTGCACGGCGCGCATGACCGCATGCGCCTGCGGCCGAATGATATCGGGATCGAGATCGAAGCAGCGCTGGCTTTCGGTACCGGCCACCATGGCACCACACGCGGTTGCCTGATCGCCTTCGAGACGCTGCGCAAGGGCTCACCCGCGGCGCGGCGCTGGCGCGTTCTCGATGTCGGAACCGGAACCGGGCTGCTGGCGATCGCCGCTGCAAAGGCGCTGCGGGTGCCGGTGTTTGCGAGCGACATCGACCCGGTCGCGGTGACAGTCGCGCAAGACAATGCGCGGCTGAACCGGGTCACGCCGCTGTTGCAGGCTTTTACCGCAAGCGGCGTCGACAGCGGCCGGATTCGTCGAGGCCGCTATGACCTGATCTTCGCCAACATTCTCGAACAGCCACTGCGCCGAATGTCGGCGTCTCTGTCGACGCTGTTGGCGCCGGGAGGACGCCTGATCCTGTCCGGCCTGCTTTCGGCGCACGCGCCGGGCGTCGTCGCAGCCTACCGCCGCCAAGGCTTGAGGCTGCAATCCCGGACAATACTGGACGGCTGGGTGACGCTGGTGATGCGCCGCGGCCGATGAGCCAGAGCGCCCCGGACAAACCGGGGCGCAGGACTTACTCACCGGCAAAATCCGGCCGAATTAGCGGACGAACGGCAGTTCTTTCTCGCTGTGTGCGAGCCGCTCGCCGGCGAGTTGAAACTGGCCCGGCAGCAAGTGGCTATGCAGCGCGATTTCGCGTTCAGCCTGGCGCATGCGGGCCTCAATGAAAGAGGTCAGCAGGCGGGACATCAGGCTCGGCTGCTTGGCGCGAACTGCGGCCGGGATCGAGGTTGCTGCGGAACCGGCGGTGATGGCGGTCATGGTGTCTCTCCTATGGAAAATCGACGGACAGCCAGGGTCGTCCTCCAGACTTTCTGCAGTGCAACATAATGCGAGTCGGCGTTTTTACGAACGCCAAGAATTCATAGGGGGGCTGCTAAGTATGCATAATCGCTTCATATTTCGGTAACGCCTGAGGCATTTTGAGGCGTCCTGATAATTGTTGCATCAGCACTAGTCACTGCATTGCACAAAATTACTTGCACTGGCAGCGAGGGGATTGAAAATTTCGTGCCTAACAGGAATGCGGGGATATCCTTTCGCGCGGTGCCAGCGGGCCGCAAAACCGGTAAGCACGTCCGATCCAGCGCGTAAGGCACCCTTAATGTTCTCAGCCAAATTCCAGAGCTTCGACGAAATCACCGACCGCGCCGGCGCAGCACCGCGCATCGCGGCGCTGCGGGCCGCGCTGAAACAACGGGGGCTGGACGGTTTCGCCGTTCCCCGGGCCGATCGCCATCAGAATGAATATGTCCCCGAGAACGAGGAGCGGATTGCCTGGCTCACCGGCTTTACCGGCTCCGCCGGCTTCCTGATCGTCCTCGCCGACAAGGCCGTGCTGTTCACCGATGGCCGCTACACCTTGCAGGCGCGCGAGCAGACCGATCCGGCGATCTTCACTCTGGTCAACAGCGTCGAGACCGGTCCCTCAGCCTGGATCGAGCAGAACCTGACGGCGGGCACCCGGCTTGGCTACGATCCCTGGCTTCACACCGCCGAGGGTGCCGAGAGGCTGGCAAAGGCGTGCGGCAAGGCCGACGCGGTACTTGAACCAGTCGCGGATAATCCGGTCGACGAAATCTGGAGCGACCGGCCGGCGCCGCCGCTCGGTGCAATCGTACTGCACGATCCTCGCTTCGCCGGCGAAGCCGCCGAAGACAAGCTGCAGCGCGTCGCGACTGAGGTCGGCAAGCAACGCGCTGACGCCCTGGTCATCTCCGATCCGCACAACATCGCGTGGACCTTCAATATCCGCGGCTCCGACGTAGCGCACACGCCGTTGCCTTTGGCTTTCGCGATGGTCCCGAAAGCTGGACGGCCGGCGCTCTATGTGGATGGGCGCAAGCTCTCCAATGCGGTCCGCGACCGGCTCGCGAGCATAGCCGAAATCCGCGAGCCCGATGCGCTGACCGACGATCTGGCCAGGCTCGGTGCAACGCAGGCCGCGGTGCTTCTCGATCAGGCGACGGCGGCCGACGCTCTCGCCAAGCTGGTGAAACAGGCCGGTGGCAAAGTGATGCGGGTGGCCGATCCGGTGACCGCCATGAAGGCAGTCAAGAACGCGACCGAGATTGCAGGCGCGCATGCGGCGCAGGCCCGCGACGGCGCCGCCATGGCGCGCTTTCTCGCCTGGTTCGATCGCGAGTCACCGCGCGGCACACTGACCGAGATCGCGGCGGTGCAGGCGCTGGAGACCTTCCGGCGGGACAGCGGGCTGCTCAAGGACATCTCGTTCCCGACCATATCGGGAGCGGGCCCGAACGGCGCCATCGTGCATTATCGCGTCACCAGCAAGAGCAACCGGCCGATCCAGCCGGGCGAATTGTTCCTGATCGATTCCGGCGGCCAGTACGAGGACGGCACCACCGACATCACCCGCACAGTTGCCGTTGGCACGCCGACGGCCGAGATGCGCACGCGCTTCACCCAGGTGCTGAGGGGCCATATCGCGATCGCCCGCGCGGTGTTTCCCGACGGGATTTCCGGGGCCCAGCTCGACACGCTGGCGCGCCAGTTCCTGTGGCAGGCCGGCGTCGATTTCGACCATGGAACCGGCCACGGCGTGGGCAGCTATCTCTCGGTGCATGAGGGACCGGCGCGGATTTCGAAGCTCGGGACGGTGCCGCTCAAGCGCGGCATGATCCTCTCGAATGAGCCCGGCTATTACAAGGAAGGCGCATTCGGGATCCGGATCGAGAATCTGGTGCTAGTGGTACAGGCGCCGCCTATCCCGGGGGCTGAAAGGCCTATGAATGCGTTCGAGACCATCACCCTCGCGCCGATCGACAGACGCCTGATCGATGTCGGCCTGATGACGGCGGACGAGATGGCGTGGCTCGATAGCTACCATGCGAGAGTTGCAGAGACGGTGGCACCACTAGTTGATAAGGACACGGCGAACTGGCTCGCCGAGGCGACCCGCCCGCTCCTCAACCGATAGAGTCTAGCCTTTCGTGGATGCGCCAACGCCCAAATCCGAGGCGGCCTCCGATCAGCGCCCGGCGCCGTTCGGCCTGATCGTGCTGCTGATGGCGATGAGCGCCATCGGCCCGGTCTCGCTCAATATCCTCGTGCCGGCCACGCCCGGTCTGGTGGTGCTGTTCGATACCAACGTCGAGACCGTGCAGCTGACGCTGTCGCTCTATCTGTTCGGACTCGCAGTCTCGCAACTCCTGCTCGGGCCGCTCTCGGATCGCTTCGGCCGCAAGCCAGTGCTGCTGGCCGGCCTGTTCATCACCGCCGCAGCGAGCATGGCAGCTGTCTTCTCGACCTCGATCGGCATGCTGATCGTGTTTCGGACGCTGCAGGCGCTGGGCGCCTCATCCGGGCTGGTGATCGGACGCGCCATCATCCGCGACCTCTATACCCGCGACCGCGCTGCCGCCATGATTGGCCTCGTCACCACGGTGATGGTGCTGGCGCCGATGGCGGCGCCGCTGATCGGCGGACTGCTCGATACGCATTTCGGCTGGGAATACACCTTCGTCCTGACCGGCGTGATGTCCGCCGTGGTGATGGCCTGGGCATTCGCGACTTTGCCGGAGACGCGGCCCGATCACATCACCGGTGGCGGTGTACGCTTTATTTTGCACGAGAGTCGCGAATTGCTCGCGAACCGGAAGTTCGTCGGTTATGTGCTGGTCTGCGCGATCGGCACCGCAACCTTTTTCGCCTTTCTCGGCGGCGGCCCCTTCGTCGTCATCAACATCATGGGGCGCACCTCTGCGGAATACGGCGTGTGGTTCATCGCGACCTCCGGCGGTTTCATGCTGGGCAATTTCATCACGTCGCGCACCTCGCAGCGTTACGGCATCGACCGCATGATCGAGATCGGCCTCGCCCTGCTGCTGACCGGCTCGGTGCTGACGATTGCAACCGTCGCGGTGTTTCCGGATGGCGGGCCGTGGACCATATTCGTGCCGCAGCTTGCGATCTCGGTCGGCAACGGGATTTTCCTGCCGAATTGCGTGGCCGGTGCGGTGAGCGTGCGGCCGCAGGCGGCAGGCACGGCGTCAGGCATTACCGGCTTCCTGCAGATGTCGACTGGTGCGGTCGCGGCTCAGGGCATGAGCCATATCGTCGCGACCGCAACCACGGCGATGCCGCTTGCGATCGCGATGGCGGTGCTGTCGGCTGCGGCGTCGCTGTCGTTCTATGTCTTTCTGCGAAAGCGGAGCCAGCCGCAGCACCCACAGGCTTGATTGTTTAACCGCAGCCATCGCCTCACATCACTCGACCTCACTCCATCTGGCCGTGCCGGGCCATGCAGGCGCGATAAAGCTCGAATTCCAGCGAACTGAACGTTGTCTCCGGATAGCGTTGCGACACGAGTGAGCATTCATGAATGGCGGCAGCGCGCGCTGGGTTGATACCCGCTCCCCGCGCATGTGCGGTGGATAAGGGCGCAAGGGATAAGGGAGCAAGCGCAGCGGCAGTCAGGATCATGGCGGCGATGTAATGCTTCGGCATGACGGGCACTCCTGTGTCGTTTCAAAAACGACATAGGGAGCCCCAGTCGCCACCGGTCCCGCTAAACTTCGAAGGCTGCCATGCGGCTTCGCGGATCACGTCGCAGTGATCCGCTGGCGAACGATTACTGCCCCGCCATGGCCAGCCATTCCTCTTCGGTGAGGACGGTTACGCCGTGCTTTTGCGCTTCAGCGAGCTTCGAGCCGGCGCCCGGTCCGGCCACCACGTAATCGGTTTTCTTGGAGACCGATCCCGCTACCTTTGCTCCGAGCCGCTCCGCCTGCGCCTTCGCCTCATTACGAGTCATCTTTTCCAGCGAGCCGGTGAACACGACGGTCTTGCCGGAAATGGCGGAGTCGGACTTCGCCTTTTCCATCGGCTCGACCTTGATGTGTTCGAGCAGGCGGTCGAGGGCCGCGCGGTTATTCTTCTCCTTGAAAAATTCGACGATCGCGCCGGCCACGACGTCACCGATGCCGCCGATATTGTTCAGTTCCTGATAGGCCTCGTTCTCAGGCCCCTCGCCGGCAGCCGCCATGCCGTCGAGAAACGCGTCGATATCACCGTAGTGACGCGCAATAAGTCGCGCATTGGTCTCGCCGATATGGCGAATGCCGAGCGCATAGATCAGCTTGTTGAGTGGGATCTTGCGGCGCTCCTCGATTGCTGCAAACAGGTTGCGCACCGAAGTCTCACCATAGCCTTCGCGTTCGCTCAGCTTTTTCGATGCACGCTGATCACGCGCAGCGAGCGTGAAAATGTCGGCCGGCTCCATAACCAGGCCATCCGCGTAGAACGCCTGCACCTGCTTCTCGCCCAGCCCCTCGATGTCGAAGGCGTCGCGGGAGACGAAATGGCGCAATCTTTCGACCTGCTGCGCGGGACAAATGAGACCACCGGTGCAGCGGCGCACCGCCTCGCCCTCCTCGCGCACCGCATGGCTGCCGCAGGCCGGGCACGTCTCTGGAAATTTATAGGGCTTCGCGTTCTTCGGCCGCTTGTCAAGCATAACGTCAAGCACTTGCGGGATCACGTCGCCGGCGCGCTGGATCACCACCGTATCCCCGATGCGGATATCGACACCGCCGCGGATCGGATTGCCGTCGTTTCCGATGCCCTTGATATAGTCCTCGTTATGCAGTGTGGCGTTCTGCACCACCACGCCGCCGACCGTAACCGGCTCCAGCTTGGCCACCGGCGTCAGCGCGCCGGTGCGGCCGAC
>CAZXJZ010000133.1:8252-13290 GCA_964641065.1 uncultured Hyphomicrobiales bacterium | reverse complement strand
AAGTCGCTGGAAAGGACTTTGAGATGTCCCGAATGCCTTCGTTGTCCAGCCCGTTCCTGTTGGGTTTCGACGAGATCGAGCGCGTGCTCGACCGTGTCACCAAGGCGGCGGACGGATATCCCCCCTACAATATCGAGCGGCTATCGCGCGACGACCGAGATCCGGAGCGTCTGCGCATCACGCTTGCAGTTGCCGGCTTTACCCTCGATCAGCTCGAAGTGAGCGTCGAGGAGAACCAGCTCGTCATCCGCGGTCGCCAGACCGACGACAAGACGCGCAAGTTCATCCACCGCGGCATCGCCGCCCGCCAGTTCCAGCGCACCTTCGTGCTGGCCGACGGGATGGAGGTTCTGCGTGCGGATCTGAAGAACGGTCTGCTGTCGATCGATCTGGCGCGACCGGAACCGGCACGAATCGTGCGGGCCATCTCGATTAAAGCGCACGAATAACCATATCGAGGGACGAGAGACCCAAGGCGGCGAACACAGGGAACCGACCGACCACAGGAATAGTTGAGTTGACGAAGGAGAGCAGCTGACATGACCCACGAACAAACTGAAAAGCCGATCATGTCGCCTCAAGCTTTCGCCGTTCTGGGCGGAGGCAAGATCGCGTATGTGAAACAGATCAGATCCGAGAATGTGCACGAGCTTTACCCGCAGGCGCCGGAAATGCAGCCCGGGATGCAGCTCTTCGCACTTCACGCAGCGGACGGCACGCCGATCCTGGTAACCGACACGCGCGAAGCCGCGGTCGCCAATGCCTGGAATAACGAGCTCGAGGCCGTCAGCGTCCACTGACGCGGACGAAGTCCAAATCGATGCGGGCCACGGCCGGGACACACCCGGCCGTGGCCTTTTTCATGTGCCGGCTTGAACCCCGGGCGTGCTCGGTTCGTCAAAAGAACAAAGGAGCCGCGTCATGTCCGCATCGTCCAGCCGTTCGCCAGCCGTCGTTTCCATGTCCGCGCGCGACCTCGCGACGCTCGCGTGGCGCCAGCTTGCCTATATTCGCGTGGCGCGCTCGGAGGATGTGGGGTTCTTTTGCCCCGAGGCCCCGCTGCTCGCACCCGGCCGCGACGTGTTCGTGCTTTACGCTGCCGACGGCACGCCGATCCTCGTCACCGATACGCACGAAGCCGCCGTCGCCAATGCGTCGGAGGAAAAACTCGAGGCCCTGAGCCTGCACTAGAAGTTTGGGTATGCACGAGGCGTTGCCGGGAGCGTCACGGCACGGCGAACGTCACTCCGATCCGAACGGACTCAAGCCGCCTGCGACGGCGTCATCGTCAGAACCGCATAAAGCGCGTCGGCGTCGTTCGATTCCCGCAACTTGTTGGCGGTGTCGGGATCGCGCAGCAAACGCGCAACGCGCGCCAGCGCCTTCAAGTGATCCGCGCCCGCGCCCTCCGGCGCCAGCAGAAGAAAAATCAGATCCACCGGCTGGCCATCGAGCGATTCGAAATCGATTGGACGATCGAGTCGTGCGAACAATCCAAACAGCCGGTCGAGTTTCGGCAATTTGCCATGCGGGATCGCGATGCCGTGTCCGATGCCGGTGGAACCAAGCTTCTCGCGCTGCAGCAAGGTTTCAAAAATCGTGCGCTCGCCGAGACCGCTGAGTTCGGCCGCGCGCGCAGCGATTTCCTGAATCGCCTGTTTCTTGCCATTGACCTTGAGCGCCGGGATCACGGCATTCACGGCCACAATATCGCTAAGCGCCATTGGAAACGGTCCGCGTATCCGCCGGTAAAATGGGTCGAACTGGGGCTGTTGGGGATGAAGAGCGGCGGACCATAAGGATGCCCCCCGCCAACTTCAATGGCTTACGGCCGGGCATGTCGGATACTGCATTCACGCCAGTTCCAGTCTGAAAGACGCGGTGTTTCAAAGCCATGGCCCTCAAACCCGGCGCGATCCGTCGCGTTCGTATCGCCGACCGGCCGTGCCTCACGCTCGCGCGATTCTATAACACTGAAATCACAGCGCTAGCGGCCGATCGACGCCCCTTGCTTCTCGCGACGCCGTTGCACCGAGGACGCGATGCGCATGCCCTCGCGATATTTCGCGACCGTGCGGCGCGCAATGTCGATGCCGGACTCGCGCAGCTTGTCGACGATCGTGTCGTCGGAGAGAATGTCATTGGCCGTCTCCGTATCGATCAAATGCTTGATGCGATGACGCACCGCCTCGGCCGAATGCGCCTCCCCGCCATTGGAGGCGGCGATTGCGGAGGTGAAGAAATATTTCAGATCGAAGATGCCGCGCGCGGTCGCCATGTATTTGTTGGCGGTGACTCTCGACACGGTGGATTCGTGCATCGAAATCGCGTCCGCGATCGTCTTCAGATTGAGCGGACGCAGATGCTGGACGCCGTGCGCAAAGAAAGCATCCTGCTGCTTCACGATTTCCGCCGAGACTTTCAGGATCGTGCGTGCGCGCTGGTCGAGCGCGCGAATGAGCCAGGTCGCCGATTGCAGCTTCTCGGCAAGGTAAGTCTTGTCTGTCGCTGCGGCGGCCGTCTTGGAGACCCGCGCATGATAGGTCTGGTTCAGCAGGATTTTCGGCAACGTCTCTGAATTCAGCTCGACCGTGAACGAGCCGTCCGGCGCGGCGCGCACGAACACGTCCGGCACGATCGGCTGCACATTCGTCGAACCGAAGGCAAGCCCGGGCTTGGGATTGAGGCGCTTGATCTCCGCGATCATGTCCATGAGATCGTCGTCGCCAACGCCGCACAGCTTGCGCAAGCTCGCAAAATCACGTTTCGCCAGAAGATCGAGACGCCCGAGCAACGCCGCGATGGCGGGATCGTAGCGGTTCTGCTCCTTGAGCTGGATGGTCAGGCACTCGGTGAGATTTCGCGCACAAACGCCCGCGGGATCGAAGGTCTGCAGGACAGCGAGTACCGCCTCGACATCGGCCATGTCGGCACCGAGCTTTTCGGCAACCGCCTCCAGATCGCCGGACAGGTAGCCGGCCTCGTCGACCATATCGACCAGGTGCTGACCGATCATCCGCTTGACCGGATCGGTTACCGACAAGGAGAGCTGTTCGGACAGATGATCCGCCAGCGTTCGCTCGGCCGACACGAAGGCTTCGAGATTGTATTCGCCGTCCTCGCGGCCGCCCGATCCGACACTCGCCCATTCGGAATGTGCCGCAGTGGCGTCCTCGGCGCGCGCCGAGGCAACGGCCGATCCACCGTCTTCCGGGAACACGTTATCCAGACGGGTACCGAGATCCTCCTCGATGGCGTTGCGGCTGGTGGCGAGGTCGTCCCCCATCCATTCCTGGGCCCCCTCGCCCTCGAAGCCGCCGTCTGCGGGCTCGGCCAGTTCGGCCGCCGCTGGCGGCCCGTCGTCGTCGCCAGCCCGTTCGAGCAGGGGATTTTTTTCAAGCTCCTCCTCGACATAGGCCATGAGATCGAGGTTCGAGAGTTGCAGCAGCTTGATGGCTTGCATCAGCTGCGGCGTCATCACGAGCGCCTGGCTCTGGCGGAATTCGAGGCGGGTGGTCAGTGCCATGGGGGATTCCTATCCCAGCGGCACAGTTCGTGCATGTGGAAAAAAGGCGCACGCCCTTTAGGCGGATTCGGGCGGATACGCGCACGCCTTGGTAAAAGCGCCTCAAAATCAGGCAGAAATCGAGGCGAACTGCCCGATTACAGGCGGAACTCTTCACCCAGATAGAGCCGCCGGACATCCGCGTTATTCACAATATCCTCGGCCCGGCCCTCCATCAGGACCTCGCCGGAATAGATAATGTAGGCGCGGTCGGTGAGGCCGAGCGTCTCGCGGACATTGTGGTCGGTGATCAGCACCCCGATGCCGCGATAGGTCAGGTGCTTCACCAGCTGCTGAATGTCGCCGACCGCAATCGGGTCGATGCCGGCAAACGGCTCGTCGAGGAGCATGTAGCTGGGGCGGCTGGCCAGTGCGCGAGCGATTTCCACGCGCCGCCGCTCGCCGCCGGAGAGGGCGATCGATGGCGACTTGCGTAGGCGGGTGATGTTGAATTCCTCCAGTAGCGCGTCCAGGTCGCGCTGCCGCCGCTTGGCGTCCGGCTCGACAACCTCGAGCACCGAACGGATGTTCTCCTCGACATTCAGGCCGCGGAAGATCGAGGCTTCCTGCGGCAGGTAGCCGATGCCGAGGCGCGCACGCTGATACATCGGCAGCGGCGTGACGTCGTTGCCGTCCAGCTCGATCTTGCCGGCATCGGCTTTGATCAGCCCGGTGATCATGTAGAAAATCGTGGTCTTGCCGGCGCCGTTCGGTCCCAGCAGACCGACCGCCTCGCCTCGCCGCACGAACAGGCTGGCGCCCCGCACCACCTTGCGAGGCCCGAAGCTCTTTTCCACGCTGTGCGCGGCCAGATAACCCTGGGTGACCTGCTGACGCGGTTCGACCGGCTCTTGGCGTCTTGGCCGCGGCGGCACGAAACGCGGCTCTGCGGCGCGCGGCGGGGCCTCGGCGCGCGCCATCGTCGGCGCAGGCGCGGCATGGCCGGCATTCCGGCCCGGCCTGGGCGGTTCGGGCCGGAAGTGATCCGGCTGAAACGTCTCGGGATGGAGCGGATGCTCCCACTGCAGGTTCCGGCGCGCCGAATCGCCGACCAGAAACTCGTCCTGCAACGGCTCGATCCGCAGGGCGCCGGGGACGGGCGGCGGCGCCGCCTGTGACGCGAGGGCGGTGCGCTGCGACGCAGGCTTGCCGACGAGCCCGCCAATCTTTTCGAGCTCGACGCGCCACGTGCCGGACGACTTGCCCGACGATTTGCGCTTTCGCGGTTTCCCCGGCTTTTTGCGGCGGAATATCGAGAGGAAATCGAACACGCTAGTGTTCCGAATCCGACATCCGCTGCAACTTGCGGCTTGCTCGCGGGCTGGTTTCGGACTCCAAGGACACTGGCAAACCTTCGATTTCAGGGCAGTTCCGGTTCAAAAATCCGCGCGGGCAAGGGGTACGGGCAAGGGTGCGCCGGCAAAGAGCAGATCCCGAAACCAGCACACCAACGTCCTGCAGTCTCTGCGGCCG
>CAZXJZ010000133.1:0-8242 GCA_964641065.1 uncultured Hyphomicrobiales bacterium | reverse complement strand
GGCCGCCTGCTACCGACATAATCTGACGGAATCCCGGTTGCAACGGAGGACCGGAGCCACAGTCAGTTGGTAACGGCGGGCAAAGCCGTCGGCTTCTTCCGGACCGACGGCTTCTGATCCTGTCCCGACTTGTCGTCCTTTCCGGTCGACTTGTCGTCCTTGCCGGCCGGCTTGTCGTCCTTGCTGGTCGAAAACAGGCCCTGCACCCGGCCACCCTCGACCTTGGCGAAATTCGTGGTCAGATCCACGACCAGCCGATCGCCCTTGAGCACATTGGCCCCCTGGGTGATGACCACCCCGCCGGAAAGAGTGACGGTATTGGTCTTCATCTCGAAGATGCCGGTTGCACCGGTCGCGGTCTGGTCCTTGGTGGTCACGATGACGCCGCCGCGTGCTTCCAGACGGCGGATCGACTGCCGCCCCCCAGGGCCCGGCTTCGCCGCTTTCATGGTGCTGGCTTTGGCGCCGCCCTTCGGATCGTCCTGATCGTAGAAGACGCGTAGCTCCTTGCATTTCATGACCGTGTCGCCCTGCGTGACCACGACATTGCCAATGAATACGGCCATCTTGTCCTTGTCGCGCACTTCAAGCGAAGCAGCCTCGATCTGGATCGGCTGATCCTTGTTGGTGCCGAAGCCCTGCAACGCATTCGGGACGCCGGTTCCCTGCGGCTGCGACTGCGTCTTTGATTGAGATTGCGCGGGCGCAACGCCAGCCAGCAAAACGGCAAAGGCCGCTGCCAGAAGCAGTCCTCTCGAAACGCGAGATTGCATCATTCCGCGTTCGCCTGACTTGCCGCTTGCGATTGCGCGCCGCGATTCACCGCTTCCGGCGTCAACACCAGGACGACGCCACCGTCGAACCGGATCACCCCGCCGGTTTCGGTCACTTCCAGGCTATTGGCGTCGAGCGTGCCCTGCGGCATCTTCATCTGTACCGGCTTTTCGGAAACGATGCGGCCTTTCTTGATCTCGACCTGCGCTTCGGTCAGGCGACCCTGATAGCCCGCGGTCGATGTGATCAGGATCTCCTGATTGAGTTTCAACAGATCCGCCTTGGTGTCGTAGACGCCTTCGACAGCGGTGAGAGTCACCCGGCTCTTGTCCTCCATGTCGATGCGGCCGCTGATTTCCTTCATCTCCACGATCGTCGGGTTTTTCGTATCCTGCGAGGCGGAGGTGGCGCTGACCGCGTATTCGCGCTGATCCTTGGTGAAGCCCGCAAGACGCGGCGCCTCCATGGTGATCTTCGATCCTGAAATCACAAGCGTGCCGAACTCGGTCGGCACCCTGAGCCAGCGCGCCGGATTGAGATAATTCGCGAGCACGAGACCGGTCAGGGTCAGCACCAGCACGGCAGGAACCGCGATGCGCAGCGCCCGCACGCGACGGCTGTGCCGGCGAGCGCCCACAATGACGGTCTGCGGCCGGCCCGCGGTCGGCTGGCCCGGCTGGCCCCAGTCCTCCGGTCCGGCAAGCATGCGGTTCATGAAGAGGTTCGTCCTGCCCGGAATCGATGGTCACCCGTTGCCATCCTAGCCCCGGACGGGTGGAAAATCGCGCCCGAATATGGCCCAGGCACGGCGGCAGCCTCAGGAATGGGAGAAAATATCCTCCTCGGGCCACCCCTGCAGGTCGAGAGCCGCCCGGTGCGGCAGAAACCGGAAGCAGGCCTCCGCCAGGTCGGTGCGGCCCTCCCGTGCCAGCATGACGTCGAGTTTCTCCTTCGCCGCGTGCAGGTAGAGCACGTCGGAGGCCGCGTAGGCGACCTGGGGCTCGCTCAGCACCTCGGCACCCCAATCCGACGATTGCTGCTGTTTCGACAGATCGACGCCCACAAGCTCGCGCACGAGGTCCTTCAGGCCGTGCCGGTCGGTATAGGTGCGAGCCAGCCGCGATGCGATCTTGGTGCAATAAAGCGGCATCGGCCACACGCCGAAGGCGTTCGACAGCGCCGCGATATCGAAGCGCGCATAATGGAAGATCTTGAGAATGTCCGGGTCCGCCAGCAGCCGCTTCAGGTTCGGCGCATCCGCGCCCCCGGCCGGAATCTGCACGACATCGGCCGACCCGTCGCCTGGCGACAATTGCACGACGCAAAGCCGGTCGCGATGCGGGTTGAGGCCGAGCGTCTCGGTGTCGATCGCGACCGATCCGGTGTAACGGGACAGGTCCGGCAGATCGCCGCGGTGCAGGCGGATGGTCATTGCGGTCTCGCGGTCAGGTTTCGCAGCGGTGGGCTTCAGGCCGATTACTAGGTCGATCCAGTGAAGCGTGCAACAATGGGCCATGCAGGGAGGCCGAACAGGAGTGCCAGGATCAAGCGAAGCGCAGGCAGCGCTCGATTTCGATCATTCGGAGCGGGAGCGACTGATCGCCGCCCTCCGGGCTTCTCGCGCCGGCACCTGGCGCTGGAACATCGCTGACGACATTGTCGAGTGGGACGACGCGCTCTGCGCCGTCTACGGCATCGCGCCCGAACAGGCGCCGAAAACGTCTGGCGAATTCATCGCACTGATCCACCGCGACGACCGCGAGATGGCCTGGCGCAGTGTCAGCGACTGTATCGAGACCGGTGTGGACGCCGACTATCAGTTCCGGGCCGTGGTCGGCGACACCATCCGCTGGATTTACGACCGTAGCGCCGTCGTCAGGACTCCGGACGGACGCCCCGCCTATATGCTGGGAGCGTGTCTCGACGTGACGGCGCAGCGGCGCGTCCAGGAGGAGCGGGACGAGGCACTTAGACGGCAGACGCTGCTGCTGAACGAACTCAGTCACCGGGTGAAAAATCACCTCGCGATGATTGTCGGTCTGCTTCGTCTGAAAGGTGCTCGACAGCAGGACCCGCAGGCGAAAGACGACTTCGCGCGGGCGATCGACCGGGTCTCGACAATCGCCCATCTTCACGAGCAGCTTTACCGGGCTGAGGATGTCACACTGGTCGATGTGCCGTCCTATCTGGGAGAAATCTGCGAGAGCCTTCGGCAATCGATGCTTTCCGACACGACAGTCGTGCTCGAACGCAAGCTCGAATCCGCGTTCCTGCATGTCGATCAGGCGGTCCCGGTCGGCCTGATCGTCAACGAACTGGTGACGAACGCGATCAAATACGCTTTCAGACCGAACGACCCGGGCCGTATCGCCGTGCGCTTCCGCGTTGTTGGCAAGACTGCGATACTCACCATCAGCGATAACGGACGCGGGTTGGATCAATACGCGCGTCCGGGTGTCGGATCGCGGCTGGTGCGCGACCTTGCAACCCAGATCGGCGCTACCTTTCGCATGGTCGCACAGCGGGGGTTGACCTGCTCATTCCGTTTCAAGCTGCCGGCTGCCTCTCACGAGACGATGTAACGGACCCAGGCAGCGAAAGACGGAGCGAGCTGATTTCGCAACTCGCCGGGCCTTGCACGCCTCAACTCAGGTCGAAATGATACGCCGTCAGGTTGATGTCGGTCGTGAATTGGGCAACGACCACTGCCGCTTTCCTGCCCGCGCCGTCCTGGTCCCAAAGCAACTGATCGGTCGCGGTGTTGAAAACGAACTGCCCGTGGCCGACCGCGTTCGCAGTCCCTGTGGTGTTGCTGACAAAATACTCGCTTGCGAAATCGAAGACGCCGCCCGCGCCGAGATCGACACGCGCGTCGATCTTGAAGCCTTTCCTGACGATCCCGATCAGGTCATCACCGGTCGTGAAATCGGTGATGATGTCGCCAGCTTCCTTGATACTGGCAAACCGGAACGTATCGCGTCCCGCGCCGCCGGTCAGGGTGTCGATCCTGGCGCCACCATCGATGATGTCGTCTCCGCCACCGCCCATGACCGCCTCGACGCCCTTGCCGCCGGTCAGGACATCCTCGAATTGCGAGCCAAACAGCCTCTCGATCGACTTGTAGGTGTCGCCGAACGCATCGCCTACGTTGAGCTTCGCATTCGTCAGATTGGCGGTCACGCCGGTCATGGCATTGAGATAGCTCGCGGTGTCGAAGCCCGCGCCGCCATCGAGCGTGTCCGCACCCCCGCCGCCGTCCAGGATATTGTCGCCCGCGTTGCCGGTCAGGCGATCGTTCCGTGACGTGCCGATCAGGTTCTCGATCGAATCGTAGGTGTCGCCCGCGGCAAAGCCGGTATTGGACTTCGGCTTGAGCAGGCTGACGGTCACGCCGAGCGAGCCCGGCTGGTCGGCATAGCTCACCGTATCGGCGCCGCCGAACCCTCTGAAGGTTTCCCGCGCTGCGGTGGCGATGAAGATATTGTCGCTGCCGTCGCCGTTCAGGATCGGATCGGTGATTCCGACAGAGAGACGATAGGTTCCACTGGCGGCGTCGTTATAGGTCGCGGCGCCGAGATAGTACGTACCGGATGCGGTTGCGGAATAAGTAATCTGCGAGTCGTAGGACGACCCGCCGTCGTCGTCGACGGTGATGAGATTTCCGGCGCTGTTGTAAAGATAGAGATAGGGGTTTGACAGAGTGCCGCTGTTGCTTGGCGCGCCTCTGAGGTCGAACACGTACGTGACCCCCGCCGTCAGCGTGACCCGGAACCAGTCGCGGTCGCCGGCGCTTTCGAGATGTCCGGTCGACGAGCCGCCGACGGCGACCTGGCCATACGGCGCGGTCGTGTCGTTGAACTGATCCGCATAATCGTCGCTCGGGACCGGCGCTCCCGACGCTGCACCATAGATGGCGCGCGCGCCTGCAATATCGTCGGCCGTCGGGGCCGTGATCGACGGATTGTAATAGGGCGCCATGAGGGCGCTGCTGATGCTGGAGTGACCGAGCCCGATCGCATGACCGATCTCATGGGTCGCGACTGCAAGCAGACTGCTCGCCGTCCAGAAGCTGGATTCGCCGCTGTCGAACACCATGTCGCCGGAATAGGCGTAGTTTTGCGGATTGCCCGCAGTCGCCGGATAGAAGGCGCGCGCCAGCACGTTGTAATTGCCGTCGATATGGCCGGTGCCGATGCGGATATAGGCGCTGTTGCCGACGCCGAAATTTCCGCCGCCATCGGCCACCTGGACGAAGTCGATATTCGCCACCGAGGACCAGGCTTCGAACGCCTGGGTGAACACCGACACATAATCGAAATTGAACACGTTCGAGAGCGAGACGGTGGAGCCGCTGAAGAAACCCACGCCGGTCTGGTTCGTGAAACCTGCGCTCACGAAGCTCCAGGTGACGGTGCCGCCCCACGAGCCCGACGCGCCAGACGATCCCCACTTGGTGCCGGACAGATTGTAGTCGTCGGTCTGCGGACCGGACGGACCGCTCCCGTAGGTGAAGGCGCAACAGGAACAGGCCACCGGCGCAGCCGTGGCATCGACGGCCGCCGCTTCGAAGCCGTTACCCTCACTGCCCCCACCGCCAGCGGCGCAATCGAGCGCATGGATGCCGGACGCCACCGGCTCGACCTGCATCGCGAACGCGGCGCCATAGTGCAGCGGCAGATCGTCAAGCGGTTGCGACGGCGCGGGCCCGGCCGACCATCCGGCAAACGAAAAATAATCGTCGGACCTTGATGCGCTGCCGGCATCGGGAATTTGCGTTCGCAGATCGACGGTCGCCGCGCCGAACTGATCGGTCAGGGACGGAGCGCCGGTATCGATCGCAGCACGGTCGAGCATTCCGGCGCCAGAATTGTCGGAGTCGGCGGTAAGGATCTGTGCCGGCGCGTATGCCGTCACGGTCTCTTCGAAGAATACGAAGGCGCCGGCGAAACCGTCGAATTCCGCGATCGGATGGCCCCCGTCCGCGACCGGCTCGGCGGTTTCGAAAACCGCGACCGCCCCGGCGGCGTCACCCGGATCCGCCGAATCGCTGGTGACGACCCACCCGAGCGGATGGATGTCCTGTGAGGGCGCAGAGCGGAAAGGTCGTAACCGAGGCATGGTCCCACCGGCAATACTGGCCTGACGCATCGCCTGCGTCCGGCTCACGATCCGCAGATACGCGGCACAAGCAGCGCTACCGGATGGATTTTAGGGAAGCTTCAATGCGCGGGCGCAGCCTCGACCAAATCCGGCTACGCAACCTTTACCATTCGTCGTTCGAGAGTGGTGCCCAGGAAAGGACTCGAACCTTCACAGCCGTTAAGCTACTGGCACCTGAAGCCAGCGCGTCTACCAATTCCGCCACCTGGGCAAGGGGCAGACACATAGTTTGCCAGGTCGGCCATTGTCAACGATGGGACATCTGTACAGGCGGAAATCCTTGCGGTATCCCGCACGGATCGCGCAGGCGCGCATTTCGAGCAGCTTCCGAGGCGGCTTTCATGGCCCTCCAGACCAATTCCGACACCCTGATCACTGTCTTCGGCGGCTCCGGCTTTCTCGGCCGCCATGTGGTGCGGGCGCTCGCGAAACGTCGCTATCGCATCCGCGTCGCGGTGCGGCGGCCGGAACTGGCCGGGTTCCTTCAACCGCTCGGCACCGTCGGCCAGATCCATGCGGTCCAGGCCAATCTGCGCTACCCGGCCTCGGTCGAGGCGGCGGTACGCGAGGCCTCGGTGGCGATCAATCTGGTCGGGATTCTGTTCGAGCGCGGACGCCAGGGCTTCGAGGCCGTCCAGCATTTCGGCGCCGAACAGGTCGCGCTCGCCGCCAACGCGCATGGCGCGCGTGTGATCCATGTCTCGGCGATCGGCGCCGATGAGAACTCACCCTCGCTTTATGCGCAGGCCAAGGCGCGCGGCGAGCAGGCGGTGCGCGCGGCTTCGCCCGACGCCGTGATCGTACGGCCGTCGGTGGTGTTCGGGCCGGAGGACGATTTCTTCAACCGCTTCGCCGCTTTGGCGCGCGTTCTGCCTGCGCTGCCGCTGGTCGGCGGCGGGCATACCCGCCTGCAGCCGGTCTATGCGGCCGATGTCGGCGAAGCGATCGCTACTCTCGTCGAAACCGGCATTGGCGCCGGCAAGACTTACGAATTCGGCGGGCCGGAAGTGCGCACCATGCGCGAGATCATGGAATACGTGCTCAAGGTGACGGAGCGTTCGCGGATGCTGGTCCCGCTGCCGTTCGGGCTGGCCAGGATGAAGGCTTCCGTCCTGCAATTCCTGCCAAAGCCGCCGCTGACTCCCGATCAGGTCGAATTGCTGCGTGCCGACAACGTCGTCTCGGAGGCGGCGATCCGCGATCATCGCACCCTGCAGGGCCTTGGCATCACGCCCGCCGCCTACGAGGCGATCGTGCCCGATTATCTCTGGAGCTTCCGCAAGACCGGACAGTTCCGCGCCGGCCGCTTCGCCTGATCCCGCCGGTCAGAAGCCGATCGCCAGCAGCAGAAGGCCGATCGAGCCGACGGCCACGCGCCACCACGCGAACAGCCCGAAGCCGTGCCGCGAGACGTAGTCAAGGAACGTCTTGACCACGATGTAGCCCGCCACGAACGAACACGCGAAGCCGATCCCCACCAGGATCACATTGTTCGATGTCATCTGATCGTGATTCTTGATCAGATCGAGCGTGAACGCGCCGGCCATGGTCGGCATCGCGAGAAAGAACGAGAATTCCGCCGCCGACCGCTTGTCGGCGCCGAGCAGCATCGCCGACACGATGGTGGCGCCGGATCGCGACACGCCCGGGATCATTGCGAAGCACTGGCAAAAGCCGATGATCAGGCACATCGGCAGCGAGAATTGCATGACGTCGCGATATCGGGGTTTGAACTCGAGCTGATCCACCCATAGCAGCACCGCGCCGCCGGCGATCAGCGTGAAACAGACCACCCACGCATTGAAGAGATAGTCCTTGATGATCGAATGCAAGGCGGCGCCGATCAGCGCGGCAGGCAGGAAGGCGACAAGCACCCCGATCACGAAGCGACGCGCCGCCGGATCGGAGAACATCCCCGTGGCCAGGCCCCACAGCTTGTGGAAATAGATCGACAGGATCGCGAGGATGGCGCCGAGCTGGATCAGGACCACGAATGTCTTGCCGAAATCCTCGTCGCCGAATCCAAGAAAGCGCTGCAGCAGCAGCAGATGGCCGGTCGACGACACGGGCAGGAATTCGGTTAGCCCCTCGACAACTCCGAGGAGGGCCGCCTTGATCAGGTCACTCATGCTGAAAAGCCCCAACGCACGGCCCGACTGTCTGGAATCGAGCCGGAACCTTTGTCGCGCGAAATCCGCTCGCCGGGCAACGAAATTTCCGATAGCCCAACACTTTGCCGCTTTTTACATCATGATCCGCGGCATCACCCCCTGATTCGCAAGGCTAGTGGAGCGGATTTGACATTCGC
>CAZXJZ010000132.1:4837-13342 GCA_964641065.1 uncultured Hyphomicrobiales bacterium | reverse complement strand
GAGCGGCTGAAGGGCATGGAGGCGGGCGCCGAGATGTGCACGCTCGACCCGACCACCATCATCGCGACTTTTGAGGGGCGCGAAATCCTGATGAACACGTCGCCGACCCGTTGCATGTTTCTCGCAAAGGAAATGCAGAAGCGCGGCATCAAGCCGGAATGGGAAGTGTTCTCGCCGACGCATCTTCTGCAGGACGTGCAGGCTTGTCTCGATGCCGGGCTCGATACCAAACCGTATTTCGTCAACTTCGTGCTCAACGTGCATCGCGGATTTCAGGGCGCCATGCCGTATACGCCGAAAATCCTGCAGCAGATGGTCGAGCTGATGCCGGAAGGTGCGATCTTCAACGTCAGCGCGATTGGCATCGCCCAGCTCAATGCCGCGGTCCAGTCGCTGCTGCTGGGTGGCCATGTGCGTGTCGGGCTTGAGGACAATCTGTATTATTCGAAGGGCCGGCTCGCCAACAATGTCGAACTGGTCGAGCGCATCGTGCGCATCATCCGTGAATTCGGACTGGAGCCGGCGACGCCCGCCGAAGCGCGTGAGATCATTGGCTTGCCGCAGCTGAAGGCGAGGAGCGCGGCATAAACGCGTATCGCGCAGGACCCCTCCCTCGAACGGGGGAGAGGTCGTGCGGCGTGCACAAAAGCAATGCTTCCTGCTGGCGTCCGCATATCACCGCCGCAGGAAACCAGAACCGGCGTTGCGCGTTCAGGTCCCAACATCAGGCGCAGGGATCACCGCCATGCCGCATCGCCGAAACGCCCTTTTAGCTGCAGGTCTTGTTGCCTTGACGGTCGGGGCGGCTCAAGCTGTTGAAAACGTTCCCGATTTCGACGTGGGTCCGACATGTCGCGGAGCCACCAGGCCGGAAGCGGCTGTGCGCGATCAGAACAGCGAGGCCTTGCGCGAAGCGTGCGTCAATCAGGAGAACCAGGCACGTGACGACCTGAGGGGGAAGTGGGCAGGCTTTCCCGCCGATCACCGCGCCAGCTGCATAAAGACGACCACCGTCGGCGGTATACCGAGCTATGTTCAACTGCAGACCTGCCTCGAAACCAGACGGGATGCAGGAAAGATTCAGGACAGGCGAAACAACGGCGCAACCACCACCACCGGACAGGACGCAATCTCTCGTTAACGCGCAATCGACGTGGATTGGAGTTGCGACTCATTCAGACTCCCATGGCATCATCCGGCGCCAGTGAGAGCAATCATGCCCTTCGTTTATATTCTCGGCACCAGAACCCCGCGCGGACCGATCTCCTATGTCGGCTGGACGCTGGATCTCGCGCGTCGGCTGGAGCAGCACAATGCGGGGAAGGGCGCGAGGACGACGCGCGGCCGCGTATGGTCGCTGTTATATTCGGAAAGCTTTGACACCCGCGAAGACGCGATGAGCCGCGAATGGCATCTCAAGCGCGACCGGAAATTCCGGAAAGACGTGTTGAGCGCTCTTGCTATTCCGCCGCCACCATTCCGGGGAAAGCGTGCTCGATCAGTCGCTTCTGCACCGAGATGAGATGCGCCCGCATCGCGGCTTCCGCCTGCGCCGCATTGCGCTCGGCGATCGCGTTCGCAATCTTGCGATGATCGGCGGCATAGACCGCCTGGTTGTTGATGCAATGCGCGGTTTCGCGGCCGTGCCGCCAGGCGCCTTCCAGCGCCGTTTCCAGCATTGCGTCGAAAATCGCGATCAGCAACGGGTTGCGTGCGGCCGCTGAGATCCGGCGGTGAAAAGCCGCATCCGCCTTTTCATAGGACAGCGGGTCTCTCGCGTCGCGGCTCGCATCCGCTGCTTCGAACAGCCGGTCGATGTCGCCGCGGGTGGCCCGCAGGGCTGCAAGCCGTGCCTGCATCGGCTCGACCGCGAGCCGCGCTTCCAGGGTGTCGACCGGGTTGGTCAGCCGCGACATTTCGTGGACGAGGCTTTCGGTTGCGTGCCGCGCATCGGTGGCGAAGGTGCCGCGGCCATGCTGCCGGCTGATGCGGCCCTCGGCCTCCAGCAATCCGAGCGCTTGCCGCAGCACGCGACGGCTGACGCCAAGTTCTTCCGACAACTCGCGCTCCGACGGCAGGCGTCCGGAGCCCAGCCGTCCGGGTCCGCGCAACCGGCCACCCTCGATCATGGCGCGGATGCGTTCCGCCGCATCGCGGTAATGCAGCTTCGCATCGGCGCGCGGCGATGTGTCACGCGCGAGCGAAGGCGAGATGGTCATCCCGTGAGAGAGTTCGTCCACTGCAGGCTCCGCCCGATCCATTGGTCTGGAAAACGTATACCAGTACGCACCATTTCTGCAAACTGGTGCGATTTGCGCGATTGACGGCCGAACCAGCTTTGCTAGCTTTTTGCCAGATTGATCGACTTCACCCGGCGGAGAATGACCATGAACCCACCCGCAAACGTCCACCGCCTGCCCAATCGCGATGCCGCGATGAAGGCGCTTTACGACGATGTCGCAGCCAAAAACATGTTCCCTTACTGGGCGCAGACCAAGGATGTGGCCAACGACGAAGACCGCGTCTTGATGGCGCCGCAAAAGGCCATTCCCTATCTCTGGCGCTGTGCGGAAGACATCGAACCAATTTTGAACCGCGCCGTCGAATTGATCAAAATGGACGATTCGGAGCGACGCTCGCTGGTGCTGATGAATCCCGGTCTCGCGCCGAAGCGCGCGACGGTTTCGACCATGTACACGGCGTATCGTCTGAACGACGCCAACGAGATCATGCCGCCGCACAAGCACTCGCCGAACGCCATCCGGTTCGGCCTCAAGGGCAAGGGCAATTTCACCGGCGTCGATGGCGAGAACATCGTGTTCGGCCCGGGCGACATGGTGCTGACGCCAAACGATACCTGGCACAATCACGGCACCGTCGGCGACGAGACGGCGCTCAATCTCTCGGTGCTCGATTTCCCCCTGGTCGAGACCCTCAATGCCGTCCACTTCGACCACAATTATTCCGAGGTGATCGACGGCAAGGTCGTGCCGCTGAAGCAGCAGAGCGAGCGCTTCACCTCGGATTACTCGCAACGCATCTACGGCTATGGCGGTTTGATGCCGCGCTTTGCTAGCAAGGAAAAGCGCGGCGCCGGCTTCTCGTCGCCGATGTTCGTCTATCGCTGGGAGATGATGCGCGAATTGCTCGACCGGCATAAGGACTGGGACGGCGATCCGTACGAGGCGCTGATGGTCGAATATGTCGATCCGACCACCGGCAAGCCGGTGTTCAAGACGATGACGTACTTTGCGCAGATGCTGCGCCCGGGCGAAAAGACGCTGCCGCTTCGGCAGACCGCCAATCTCCTGGTCGCGCCATTCGAAGGGCAGGGCTATTCGATTGTGGATGGCCAGCGTTTCGACTGGAAGCAGTTCGACACGCTCGCGGTGCCGGGCGGTTCGTGGTGCGAACACGTCAACACATCCGACAAGGACCCTGTGCTGCTGTTTGTCGCCAGCGACGAGCCGGTGCTGAAGTCGCTCGACCTCTACAAGAAATGGGGCCGTAACAAGAACGACGCCATCGTTCAGCTGGCCTGAGCTCTTTCGCTTTCATGGCCCCGCCGGTAAGAGGGCGGGGCCATTTCGCATGTTTGATAGGTGATCCTTGCTGTCGCGTTCCAATACCACGCTCGTTTCACACATCGATTGTCCCGGCGGCGGCCAGGTCTGGGTCGAGAACGGCATCATGTATGTCGGGCACCAGCGCCCAACCTCGGGCACGACCATCGTCGACGTGCGCGATCCCACGAACCCGAAGCATCTCGCGACCATCGACGTCCCGGAAGGCTGGCATTCGCACAAGGTGCGGGTATCGAACGGGATCATGGTCGTGAACCATGAGAAGTTCGGCCAGACGGGCCCGGCTGAATTCGGCGGCGGGCTTGCGATCTATGACGTGTCGAAGCCGTCCGAGCCGAAGCTCATCACCAAATGGCTGACCAAGGGCGGTGGCGTGCATCGCTTCGATTTCGACGGTCGCTATGCCTATATTTCGCCGACCGCCGAAGGCTATGTCGGCAATATCGTGATGATCCTCGATCTTATCAATCCGGCGAAGCCGCAGGAGGTCGGACGCTGGTGGATTCCCGGCCAATGGACCGGGGGCGGCGAGGAATATCCGTGGGACAATTGGGTGCCGCCGCGCTGTCACCATCCGCTGCGCTTCGGCGACCGGCTGTATGTCAGCTACTGGCATCACGGCTTCTTCATTCTCGACATTTCCGACATGTCGAAGCCGAAAGCGATTTCCGGCGTGAATACCTCGCCGGTCTATCCGCATCCGACGCATACTTGCCTGCGCATGCCGCAGAAGCTGCGCGGCCGCGATATCCTCATCGTTGCCGATGAGGATGTGGCGAAGCTCTGGCCTGCCGCGCCGAGTTTCACCTGGGTCTACGACATCACCAACGAACAGCTGCCGGTGTCGATTGCGACATGGCAGGTGCCGGGGCTCGACATCGACGGCGCACCGCAGCCGCCGATGACCGGATGCCATCAGCCGTCGGAGCGTTTCCTCGGCACGATCGTTCCGTTTGCATGGTTCGCGCAGGGGCTGCGGCTGGTGGATTTCGCCGACCCCTACGCGCCACGCGAAGTCGGTTACTACATGCCCGACCCGGCGCCCGGCGCCGAGCGTCCGTCGTCCAACGACGTGACGGTCGACGACCGCGGGCTCGTCTATCTGGTCGATCGCGTCAATGGCGTCGACATCATCGAGACCAGCGTATTCTCGTAAAAGGCCGCAACCATGGATGACGTGACCAAGACCAAGCGTGCCGATGTCTATCCCATCGGCAAGAAGAATCCGAACCTGCCGTTTCATCCGGCGGTGCGTGCCGGCGACTTCATCTTCGTCTCGGGCCAGGTGGCCAAGGATGCGAATAACGACATGATCGAGGGCTCGATCGAGGTCGAGACCCGCGCCACCATCGAAACCATCGAACGTATTCTCGCCCACGAAGGCGCGACGTTGGCCGATGTCGTGCGTGCGACCACTTACCTGCAGGATACCCGCGACTTCGGCCGCTACAACAAGGTGTTCGGCGAAATGTTCAAGGACGCGATCCTGGCCCGCACCACGGTCGAGGCGCGCGCCGTCATCAATACCAAGATCGAGATCGACTGCATCGCCTACAAGCCGTTGAAAAAGTGAGCGTGCGGTTTCGCGCGCGGACTGCAAAGGGAGACCAAACGTGATCAGATTGCTCGGCCGCTCCACCTCCGGCAATGTCCAGAAAGTGCTCTTCGTGCTGGAAGAGATCGGCGCCAAATACACCCGCGAAGATTACGGGCGGCAATTCAACAACACCCAGACGCCCGAATACAAGAAGCTCAACCCCAATGCGAAGGTGCCGACCCTGATCGACGGCGAAACGTCGATCTGGGAAAGCCACACCATCCTGCGCTATCTCGCGGCCTTGCATAAGCCGGCGCTGACGGGCTCGACCCCGGCCGAAAAGACCCATGTCGAACGCTGGATGGACTGGCTGCTGGCGTCGCTGAACACTCCGTATGTTGCGGTGTTCAAGGATTCCAAGAACGAGCCCGAGAAGCGTGCTGCCGATTACGCCGCGCAATGCGCCGATCTCGTCGCTCAGCTCAAGATCCTGGAAGGTCACATCGCCGGTAAGACGTACTTCGCACTGGATCGGTTGACGCTGGCCGATATCGCGCTCGCGCCCATCGTCAAGCGCTGCTTGGAATTCCCGATCGAGAAGCCGGAGCTTCCCGAACTCACGCGCTGGATGAAGGCGATGGAAGCGCGACCGGCCTTCGCGGTCGCGACCGGTGCCAAGCCGTCGGCGCTCAACACGGCGGCTTAAGGCAGCGCCATGACGAGTGAGGACAAGGCCGTCTCTGCGCCCGACGCCGGGGCCGGCCTTGCCCGTTTTGCTCTGTCAGCGGTGCGAATGCTGCTCGGCCTTGTCTTGATCGGCCTGGTCCTCCTCAATGTGGTGAATGCGGTTGCACGCGCGGCCGGGACCGTGGTGATCGGCGTCGATGAATTGCTGGTCTTCGGCATGATCTGGATGGTGATGATCGGCATGATGCTGGTCACCGCCGATCGCAGCCACATCGCGCTAGAGATCCTGACGGCACGCGTCGGTCCGCGTGCACGCTGCCTGCTGTCGATTGTGACTCACGTCGTCATGATGGCGGTCTGCGCCTATGCCGCCGTGCAGTCCTTCGGCTTCATTCAAAGGGTGACGTCCTCCGGGCAGACCAGCATGGCGCTCGGCATGCCGATGCTGATCCCGCATTCGGCGCTGCTCGTGGGCTTCGGCGGCACCGCGATCATCGCCGCCATGATCCTGGTCAGCGATATCCGCTTCCTGACGCAGCGGGGCGGACGCGCATGATCTGGACCCTCGGCGCGATCCCGCTCTCGCTCTTGGCGATCGGCACACCAATTTTCGTGCTGCTGCTGGCCGGGGCGATCCTCACCTTCATCTTCACGCTGACGGTGTCGCCGGTGGCGATCCATCAGATCATGTTCGGCGGGCTCGAGAATTACGCCCTGCTGGCGATCCCGTTCTTCATTTTCGCCGGTGAATTGATGGGTGCGGCCGGCATCGCCGACCGGTTGATCGTCTGGGTGCTGGCCTTGATCGGCCGTGTTCCGGGCTCGCTCGGCGTTGCGACGGTCGGTGCATCGACGCTGATCGGTGCTATTTCGGGTGCAAGTGTGGCGACCGTCGCCGCGGTCGGCAAGTCGCTCTATCCGGGGCTCATTCGCGATGGCTACGGCGCGCGGTTTTCATCCGGTCTGGTCAGTTCCAGCGGCGCGATCGACATTCTGATTCCGCCCAGCATCGCCATGATCCTTTATGGCGCAGCCGCGGAGCAGTCGATCCCGAAACTGTTCGTCGCCGGCATTCTGCCGGGCCTGCTGATCGCGCTGATGATGGCCGCCTTCGTGGTGGTGCGTGCGGTGCAGATGGACATCCCGCGCTCCGGCAACTTCAATTTGCGCCATTTCCTCTGCACCAGCTGGGGCGCGTTGCCGGCGCTGTTCATGCCGGCCTTTGTGCTGGGCATCATCTATTTCGGCTATTCGTCGCCGACCGAGGCCGGCGGCTTTGCGTGCCTCTACGCCATGATCGTCGGACTCTTTGTCTACCGCTCGATGTCCTGGCAGGACGTGCTGGATGCGGCGGCCCGTTCGGCGATGCTGACCGCGCAGATTCTCGTCATCGTCGCGACCGCGGCGCTGTTTTCCTGGATCCTCACCATCAGCGGCATTCCACGTGCGCTCACTGAATGGCTGCAAGCCTTGCAATTGACGCAGTGGGCCTTCCTGATGGCGATCAATATCATCCTGCTGATCGTCGGCTGCTTCCTCGATCCGACCTCGGCCATTCTGGTGCTGACGCCGCTGCTCATGCCGCTCGTGAAGTCGGTCGGGGTCGATCCGATCCATTTCGGCATCGTCATGACCGCCAATCTCGCCATCGGCATGTTCACGCCGCCGTTCGGGCTCAACATTTTCGTCGCCCGAACCGTGCTCGGCGTTCCCTTGGAGACGATTTATCGCGGTGTGCTGCCCTTCGCCGTGGTGCAGATTGCTGCGCTGCTGATCATTACCTACTGGCCGGACCTGTCGCTGATCCTTACGCGTTCGATTTAACTCTGGGAGAACTACCATGCACGTGACACGACACAGCATATTCGCCGCGGCAATTGCCACGGCGTTTGCCGTCCTGCCGGCAGCGGCGCAGGAAATGAAGCTTGCCAGCGCCACCATCAACGATGGCCAGCACGAATGGCAGAAGCTGTTCGTCGAGGGCGTGAAGGCGCGCATCGGCGACAAGCTGAAGATGGGCATCTACCCGGCGAGCCAGCTCGGCGCGATTCCGCGCATGGCCGAGGGCGTGTCGCTCGGCACCATCGAATCCTTCATCACACCGACCTCGTTCGTCACCAATCTCGATCCGCGTTTCCAGATTTTCGAGGTGCCGGGGCTGTTCCGCTCGCCCGAGCATCAATATGCGACCATTCAGGATCCGGCCTATCGCGATCATCTGGAGACGATGTTCCTCGACAAGGGTCTGCGCGTGATCGGTGCGATCTATAACTCGCCGACCGTGATCCTCACCAAGAAGCCGGCGCCTAAGCTCGAAGACATGAAAGGGATGAAGGTCCGAACCTTTGCATCGCCCCTGCAGATGGAGCCGATGAAGTCGATCGGCGTTATCCCGACCCCGCTGGCGCTGTCGGAAGTGATCCCGCAATTGCAGTCCGGTGGCCTCGACGGCATGCTGGCCGGCATGCCGATCCTCACCGCGTTCAAATATTACGACGTGGCCAAGAACGTCACCGACCTGCAGTTTTCTTACATCCTGTCGGTCGCACTGGTGAACGAGAACTGGTTCAAAGCGCAGCCGAAGGACGTACAGGAGGCGATCCGCGCCGCCGGACGCGAAGCCGAACAGAAGGCGTTCCCCTGGGTGCTCGACAACAACAAGAAGGCGAACGAGGTGTGGCTCGCCAACAAGGGTGA
>CAZXJZ010000132.1:0-4737 GCA_964641065.1 uncultured Hyphomicrobiales bacterium | reverse complement strand
GGGTGCTCGACAACAACAAGAAGGCGAACGAGGTGTGGCTCGCCAACAAGGGTGAAATCCTGAAGCTGCCGGCGGCCGAGCAGGAGAAGATGATGAAGGACTTCGTCGCGCTGGGCACCAAGATCGTCGACGCCAATCCGGCGGTGAAGAAGGAATTCGACGTCCTGAAGAAGGTGGTCGACGCCAAGGCGCCGAAGTAAGGCTCGCTCCGTCATCCTGAGGTGCCCGCGCGCAACGCGGGCCTCGAAGGATGAACGGCCTTGGCCGCCGCCCTTCGAGGCTCGTGTACAGGCAAGCAGGGCTTGCCTGTACACTCGCACCTCAGGGTGACGGCCTTACCTCGTGCCTGTCAGATTCATTGCCATGACCACTTCCGAATACGACTACATCATCGTCGGCGCCGGCTCCGCGGGGTGCACGCTCGCGGCCCGGCTGACGGAGGATGCCAGCACGCGCGTGCTCCTGCTGGAGGCCGGTCCGTGGGATTCTGGCTTCTGGCTGAAAATCCCGCTCGGCTGGGGCAAAGTCTACAAGGAGCGGCTGTTCGACTGGCACTACGACACCGAACCGGAGCCCCATGCGGGCAAACGCAAGATGGAAGTCGCGCGCGGCAAGGTGATCGGCGGCTCGTCGTCCACCAACGCAATGGCTTATGTGCGCGGCCATCGCGGCGATTTCGACCGGTGGTCGGACAATGGCGCGCGCGGCTGGTCGTACCGCGACGTTCTCCCGTATTTCAAAAAGCAGGAAAGCTGGGAGGGCGGCGAGACCGAGTATCGCGGCGGCTCGGGGCCGCTGACCACGCGCCGTTCGCGCTACGCCGATCCGCTGGTCGACGCCTATATCGAGGCAGCCGGGCAGGCGGGGCATCCCTTCAATCCGGATTACAACGGCGAGGAGCAATACGGCTTCTCGCGGATGCAGGCGACGATCCGCAATGGCCGACGCTGTTCGACCGCGGTGGCGTATCTGCGGCCGGCGCTGGCGCGCAGCAATCTCACCGTCCAGGTCAATGCGCAGACGTCGCGCGTCATCTTCGACGGCGTGCGAGCGACCGGCGTCGAATACCGGGAGGGTGGCGAGACGAAAGTTGCCCGCGCGGCGAAGGAAGTGCTGCTTTGCGGCGGCACCATCAACTCGCCACAACTGCTGATGCTGTCGGGCATCGGCGCGCCGGATGAACTCAACGCACGCGACATCCCGGTCAAGGTCGCACTGCCCGGTGTCGGCAAGAATTTGCAGGATCATGTCGCGGCGCTGATCGTCTATGGCCGCAATGGCGGCGGCCCGGTGCAGAAAAATCTGCGGCTCGACCGCATCGCGCTGTCGCTCGCGCAGGGCGCGGTGTTCGGCACCGGCTTCACTACCGATCTGCCGGGCGGCCTGATCGGATTCCTCAAGACACCGCGCGCCGCGAACCAGCTGCCGGACGCGCAGCTCCTGTTCATTGCCGGGCCGCTCGGCGCCGCACCTTATCTGCCGCCGTTCAAGGCTGCGTTCGAGGATACATTTGCCTGCCGGATCGTGGTGCTGCGTCCGGAAAGCCGCGGTACGATCTCGCTGGCATCGGCCGATCCGTTCGCGCATCCGCACATCCAGCAGAACCTGCTGTCTACCGACGGCGACTGGCAGACGCTGAAGGCGGCGGTGGCGATGTTTGGCGAGGTCGCCAGTCAGCCGGCGCTGAAACCCTTCATCGCGCGCCAGATCATGCCGGGCGCCAATGTGAAGACCGATGCGGAGTTCGAGACCTTCATCCGCAACAGCGTCGTGACCACGCATCATCCCTGCGGCACCTGCAAGATGGGACCGGCGAGTGATGACATGGCGGTGGTCGATCCGGAGTTGAAGGTGAGGGGGACGGAGGGCCTGCGGGTCATCGATGCCTCGGTGTTTCCTGACATCATCGGCGCCAATATTAACGCGGCGGTCATCATGATTGCGGAGCGCGCCGCGGATATGATCCGGGGGCGGGTGTAACGTCTTCATTCACCGTCCCCCTTGTGGGGAGGGTCGACCGCTTGAGCGTAGCGAAAGCGGTCGGGGTGGGGGGCATCAGCAGACGCGTTTGGTGGCCCTGCGAGTCGAGTTACCACCCCCACCCAGGCTCGCGTCTCACTTCGTTCGTCGCTCACCGACCCTCCCCACAAGGGGGAGGGTGGCGGAGCGCGCGCCGCCTCCAAATCCCCCTTGCCGAACCCACAACCCATCGTTATCTTCTCTTTTTGAAGCCACTCCTTCCGGCGCCGCCGGACGAGGGCTTTTTGCTTTTGTGGGGCAATGTCATGTCCACGAACAGGGACGGTCACATCCGTCTCACCTCGCATCCCGGGCACAGGACGCCGGGACGTTTTCCGCTCCGCTGGGGCGCGCCGACCGCGCGCGAACGCGGGCCGGTGATCGGCACCGTCAATGCAGGGCCCGACCGTAATGCCATCGGCGCGCATGGCGGCTCCTACGCCTTGTATCGCGCGCTTGCGGTCTCTTCCGGCGCGCTCAATCCGATTGCCCGGCCGGACCTGCGCGACACCGCGCCGGTGGTCGATATCGGACCATTTCCGCAATGGGCCGATGCCAAGCGCATCGTGTCGCTCGATCCCTGGGGCCACCGCGTGGCGCAGGATTTCCGGACCGAGATTGCCGAAGGCATCGACATCCGTCCGACCATCGCCATCACCAAGGCACGGCTGACTCTGCCCGAGCTCGATCATTTCTTCGATACCGGCTTCATCAAGGTCGACGGCGAACTGGTCCACAGCGCGCGTGACGTTGCGGTGACCAAGGCGGCGATCGATCCGGTCTGGTATCTGCCGGGCATTGCCGAACGCTTCGGCACCACCGAAGACAAGCTGCGCCGCACGCTGTTCGAGCAGACCGGCGGCATGTATCCGGAACTGGTGACGCGGCCTGATCTGTCCGTGTTTCTGCCGCCGATCGGCGGGATCACGCTATACATCTTCGGCGATCCGGCGGCTTTGGCCGATCCAAGGAAGAAGCTCGCCTGCCGCGTGCATGACGAATGCAACGGCTCCGACGTGTTCGGCTCCGACATCTGCACCTGCCGGCCCTATCTCATTCACGGCATCGCCGAGTCGATCCGCGAAGCGCAGAACGGCGGCGTTGGGCTCATCGTCTATAATCGCAAGGAAGGCCGCGCGCTCGGTGAGGTCACGAAATTCCTGGTCTACAATGCGCGCAAGCGCCAGCCCGGCGGCGACCAGGCGGCGACCTATTTCGAGCGCACCGAATGCGTCGCCGGTGTGCAGGACGCGCGCTTTCAGCAGTTGATGCCGGACGTGCTGAACTGGCTCGGCATCACCAAGATCGACCGCTTCGTCTCGATGTCGAACATGAAGTATGACGCCATCACCGGCTCCGGCATCGACATCGTCGAGCGCGTTCCGATCCCGGACGACATGATTCCGGACGACGCCAAGGTCGAGATGGAAGCCAAGAAAGCCGCGGGCTATTTCACGCCGGAAGGCGCGCCGACCGAAGACGAACTGAAAGCCACGGTCGGCCGCAATCTGCGGGATTTCTGAGCGGGATTGGTTTGACCATGAACCCAACCTCCGTTCGCTCCCGCGAAAGCGGGAGCCCAGCTCTTTTCCCGAACCATGTCATTATGGTTCTGGGTCCCCGCTTTCGCGGGGACGAGCGGAGTGTGTGTTCGTGACAAACGCGATCGACGCAGCCGACTCCCTTCTTTCCGCCCATGCCGTGCGCGAGCGTGCGCACGAGATGCTGGCCGCGGCTGAGAACGACAAACTCGCAAACTTCACATTGCACCTCGATAAGCTCGATTACGCGGCCGACGTCGTCGCGCAGGTGATCCGGGACAATTATCCCTCGCTGCAGGTGCCGCTGCATGCGCGCTGGCGCCACTTCAGGCTGGCCGGCGTGGATCTCTGGCCGCAGCTTGCGGCCGCGCGCCAATGGGACGACGCAGCCGCGCAAGCGCGGGCCGCTTTCGATCTCGCCATCGTCTCCGTGTTGCTCGATGCCGGCGCCGGGCCTGACTGGCGCTATCGCGACGGCATCACCGGATTGCAGGTTGCGCGTTCGGAAGGGCTTGCGATCGCAAGTCTGCGCATGTTCGAGGCCGGTTACTTCTCGGCCGACCCGGCCGATCCGCTGCGGGCCGATGCCAGCGAACTGGCAGCGTTCACGGCGGAGGATCTCGCGCGCGGCTTCCAAGTCAGCGACCACAATCCGCTGACCGGGCTCGAAGGCCGCGCGGCGCTGATCGCGAGGCTCGGCCGGAACGCGCTGGACAATCCAGAGGTATTTGCAACGAAGGATCAGGCGCGGCCGGGCGGATTGTTCGATCATCTCGTACTCGCTGCGGGCGAGAAGCCGCTGCCCGCACCGGACATCCTGCGCGCGGTGCTGCATCATCTCGGACCGATCTGGCCCGGCCGCATTGCACTGGACGGCGTGTCCCTTGGCGACACCTGGCGGCATCCGGCGATTGTTCGCGACGACGAGACCAACGGCCTGATCCCGTTCCACAAGCTGTCGCAATGGCTGACCTATTCCCTGATCGAACCGCTGCAGGACGGCGGCGTGACGGTGTCCGATCTCGACGGGCTTACCGGGCTGGCGGAGTACCGTAATGGCGGTTTGTTCATCGATGCCGGCGTGATCGGGCTGCGCGATCCGGCGGCGGCCGGGCAGGGCCATGAGGTGTGGTCTGAATTGGTGGTGGAGTGGCGGGCGCTGACGGTGGCGCTGCTC
>CAZXJZ010000131.1:0-13480 GCA_964641065.1 uncultured Hyphomicrobiales bacterium | reverse complement strand
CGCCCATGATGACGATGATGAGCGCCTTCATGGTGAAGATCACGCCCATCGATGCGTTGAAGGTGTAGAAGGTCGACAGCAGCGTACCGCCGCAAGCCGTCAGTGCGCCGCCCAGTGCGAACGACAGCGCCGCGGCCTTGGCGACATCAATGCCGACCAGATTGGCCGAATTCGGGTTCACCGCGACCGCGCGCACCGCGGTGCCATAGCGCGTCCGGTAGAGAAACAGATACAGCAGAGCGGCGATCACGCAGGCCGCACCGAATGCGACCACGCGGTTGAGGCCGTAGAACGTGCCGAGGATATCGAACCGGTCGGCGAGGAATGTGTAAGACGTATAGGCGCCACCGAAGCCGCGCAGCATCAGGCCCTGAAACAGAAACAGCAGCCCGAAGGTGGCCAGAATAGAATCGACCTCCAGCATCCCTTGAGACTTGGCGCGCACGACGAGCGGCCGTAGCAGCAGGGCATAGATCGCCCAGTTCACGAAAAACGCCACCGGCGCGATGATCAGGATGCCCCAGAGCGGATTGACGGCGTAGGAGGTGAACAGCCAGAAGGCGATAAAACAGGCGGCAACGAAAGTCTCGCCATTGGCGAGGTTCATGATGCGGGCGACGCCATATTGCAGGGTCAGACCGATCGCGATGAGCGCGTAGGTTCCGCCGAGCAGAATGCCGGTGACGATCGTCTCCATTGGGGTCCCGCAACAAATCGTCCGGCGCAGACTTCGGCTGCGCCGGACATCTTCGTTCCTCGAAGGGTTACTTCCAGGGCTCTTTCTTCACCGGCGCCTTCGCCCCGGGAATGCCATCGGACGCCACGCCGTTGAACACGCCGTCCTGCCACTGGCCGACGGTCCAGACCTTTTGGTTGATGCCGTCCTTGAGGTCGACCTCGCCGACGATGGTCTTGAACGGCGCCTTGCGGATTTCCTCGGCCACCTTCGCCTTGTCGGTCGTGCCGGCGCGCTCGATCGCCTGGCCAAGGATTTCGAGCCCGGCATAGGTCACGGGGCTCGCCCACGAATCCGCATCGACCCCGGTCACTTCCTTGTGCCGCTTGCGATAATCCTGGATTGCCGGAGAGCTGGAGTCGAAGCCGCCGACGCCCATCACACCATTGGCGGCATCCTTGAAGCGCCCGATATAGCTAGGGAACGCCGTTCCGACACCGACATAAAAGGCGCCGACATCGAACTTCTGGATGCGGGCCTGATCGGTCAGCGCCATCGTGTCCGGCGGATATGAGAACGCCACGAACGCATCCGGATTGGCCGCCTTGGCCGCGGAGATGATCGGCGCAACGTCCTGCGTGCCAAGCGGATAGGATGCTTCATACACGATCTCGAAGCCGGCCTTCTGCAGCGCCGGCTTGCCGGCATTGAGCAGTTCGAGGCCGAAGGCGTCGGCGACGTTGACCAACGCCACGCGCTTGCCGATCGCGCCGGAGTCGCGAAGCTTCTTCAGCGCATCGGCGGCGCCCTCGGCGAGCTGCTTGGAGGTGCCCAGCATCCAGACCGAATTCTTCCAGCGCTTGGCGAAGTCTTCCACGCTGTTCGATGCGGCCGTGGTCGCGATATGCGGATAGCCGAATTTCGCGATCAGCGGCGCGGTCGCGGCATTGATGCCGGTCGAGTACGGCGTCACGAGGAAGTCGACCTTATCGACCGTGGCGAGGCGCGTGATGTTCTTGATCGCTTCGTCGGCCGAGGTCTTGTCGTCCAGCTCGATGACTTCGACCTTCATCTGCTTGCCGCCGACCTTGAGGCCGCCGCGCTTGTTGACCTCTTCGACCCAGAGCTTGATGTTCGGCCAATGCGTGACCGCGGCAGGCGCGCCGAGCGGCCCGGTCTTCGGTGCACTTGCACCAATCTTGATGGTGTCCTGGGCGGCCGCCAATCCGGTCGCCATGACGAACGTGGCGGCCGAAGCCGCAAGCATCATCGTCATTCTCCTGAACATGAATTCCTCCTCTGCGTTGTCGACTATGGCGCGTTCGGCGCCTTGTTATTGCCGGCGGCAATGTATCGGCCAGTGCGGGTTATGGTCCAGCATGGTTCATCGTTAACGTCAATTGGTTCGCTGCCAGGAGGCGCAAACATCGCCCACCTTCAAGGCAATACTAATTGCCTATCCGGTGCGGCGTTCTGCCGCCAAGGGCGCGCCGTTCTGGAAACGCCCACGAATCCGCAGGCCGGGATCGTCCCGGCCGATCACGCAAAATGGATAGTCTTGGTCTCGACGTAGTTGTCCAGCCCTTCAATCCCGCCCTCGCGGCCCACGCCGGATTGCTTGAACCCGCCGAAGGGATGCTTCGGGTCGACAATCATGCCGTTGACGGTCACGCTGCCGGTTCGCATCCGGCGCGCCATGCGGTAGCCGCGTTCGGGATCGGCGGTGTAGACCGCGCCGCTCAACCCGTAGACCGAGTTGTTGGCCTTGCGGATCGCGTCATCCTCGTCGGTGTAGGTGATGACGGACACCACCGGGCCGAAGATCTCCTCCTGCGCGATCTTCATATACGGATGCACGTCCGTGAATACGGTCGGCTCGATGTAATAGCCTTTGTCGAAATCTTTCGGCCGGCCGCCGCCGCACGCCAGCGTCGCACCTTCCGCGCGACCTGCGGCGATATAGCCCTCAACGCGCGCGCGTTGCCGCGCCATCGTCAACGGCCCCATCTGCGTGTCCGGGCTGAACGGATCGCCGACCTTGATCTTCGACACCGCGCCAAGGAACATGTCGAGGAACTCCTGCTTGCGCCGCTCCGGCACCAGAATGCGCGTCAGCGAGAAGCAGACCTGCCCGGTGATCGGCATCGAATAAACCATCAGGCTTGGCAGCGCCGCGGCAAAATCGGCGTCATCGAGCAGGATCGCGGGTGACTTGCCGCCGAGTTCGAGGCTGACGCGCGCCAGCCGCTCCGCGCACACCGCCGCGATATGCTTGCCGGCCGCGGTGGAACCGGTGAACGCGACCTTGTCGACGTCCTTGTGACGCACAAGATAGTCGCCACCCTGGCGTCCGGCCGGCACCAGATTGAACACGCCGGCCGGCAATCCGGCTTTCTCGATGCATTCGGCGAGGATGTAAGCCTCAAGCGGGGTTTCGGGCGACGGCTTCGACACGATGGTGCAACCGGCGGCAAGACTCGCGGCAACCTTGTAGCTCAACAAGACGAGCGGCGCGTTCCACGGCGTGATTGCGGCACAGACCCCGACCGGCTCCTTCACAACCCTCACCCGGCCGCCGTCGTCGCGCTTGCGCTCATCGACAAAGGGATAGGTTTCGATCAGGTCGGCGTAGTAGTTGAACAGCGTCGGATTTTGTCCGACCAGCTTCTTGGTCAGCATGATCGGCGCGCCGACCTGCAGCGTCCAGGCATTGGCAATGTCATCGAGGCGTTGCGACAACAACTCCGCGATCTTGCGCAGATAGCCTGCGCGTTCGGACGGCGCCATGCGCGGCCACGGTCCGTTGTCGAACGCATCGCGAGCTTCGGCCACGGCGCGGTCGATATCCGCCCGCCCCGCCTCGGGATAGCTCAGGATCAGTTCCTCGGTGACCGGTGAGATCACGTCGAGCGTCTGCTTCGAAATCGGCTCGACCCATCGGCCACCGATGAACAGCCGATCCGGCGCCGCGGGGACCGGCTTGATCTTCGACATCATGTTCATCGCGCGTCTCCCGCGGACCGCTGCGTGGCCCTAGTTTCTTTGTGATGATTGCCGGGCCGAACTGGCCGCGTGCGGCAACATCGTATCGCAACCCTGCGCGGTGCGCCAATCGGCGCGCCGCACCCCACGTCCTGGTTGGGACGACAAGTTGGGTTCGCCGGTTTGCGCGCTGGGTCAGACCCGCCACAAAACGCGGATTCGCTTCCGACATCATAGGAATAAAGGCATACAAATGCGTCACCTCGCTCATGAGGGGCGTCAGCCGGTGACGTCTGTTGATGGAGCGTGGTGCGGCGCCCGCGGGTGTGGCTTTGTCGGCCATGCTCCCGGGGAGCCCCGGGACCCCGCTCTACGGGCACTACGACCCGTGCGCGAGGAGCTTGCTGAACGGCCTGCGCCCGGTTGGCGCAGGTACGCAAAGAAGGCGCAAGAAAACGCCCGCAACGAACGCGGGTGCGATGCGCCGTGAGGCGTCCGCGTTCGTGTCAAAGCAAACGCAACATATCAGGAATGCCCTGCGTTTTTCGGCCGCATCATTCCCCTCACCACTTTCATTTGAGGCAAGGCGCACCTGCGCCTTTCAAACAACAGGGCCGCGCGAGCGCGCCTGCTTGGAGAGCGCCGGTCAGCGCACGACGAGCGTTTCGGTTTCGAAGCGCTCGACGAAATACAGGCCGATCCGTCGCGTCAATGTCGCGGCAACGACCGTGGAGACGACAAGACCGAAGGCACCGGCGAATGGCGCGGCGAAGGACAATGTCGTCGCCGTCGCCGCCGCAAGTCCGGTCGGTGTCGCGCCGCCCATGAGGCCGAGCACGATCGACCGCATCTTGTCGCGCTCGAATGCGATCCCGTAAAGATCGCTCAGCACCTTCACCATCCGCAGATTGATGGCGGTCACGCTGGCGACGTTCACGGCGGGCATCGGCACAAGTCCACCGAGACCGGCATACATCTTGTGACGATCGACAATCTTGAAGGCCAGTTGCAGCCGCCGCTCCGCCTCGCCCTGCGTCAGCGGCGGCAACACGACAAACGAGTCATTCGCCGGCGGCGGCGACGGCTTCCAGTCGTCGGCCTCGACCTGGACCGGTTCTTTCGGCGTCGTGGGCTTTGCCGTTACCGATTGCGGCAGCGGCGCCTCCGTGCCGGCTTCGCCCGGAATGTACCGCAAGCCCGATCCGGCCGGCTTGATCGCCTTCGGGAGTTGTTTGCGTGTCATGCGGCGGCCTGCTGCTGACCGAGCACCGCGTCCATCTCGTCCGCGATCGCCGCGATTTCCTTCGCCGCCGGTCCCTTCCAACTGATCAGGCTGGGTGTCGCGCCCCACAATGACGCTTCCGGATAGGCGACCCGGTTCTGCATCTCGTTCTCCAGCACGGGAAGGCCGGCCTCGGTGAGTTCTGCGCGAATATGCCTCGCGATCACGGAATCGCGCGTCGTCTGGGTCAGGAGGCAGCGATAGAGCGGGCGGCGCCCATCGTTGCGCTCGGTCAGGAAGCCGATGGTATCCAGCGTCCGGTCGACGTCGAACGGCGACGGCTTCACCGGCACCAGCAGGAAGTCCGACGCCGCGACGCAGTCCAGCGTGGTCTTTGCGCGAAATCCCGGCGTGTCGATGATCACCAGCCCACCGGCAAGCGAGAGCCGGCGCGCGGTCCTGGTCACCTCTTCGGTCGCATCCTCGATGACGGCAACGCCGCCAAGTCCGCGCTCTCGCGCCGCCAGTCCCATGATCGAACGCTGCGGATCCGCATCGATGAGGGTCGGGCGCCGGCCGCGCAGATGCCAGTAGACTGCCAGGCAACTGGCAACAGTGCTCTTGCCGCTGCCACCCTTCATCGTGGCCACTGTGATGATCATCTCACGGCCTCCTCGGCAACAGACCCACGCTGTGATTCGTGAACAATCGTACCTAATTTCCGCAGGCAACGCCTACAGCTTGAGGCCCGGACGGCACAGAAAAGCCGTCATGCACAAGGGTGGTCACAGCTTTGTTGAAGGGTCGCTCGGCTTAACGGCCAGACGATGAGCCATTCGGACCGGCAGGACCTGGGCCCGATGAACTGAAGCATGTCGGATTCGGGTTCACCGCAATTCGCGGGTGTCCCGGCATCCGCGGGCGGAACCACAAGCCCGACACAGAAACGCACAGGTAAAAAAATAACGCCGTTTCCGAGCTATTCGGAAACGGCGCCAAATTGTCTTTTCAGACAAAACCGTCCGGAGATTACCAGGCCGGGCAAACGGACAGGCCGGTGCACGAACCCAGCGTGTAGTTTGCGGAGGTCTCGGTTCCTGCGGCACTTTCCAGCACTTCGTCGGAAACGTCGAAGCTCAGGATCTCTTGTTCTTTTTGGGTGGTGAGGGTCATGGCGTAAATTCCTTTCATCCGCCAGATGCATAGAAAGTAACGAGGAAACTCGGAGAAATTTCCCCCTGCTGGCGATGCAAGGATTCGCCAAGTGAGGTAAAAAGTCAATCAGTGGTCAGTTTCTCACCACAACGAACCCTTAAAAATCCTGACTAACGATTCATGTCGATTCCCTGACCGTGACACATTGACGACGCGGTCTTGTTCGGCCGGTCGCGCGGTCAGATGCGAAACGGCCTGTTTTTACCGATCGGCGGACGTTATCGCCCGATCCGGCTGCAAAAACAGTGCAGATTGTGTGTCTCTTCTCGCATCGTGACATTCGTTATGCCGCGGGGGATAAGCGTGCGCGGGGCCCCTGAGACAGAGTGATGGAAGCGTTTTTCGAGCGTTTGATCGCGCGCGCCGCGGCAATTGACGAGCTCCTGTCCGGTGACTTCGAGCCGCTGCCCGGTCAGGCCGGCGATCCGGACTTGGCCAAGGCCCGAATCACCGCTTGGTCCCGCGCTTCCGCCAATGGCGACGCCGGGTTGTTTCGCCGCAGGTTGGAACGCGACGGGTTGTCTTACGAGGATGTTCAACGGCGCCTGTCGTTGGCGGTTCGCGCGGCCCCGCGTCGGCAGTCCGCCTGGATCGAAGACGCTGCCTGGATCGAATCAGCGCTGCGGAGCCGCTCGTCAGGGCAAACCGGCACGGCTCGGCCGGTGGCGCCGCAGGCTTTCGAGCATCTACTGTTTCCGGTCGTCGAACAGGCCGAAAATCTGCTCTGGAGCGCGATCGGGACGCCAATCCGCCGCCATTTCACCGAAGCTGCGCGTGCCGACCTCCGGCGGATGCTTCTGGACCAACTGACCGACCTCTGCGTACCGCCGCTGTATGAGCGCTTCTCTGCGGCCCGCGGCGACATGCCGTCCGAAGCGGCGCCGACGGGACCCGAGGCGTCGACTGCGCTCTATGACCGGTTCGTCGCCGATATGAAGGATGGCGGCTTTCGCAGCCTGTTTGAGGAAAAGCCGGTTCTCCTGCGATTGATCGCCACGCTGACCCGGCAATGGATCGACGCCGTCAACGAATTCGCGTTGCGTCTTGACGCCGATATCGATGCGATCCGCCGCGACCTGATCCGCCGCGACGGCCACGCATGCGTGGCCCGGATCGCCGGCGATCTGTCGGATCGCCACAATGGCGGTCGCTCGGTCTTCATCGTCACCTTCGAGGACGGCGCCAGGGCCGTCTACAAGCCGAAGGATCTGCGGCTCGATGTCGCCTGGCATGCCCTGATCGGGCGACTCAATGCATCCAACCCGCCGCTGGACTTGCGGGCGGCCGACGCGATCGCGCGTGACCATTACGGCTGGGCGGAATTCATCGACCATACCGGCGTCGCCGATCAGGCCGCCTGCGAGATGTATTTCCGCAGGGCCGGCGCCTGGCTTGCGCTGTTTCACTGCTTTGCCGCGACCGACATGCACCAGGAGAACATCATCGCCACCGGGGACCAGCCCGTGCCGATCGATCTCGAGACCATCCTGCAGCCACCGGGCGCGGCGCCGAAAGCGCAGGAGGCCGAAAGCGCCGCCTCCGATGCCGCCGCCGACATGATCGCGAATTCGGTGATGGCCGTCGGCATCCTGCCCGCTTATGGCCGCGCTCCGGACACGTCGGTGTTTGCGATGGGCGCCCTGACCGCCGACTGGAATTCCAGGGTCAAGATCGCCTGGATCGACATCAACACCGACACCATGCGGCCGACCCGAACCAAGCTGGTCGATACGGCGAACCCAAATTTGCCGCATGTCGACGGCCGCTACGCGCGGTTCCGCGACCATGTCGACGCCCTCGTGGCGGGCTTCGAAGACTATGCCCGGTTCTTGTCGCACTGGACGCGCGGAGCCGATCAGGGACGGCTGTTCGAGGGGTTTGCTGGCGCGGCGGTCCGCAAGGTGGTGCGGCCGACCCGCTTCTATTCGATGCTGCTGCAACGGCTCAAAACCCACCGCAGCATGGACGATGGCGCAGCGTGGTCGGCCCAGGCGGATTTTATCGCGCGGCTGGCCGACTGGGACGAGACTTCCGACCCGAACTGGCCGTTCCTTCGCGCTGAACGATCCGCGCTGCTGGCGCTGAACGTTCCGCATTTCGTTTTGCCGAGCGACGGGCATGTGGTCAGCGACTTCGAAGGCCCGGTTGCAACTTTCACAGGACCCACAGCTCTTGAGCGCGCCCAGGCCCGCCTGCGCGATTTCGACGAGCGGGAGGTCGCGTGGCAGACTGCCGTTATCCGGGCCAATACCACACCGACCGGGCCCTCGAACTCCGCCGACGCATTCCGGGCGCTGCTGAAATCGGACGTTGCAGCAACCGACACAGCGTTTGCCTTGGAATCCGATCGCGTCGCAGCCGAAATATCCGAACATGCGATCCGCCGGGGCGGATCGGCGTCGTGGATCGGTCTCGACTGGATGGGCGATGCCGAGGTGTTCCAGCTCGCGCCGCTGGGGCCCGATCTCTACAATGGCGTATCCGGCATCGCGGTCTTCCTGGCGGCGCATTCGGCCGTCGGCGGACATGCGCCTTCTGCCGAGCTGGCGCTCGCCGCCCTGAGCCATCTGCGCAGGAAGCTGAAGGACCGGAACGCGGCGCGGTTCGCCCGTTCGCTCGGGATCGGCGGCGCCACGGGGCTGGGCTCGCTGGTCTACGCGCTGACCGTCATCGCTCGAAGCCTGGACAACGCGGATCTGCTGGCCGACGCCCATGTGGCCTCGGCACTGATCACGGACGAGTTGATCGCAGCGGACAAGCGGCTGGATGCGCTCGGGGGCAGCGCTGGCGCTATTCTCGGCCTGCTGCGGCTCCACCGCGATACGCAGGCGCCCGACGTGCTGGCGCGCGCGATCAGATGCGGCGACCATCTCCTGCGCCAGCAGCGCGCCGGCCCGGAGGGATTACGGAGCTGGGTCGGGCACGGCCTCGGCCCGAACGCGCTCAATGGAATGTCGCACGGCGCCGCCGGCTTCGCGCTGGCGCTGGCATCGCTTGCTGCCGCGACGGGACGTGACGATTTTCAGCAAGCCGCGTCCGAAGCACTCGCCTTCGAGAATTCGACCTACGATGCGGACCGTCGCAACTGGCCGGACCGGCGGCATGCGGACGAACCCGGCTGGGCCTGCCGCTGGTGTCATGGCGCACCGGGCATCGGCCTTGCGCGCGCAGCCCTGCTCAAACAGGGAAGGATGGACCCCGCAACCCTGCGGGATGACATCCGCCATGCCCTCGCCGGTGTCGATCAGGCCTGGCCGACGGAGCTGGATACCCTCTGCTGCGGCACGCTCGGCAATGTCGAATTCCTGTGCGAAGCCGGCGAGGCGCTCGGCCGTCCGGACATTCGCGAAACCGCAGCGAACCGCTTGGCCGCAATCGTCCAGGCTGCCGGCTTAACCGGGGACTATCGCTGGAATAGCGGCCGACAGCGCTTCAATCTCGGCCTGTTCCGCGGTCTCGCCGGCGTCGGCTACACGCTGCTGCGGCAACGCGACGAGAGCTTGCCGAACGTTTTGATCTGGGAGTGACCGCGCGCGACGGCTTCTCGAGCTATCTCAGCTCTTCCGCACATGTGGCGTGGAGCACCGCCTTGAACATATCGAAGGACTGAATCGTCACCCGGCAGGTCCTGGAGTCGCTGACCTTCGCGGTGATGACGTCGCCGGCGGCCGCGAGGTATCGCTGGCCGTTGACGTTCACATTCACGCCCTGGATGGTCGGCGCACCCATCAGGCCGACGGTCACCCCGCCGCCCGCGACGATCAGCGACTGGTTCGGCAACACGACGTAGATGTTCTCCGATGGGACGATGCCATCCAGCACGCCCTGCACGTGGTTCAGACGCGTCTGCAGGGTGAGGATTCGATCCGCACGCAGGTTCAGTTCTGCGCTGACCTGCTGCCTTTCCTCGCGAAGCTGCTGGATGGTCAGTTCACGCTGCGCCAACTGGCGTCTGGCCAGTTCGCGTCCGGTGATATGCCCGATCAGGGCCACACCCAGGATCAGCAAGGTCTCGATCAGCAGGATGTAGACGCGGCGGCGGCGCGTCAGCAATCGCCAGGCCGCCCGCGAACTCAAATCCGCTTCGACCGCACGAGCGGCTTGCGCATTGGCCACGCCTGCCGCCCTCCTCTGTCTGATCCCACGCCACCGCGCCATCTCACTCACCACCGCGATTTCGGGTTTGCCGGACACAACCTGTGATCCGAACTCTGCTGCCCATGGCCTCTGCTACCGCTTCTCAGCCGCCGCCGGCCTGGCCGGCGCTTCGGCGCCATCCTGCTGGCTGGCCGGCCGCGAGCCGCCGGTGATCCGCGACAACACCGACTCGTAACTGGACAGGTCGAAAGGATTGAAGACCGCCGGCTTTTCGCTGGCTTGCGGCTTCGCACCCGGCTTGTTGGCGGCACCGGGCTCCGGCGAATTCGCCGGCTTTTCGCCCGGCCCGGGCGGCGTCTGCGGTGATGCGCTCGGCTGCGGATTCACGTTCACCGCTGCACCCGGCTGGACCACCACCGTGGTCGGCGACGTCACCGTCGGCGGCGTCCCAGTCGGCGGCGTTGCCGTTGGAGCCGCCCCAGTTGTCGGCCCCGGTGGCGGCGCAAACTCCCGCGGCAAGGCCTGCGGAGCGAATGCGCGGGGCACCGCCTGCGCCGGGGCATAGGCACCCGGCACGGTGTCGGTCGGCGAAGATGGAACTGCATCCTTCCGCGGCGGCGTGGGGGCACCCGCAGGCTGGTCGACATTCCCAAGAATGATCGGCAAACCGTCCTTGCCACCGCCGATCACGACGATCTTGGAGTTCTGTGACTGCGACAGGGCGAGCGTGGCCTCGATGCCGCGCCAGCGCAGATACGAGTCCGTAATGCCCTGACCGACAGTCTGCTGGAAAGCAGCGATACCATTGGCCTCGATCTGCTTGCGACGCGACTCCTGCGCTTCGCGCTCGACGCGGTAACGGTATTCCTGAATCAGGTAGAATTGCTCGGTCTGGCGGTTAATGGCTGCAACGATGGCCGGCGGCAGCTCGATGCTCAGGACGAGCGTATCGATGATCTGGATCGAGTATTGCAGAACGTCGTTGTAGTTCCTCGGATCCGGCTGCTCCATCGCCTCCGGCTGAACCAGCTTGTTGAGATTGGTGCCGAGCGCCTTGCGGGCGTTGTCGCGGACACGCTCCTGAATCGCTTCGCGGGACGTGTAGACCTCCTGCGCGGTGTATTGCGAAATCACCTGCCGGGTCTGGCTCCCGATCTCGGGACTGACGACGGAATCGAAATAGGCGGGCCCGATGAACTTGTGCAGAACCGCAACCGCGTTGTGCAGCAACTGATAGCGGATGTTCATCTGGATGGCGACGTTCACGCCATCCCGCGAGATCGCGTTGTAGGTCTGCGCCGTGGATTGCAGGCGAAGATTGTAGATGAACAGGTGATCCCACGGCCAAACGAGGTGCAGGCCCTCCCCGCGCAATTGCTGCGGATTGAGCATGGTGCCGCGACCGGCGAAGCACCAGCAATAGTAATCGAAGGTGTTGAACCGCTTCCAGAGAACGCCGACATGTCCGGACGGAACCGTGATGACCACAAAGCGCCAGAGCACTGTCACCGCGAGGAACAGCACCAGCAGCATGAACGCAAAGCTCGGCAGGCGTCGGGTCAGAAAATTCCACGCGCCGCGTCTCCTCGCCGGCGGCGGCGGGTTGCCATCGAGAGTCTCGGGATACGTTGCCATCAGTCGTACCTCATCGAACGCCTTCAGCCGCCCACTGGACGTTCTTCGACAATTCGGCCCTCTTCCATATGTATGCGTCGTCCCGTGAGGTTAAGCTCGTCCAGAAAGCGGTCGTCGTGGGTGATGACCACGACTGTCTTTCCGGCGCTTATCATCTCCGGCAATAGCTCATAATAGAACTTGCGCCTGTATTCCGGATCCTGCTCGGCGGTCCACTCGTCTAGCAGCATGATGGGGCGGTTTTCCAGCATACTGACAATCAGTGCGAGGCGCCGGCGCTGGCCGCCGGACAGGTCGAGGGTGCGGAACTCGCCGTCGATCAGGCCGGTCTTGTCCTCCAGCCGGAATTTGGCGAGCAGGTTCGCAAGATCGCTGGGGTCCGCGTCCGGGATCCCGTAAAGCCGCCTGAACAGGTGATAGTCGTAGAAAATCGCCGAAAACAGCTCGCGATACTCATCCCGGGTCACCTTGTTGACCCGCCTGCCGTCCAGCAGGATGTCCCCCTCTTCGGGATGGTAGAGCCCGGCGAGCACCCGCAGGAAGGTCGACTTTCCTGACCCGTTGCCGCCGGTGATGAAAACAAGCTCACCCGCGCGCAGGGTGAAATCGATCGGCCCGATATGGAACGCCGCATCGGAATGGCGATCGACATAGCTGAAGACGATGTCGCGCATCTCGATCGTCTTGAAGCTCTTCGGCGACACGATCTCGTCGGTCTCCGAGGACACGGTCGAGCGCAGCAAATCTTCCAGCCGCGCGATGCGGTCCGCCGCGGCATTGGCATTCATCAGGATCGGGATCGACTGCACCAGCGCGAAACATGCGCCGATCACGTAGAGGAGCGCCGCGGTGATCTTTGCGACGGACGTTCCGCCAAGGCTGTCGCTGAATTGCGGCGCCACGAAAACGACGGTGCCCAGCAGGATATACATGTAGCCCTGCGAGTAGGCGATCTGCTTGAACGTCTCCGACTGCGCGCGGATCTTGATGTTGGCCGCGGTCCGCGACACGTTGACGGCGTCGTCGAACAGGGCGTCGCTGCGCGGGCGGTTGAGCCTGAGTTCCTTGAAGCCATCGAGGAAGTCGGTGATGCGGTCGAACAGCCGCCGCTCATGCTCGGCCGCAAGCGAGCGCTCCGCGGTCAGCCTGCGGCTCCTGAAATGGAAGATCACGCCAGCCATGCTGACGATCAGCACGCTGAGCAGAAACGCAACGATCGAGAGATAGGCTACATAGATCGCGACGAACCCGATCAGCACCGGACCCTGGATCGAGAAGCTGAGCATGTTGCTCGCTTGAGTCAGGATCGCGGCGTCGCCGGAAATCGATGCGATGATCCGCGACCGCCCGATGTCTTCGATCGCGAGCAATTCCGAGCGCCGGACATAGTCCATCATCCGGACGCGAAGCTTGTGAATGATGGCCTCGATCTCCGAGGTGATCGTGGTCGAGACATAGACCTGCGTCTTGAAGAACAGGAACAGCGAGACCACGAACAGCGTCGCAGCCCACAGGCTGCCGCGTTCTTCGGTATCGGCCGCCGCGGCACCTGCGTTGATGGCGGTGAGAATGGCCGCGTTGCTGACGCCGCCGATCACCGACATGAACACCAGCTTCCGCACCGAGGCGTGCATCTCGCGGTGAACAAGCTG
>CAZXJZ010000130.1:0-13583 GCA_964641065.1 uncultured Hyphomicrobiales bacterium | reverse complement strand
TCCACGCCGACGCCGCCGCGCCGGATCGTCGCCTCGAACGCCATGCGCTGGAACGGCAACGTGCCGGAACCCGCGAGTGCACCGAACAGCACCGCGCTGACCAGGCTGCCGGTGGCATCGGCAATGCTCGCCATGTCGAACGCATGAAGACGCTTCGAGGCTTCCTCGCTCGATTTCAGAAGCGCGGTCGGATCGACGCGGTCGTCGGCGAGCGCAATGCGCTCCAGCATGGTGTAGACGCGATGCGTGGACGCGATCAGCGTGGTGCGGTCGGGGGTGACCAGGCCGCGGGTGATGGCGCGGCCCGCCTCCATCAATTCGGACGCGAGCACGATGTCGACGTCTCCCGGGACCGGCATCAACGCCAGCACCGGCTTCTTGTCGCGCGCGGCGGCCTTCGGGAACAGCTCGACATAATAGATGGTCGCGCCGGTGCGCTGGGCCACGCCCGGCACCGATGTCATCTGCGCGAGATAGCCGCCATGTTCGGCGAGATCGATGATCCAGTCGGCGAGCACGCCGCCGCCCTCGCCGCCCATGGCGAGGATCGCGATGGTGATCGGACGGATGCGGGCGGCGCCGCGGGTATCGACCAGCGGGGTGTTCATGCCGTCACCGCCTTCTTCTCCAGCCGGCGCTGGAAGAAGCCGATCACCGCGTCGCGCATGCGCTGCCTGAATTTGTCCCAGCCCGTCGGATTGTCAATGATCGACGCCTGGTAGAAGGACGGACACAGCACCGCGGCGTGAGCGACCTCGCCGCAATTGCCGCAGCCGACACAGGTATCGATCACCTTGGTGACCGGATCGCGCCGCAGCGGATCGGGGTTGGGCGCGATGGTGAGCGACGGACAACCCGACAGCCGGATGCACGAATGATCTCCGGTACAGGTATCGGGATCGACGCCGAAGCGGTCGCGCACCACGCGGTCGCCGCGCTTGACGGCCTCGCGCAACAGCGGCTTCACGCGGCGCTGCTTGTTCAGCATGCATTCGGACGAGGCGATGATGACCTTCGGCCCCTTCGTCTCGGTGGTGAGGGCTTCGCGCAGGGTGTCGCGCATCTTGGCCACGTCATAGGTGCGGGTGATGTGCCGCACCCATTCGACACCGACGCCGCGCACGGCTTTCTCGATCGGATGCTGGGTCGAACGGGTCTCCACGGTAGCAGCCGATGAGAGGATGTCCTGCCCGCCGGTCGCGGCGGCATAGCCGTTATCGACAATCAGCATCACGCCGTCGGTCTTGTTGAAGACCTGGTGGCCGACGCTCGACACCAGTCCGTTATGCCAGAAGCCGCCGTCACCCACGACCGAGACCGGTCGCTTGCCGCCCTGTCCCGATAAAGGCGAGCCGCCTGCGCCGCCGAGGCCGTAGCCCATGGTTGCCTGACCCAGATTGAACGGCTGCAGCGCCGCGAAGGTGTGGCAGCCGATATCGGCGCTCACATGCAGCGGGCCCACTTCCTGCTGCACGAGTTTCATCGCCGAGAAGATCGGCCGCTCCGGGCAGCCGGTGCAGAAGGACGGCGGCCGCCCCTGCACGTTGGTGCCGAGCGTTTCCAGCGCGGCCGGCAGGCTCTTGTTGGTCATCATCGGCTCGTCGGGCGCGAGAATGTCCGGACGATGCAGGGTGCAGAATTTCTGCAGCCCCGCCTTCAGTACACCCCCGGTATATTCGCCGGCCATCGGCAGCACCGACTTGCCCTCGACCTTCGTTTGCAGGTCGGCCTGGCGCAGGATGGTGTTGACCGCCTGCTCGATGAAATTCGGCTGCCCCTCCTCGATCAGCATGATCGCCTTCTTGCCGGCGCAGAAGCGCATGAACTCGGCATCGACCAGCGGATAGGTGGCGTTCAGGACATAGATCGGGATCCGGCTGTTGCCGTAGATGTCGGCAAGGCCGAGGATTTCCATTGCCCGCAGGGTGTTGTTGTACATGCCACCCTGCATGACGATGCCAACGTCCGATACATCGCCATCGAAGAATTCGTTGATGTTGTTGTCGACGATGAATTGCACCGCCGCCGGCCAGCGCTTTTCGATCTTTTCTTTCTCGTGCTCATAGGTGAAGGGCGGCAGCGCGTAGCGCGTCACGTCCCGCACCGGATTGTTCAGCGCGTCCATGCGCGTGTAGTCCGGCCGCACATTGTCCTTGGCGATGAACGAACCGTAGACATGGCAGGCGCGGATGCGCAGCTGCAGCATCACCGCGGTATTGCTGGCCTCGGAAAGCCGGAAGCCCTTCTCGACCATGTCGACGATGGTCTCGACATTGGGTCGCGGATCGAGCAGCCACATCTGCGACTTCATCGCGAAGGCATGGCTTCGCTCCTGCATGATCGAGGAGCCCTCGCCGTAATCCTCGCCCACGATAATCAGCGCGCCACCCTTCACGCCGCCCGAGGACAGGTTCGCAAGTGCGTCGGAGGCGACATTGGTGCCCACCGGCGCCTTGAAGGTGCAGGCGCCGCGCAGCGGGTAGCTCACCGAGACAGCCAGGGACGCCGCAGCAGCAGCCTCGTTGGCCGACGATTCGAAGCGGACACCGAGTTCCTTCAGCATCGGTTCGGCGTCGTTCAGCACGTCGATCAGATGAGAAATCGGCGCGCCCTGATAGCCGGACACATACGACACGCCGGACTGCAGCAGCGCCTTGGTGACGCACAGGATCGCTTCGCCGCGGAATTCCTGTCCCGCGCCAAGCTTGAGCTGCTCGACTTCCTTCTTGAATGATCGCTCGGCCATGGTCTCGTCCCGTTGCGTCTGCCGATTGTGCCTTGCGGCACGCGCCGGATTTGACTCCGGTTGCCTGCCCGGCAATTATATTCAAAAGAATATAATCTGTAATCCGACCCAGCGGGAGTTAAAAAATGGGCATCAGGACAGTCTTTGCGGTTACCGGATTGGCACTGGCCGCGGCATTTGCGCCGGCCTCCGCCCAGGAGGTGACGCTGCGCGCCGTCACATCGTTTGCCGAGGGCACCCAGTTTTCCAAGAATTTCGAGCGCTTCATCGAGAAGGTGAACAAGGACGGCAAGGGCGTCATCCAGATCAACTATATCGGCGGTCCGCGCGCCATGCCCCCGTTTGAAGTCGGCAATGCCGTGCGCACCGGCGTCGTCGACATCGCCAATGTAACCGGCGCGTTTTATACCAACCTGATGCCGGAAGCGGACAGCTTCAAGCTGATCAGCAAGCCGATGTCGGAACAGCGCAAAAACGGCACCTGGGACTATCTCAACCAGCTCCATAATCAGAGGCTCAACGCGCAGTATCTGGCGCGGCAGTTTCACAACGTCCCGTTCCATCTCTATCTCAACAAGAAAATCGACAAGATGGATCTGACCGGGATGAAGATCCGCGTCACCCCGGTCTATCGCGATATCGTTCAGGCGCTCGGCGGCACGCCGATCAACACGCCACCTGGAGAAGTCTACACCGCGCTCGAGCGCGGCGTGGTCGACGGCTACGGCTGGCCGATCAGCGGCATCTTCGATCTGGGCTGGGACAAGGCCACCAAATTCCGAGTCAACCCGGGCTTCTACGGCGCCGAGGTGAACGTGCTCGTCAATCTCGACAAGTGGAAGAGCCTGAACGACGCCCAGCGCAAGATCCTCAATGACGCCGCCCTGTGGCTGGAAGGACTCGATGCCGAAAACGTGGCCATCAACAAGGCCGAGGACGAACGCCAGGTGAAGGCGGGCATTCAGGTGCTGGATTTCGGCCCGCAGGTCTCGCAGGACTTCCTGAAAAAGGCCAACGACGTCGCCTGGCAATCGGTGATTGCCAAGTCGCCCGAGACCGGCAAGAAGCTGCGCGAACTGGCTGGAAACTGAACCGCAGTCATGCGCGGGCATAAGCCGTCAAGACGTTGTCTCGGACGCCTTGTGACCCGCGCATCCATCCTTTTCGAATGATGGATGGCCGGGTCGAGCCCGGCCATGACGACTCGATACAAGGTCGCCTCTCGTGGCTCGTCTCTCCGACCTCTACGGCAAGCTGCTCGACGGGCTCGCGATCATCGCGGCACTGGTGCTGCTCGCGATGGTGCTCCTGGTCACCGGCGATATCCTGCTGCGCAACACCGTCAGCAAGGGCTTCATCTGGGCCAATGAAGTCTCCGAATATGCGCTCTATCTGATCACGGTGTTGACCGCGCCATGGCTGTTGCGGCGCGGACAGCATGTGCGGCTCGACCTCGTCCTGACCGCGGTGCCGAAGTCCGTCGCCCTGATCATGGAAGCCATCGGGGATATCGCCGGCCTCGTCATCTGTATCGCCATGGTGCGTTACGCATCACTGATGACCTATGACGCGTGGCGCAACGGCTCGATCACCATCAAGAACCTCGTATTCCCGGAATGGTGGCTGCTCGCGCCCCTGCCCGTCTGCTTCGTTCTGCTCTCGATCGAATTCATTTTCCGGTTCCACCGGCTGATCACCAATCGCGAAAAGCGCGAGGAGGCGACTTCGGTCGCTTGAAGCCAATGCCGTGGATCGAGGCGACCATCATTCTGTTCGGCGGCCTGATCCTGGTCATGGCATTCGGCCTGCCGGTCGCATTCGCGTTTCTTGGGATCAACCTTGTGGGCGCCGCGCTGTTTCTTGGCGGCGAGAATGGACTGGTCCAGTTCAACCGCAATGCGGTGCAGTCGGTCACCGCCTTCGCACTGACGCCGATCCCGTTCTTCGTTCTGATGGGCGAGGTGCTGTTCCATTCCGGCGTCGCCATGAAGGCGATCGACGCCTTCGCGCTGCTGATCCGCCGCGTGCCGGGCCGGCTCGCGGTGATTGCGATTGTCGCCGGCACCGTCTTCTCGGCGATTTCGGGATCGACCATCGCGACCACGGCTCTGCTCGGCTCGCTGATGCTGCCGACCATGCTGGCGCGCGGCTATCATCCGAAGATGGCGCTGGGCCCGATCATGGGGATTGGCGGCGTCGACATGCTGATCCCGCCCTCTGCGCTGACGGTGCTGCTGGGAAGCCTCGCCGGCATCTCGATTTCCGGCCTGCTGATCGGAGGCATCGTGCCCGGCCTGATGCTGAGCGCCCTGTTCATCGGCTATATTATCGTCTGCAGCATCATCGATCCGTCGCTCGCACCGGCGGAAACGCTTGAGGCCAAGCCCGCATTCTGGGACCGCTGGGGCCCGTTCCTGCTGTATGTGCTGCCGCTGCTCTCGATCTTCGGTCTGGTGGTCGGTGCCATGTCGGCCGGTTGGGCGACACCGACCGAGGCGGCCGCCCTGGGCGCCGCCGGCACCATCGTCGCCGCGATCTGCTATCGCGGGCTGACATTCCGCAACCTGATGCAGTCGCTGCTCGGCACGGTCGCGATTTCCGGCATCATCCTTTTCATCATCGTCGGAGCCACGACGTTCTCGCAGGTCCTGAGCTTCTCCGGCGTGGTCAACGGCATCATCGGCCTGATCACCGGGCAGGGGCTGGCGCCGATGACGGTGCTGATCGGCATGATCCTGATCCTGCTGGCGCTCGGCTGCTTTGTCGATCAGGTGTCGATGATGCTGATCACCCTGCCCTTCTTCATGCCGCTCGTGACCCAGCTCAACTTCGATCCGATCTGGTTCGGCATCATCTTCCTGATCTGCATGCAGCTCGGCCTGTTGACGCCGCCCTTCGGGCTTCTGCTCTACACCATGAAAGGTGTCGCGCCGGCCGAGATCACGATGAGCCAGATCTATATGGCGGCACTGCCCTATGTGCTGTTCGGGCTGCTCGTGCTGCTGCTGATCGTCCTTTTTCCGCCGATCGCCACCTGGCTGCCCAGTATGCTGAGCTCATGACCGCCCGCCCTGCCAAGAGCAGCGATCTGCATCTCGACGACCTGCTGCCATATCTGATGAACCGGCTGATCGCCCGGATGAATCAGAATCTCGCCGACGAATTACGCAAGCGCGGATTCACGTTCCAGGACTGGCGGGTGCTGGCCGTCCTCGCCGCGCATGAGGGTACCAATCTCACCGAACTGGCCGAGGCCACCGTGATCCCGCAGCCGAGCGTGAGCCGGCTCGCAGCCAATCTCGCCAAGCGCGGCTATGTCGCGCGCGAGAACGGCAAGACGGATTCGCGCAATGTGCACCTCTTCATCACGCCAAAGGGACGCGCGGTCTATGACAAGATGCTGCCGCTCGCGGTCTCCGAGTATCGCGCGGCGATGAAGGGCTTCACTGCGAAGGAATACGAGAACATGCGGGGCGCGCTCCTGCGCATGATGAAGAACCGCAAGGTCAAGCTGCTGCCGTAGCGCAGATCCTACCAACCGCCGCCGCCACCGCCACCGCCGCCACCGCCGGACGATCCGCCACCACCGGAGCCTGACGATCCACCACCGCCGGACGATCCCGGCGCCGTCGAGGAGGACGCGACCGTGCTGGCGAGGCTGCTGCCGACACGGCCGGCAAAATTGCCCCAGTCAGTCTGGGAGCCGCGGTTGCCGACATACCAGGCCGCGGTTGCTGCGCCGGCGGCGGCCGCAGCGGCGAGGACGCCGGCGAAGCGCTCGGCCCAACGGTTCTCGACATTGAGCGCCACCGCATAGGGCAGATAGCGCTCGAACAATTCCGGCGTCTTTTCCGGCGGATGCAAATAATTCAGCCGGTCTTCCTCGGCAACGCCGAGATATTGCCTGAAGCCCTCGATCTCATCCATGACCTTGCGGCCCCGAACGGTGGGCGCCTTCATGACGTAGAACGACATCGCGATCAGTGGCGCGACCAGGATCGGCGTCAGCATCGCCAGCGTATAAAGGTTGAAGAGCGACCCGGTCGCCTCGTAGGTCGCGCCCAGCAGCACGGCAAAGCCCGCTACCGCAAATGCGCCCGCAAACAGGAAACCGAACAGGAACGTGAAAAATCCGGTCCGGCCGGTCAGAACACCGAGCAGGAACGCGGTCATCACGCAGATGGCAGGCGCAGCAAATGCCGTACCGAACAGCATCGCTCCACCGAGGTCGCTGCCATAGCTCATAAATACCGACAGCGCGACCGCGGCAATGAAACCGAACCACAACAGCAGACCGACGCCCGACCACCCGTAATTGTTGGTGAACATGGTCTTGAGGTAAAGATTCTCGAGATCGCTCTGCAATGTGCGCTTTGCCGTTCCGATGATCTTGTGGTTGACTTGGTCGAGCAGCAGCGATGGACCTGACTTGAATAATTCACGCCCCATCGCCGCAACCGGCGACGAAACATCGCGCGTGGCTTTCGTCGCGGTCAGCCGCATCTGATTTCCGCTGTCGTTGAGCATCACGCCGCCATGCACGGCAAGATCGAGGATGCCGGCGCTGAACGCGCGGTCGTCGAATTCCATCTCATAGACGTATCGGACCGCGGGCGCGGACATGCCCTTGGGCGGCGTGAATAGCGGAATGATGGTCCCGCGGCGGGGATCGCGCCCGACCTTGAACCACGCCAAGAGAAAATAGCCAAGCAGCACCAGCAGCCCGGCGCCGGCCGTCACGGCTGGAAGGTTGTCCTGCAACCAGTATTGGGTGAGCTGCGCTTGCGACGGCGGCGTGACGATGCCCTTCGGAAACGCCGCCGCAACCGTCAGCCCGTTGCGCGGCGGCAACGGTCGCGTGGTGCGGAACGCGATAAACCCCGGGCGCTGCGCGACGATGGTCGCGTTCTTGTCGGTCGCGCCCTGCGGCCCGGTATAGATCGCGGTCTGGATGAAGTTCGCGGGCTCCGGCAGGGTGATGCGCGCCTCGGCAACATCGATCTGGAAGGGCCAGCCGGTGCCGGTCGCATTCCAGTACAGCTCGTCGAATGTCTCGAAGAAGCCGATCTGCCGCGTGGTGCGATAGCGGATCACATAGGTGTTCGGTCCCGGCGGGACATTCTGGCTGGCATTGCCGATGCGCACGCGCACGCCATTCGACAGGCCTTCCGTCGTATAATTTTCCGGCTTGCCGTCGCGGGTGACCGACAGCACCTCGAACCCGACCTCGACCCGGCGCCCGTCGCGACCTTTGTACCGTGTCGGAAAATCGCGCAGGATCCCTCGTTTGATCTCGCGGCCTTCGGCCTGCACCCGAATGGTCTCGGTGACGAGAAGATCGGAATTGTTCTCGACCTTCACATCGCTGATGAATTGCAGGATGCGCTCGACCGCGAACGCGGGCTGCAGCATCGCCGCCAGAAAGATTGCGACTGCGATGAAACGATACAGTCTCATGGCGCCGCTCGTTCGAAGGTGACGCGCGGAGTCGCCGATGCGGCGTCGTCGGCCTCGAAGAACTCCGCTTCGGTAAATCCGAGCGGACGCGCGATCAGCACATTCGGAAACGACTGGATCATGATGTTCAGGTTCCGCACCGAGCCGTTATAATAGCGGCGCGCCATCTGCAGGTGATCCTCGATCTCGGCGAGTTGCTCCTGCAGCTTGAGGAAGTTCTGGTCGGCCTTGAGGTTGGGATAGGCCTCCTGCAGCGCGATCAGCCTGGACAGCGCGCCCTTCAATTCGCGCTCGGCATTCTCCTGGGTTTTGACATTCGACGCGGCCAGGCTGGCGGAGCGGATGGCGGTGATGTCCTCCAGCAATTTGCGCTCATGCGCGGCATATCCCTTCACGGTCTCGACCAGAGCCGGCACCAGATCGGTCCGCCGGCGCAATTGCACATCGACGCCGCTCCAGCCCTCGCGCACGAGATTGCGCTCCCGCACCAGCCGGTTGAAGGTCCAGACGCCATAGATCAGGATCGCAAGGACGACAGCGGCAACGAGATAGGTCATGGCGGCAAAATCCTCGCGGCGCGGCGGCCACCCGGTTTTGTAACATGAGCAGAGGCGGGATCAGAACGCCCGGCCGATCACGGCGTCCAGAGAATAAGTGCCGCCGCCGGCGGCGAGGAAGTAGAGCGCACCGGCAGTCCACAGCAGCGGATATTCGAAGCCGCCCTGATTCCAGAAGAAGCTGCGCCGATGCTCCCAGATGCTCAGCGCCAGAAGGATCACGATCGGGATCGCGACCGGCCGGGTGAACAGGCCGAGCGCCAGCAGCGGACCACCCACCAGTTCGGTTATCACGATCACCCAGGCCCACAACCGGCCGGGGCGGTAACCGCCATTGTCGAGCAGCGTGGCGAAGTCCCGAACATTGCTGACCGGGCCGCCCGAATTCGGGAAGAAGCCCATCGACATGCGCAGACCATGCGGCACCAGCGAGAGCCCGACGACGACGCGCAGCAATGCTTCCGCGAGCGGCGCGGCTGCGCTGTAGAATCCGGCAAGCTGCGGGATGATCAGGTCTGTGGAATCGGACATGGATGCCAAGCAGGAGGGCCGGCTAACGTGATCTGGAATCCCAGCTGCGTCAATGCGGCTGCGCCTGAGCGGGTCGTGTCGAAGCACGCGGTGCGGCAGATTACCGTGACAGGATGACGACTTCACATTTGCATGAAATCCACTCATCCACGGGAACCTCGTGTTGATTGAGGGGTTGCCGCGCAGTATGCGTAGATGCGCTCTCGCCATACGAAATGCGAGACCTTACCCACCAGCACCGGAGTTCGATCAGATGTCACGCAATAGCGGCTTCCCTTCGATGACGGCCCTGCTCGGCCTGCTTGCAATTGCGGGCTATCAGAACCGTGACAAGATCGGCGAATTGCTCGGAAATCTCACCAAGGGCGGCTCCAATCAGGGCGGCACGTCTCCCGGTACCGGTGCAGCCTTGCCGGGCGGCCTTGGCGGTCTGCTGGCCGGCACGAGCGTCGGCGGCCTGCTCTCCGGTGGGCTTGGCGAACTGATGGACAAGTTCAACGAGGCGGGACAGAAGGACAAGGTCGAGTCCTGGGTTGGCACCGGTCCGAACAAGGACGTCGCCCCGACCGATCTGAAGTCCGTGCTTGGCGCAGACACGCTCTCCGCGCTGTCACGGGCAACCGGACTGAGCGAGCAGGACCTGCTCGACCGTCTGTCGAAGACGCTGCCGCAGGCCGTCGACCAATACACCCCGGAGGGCCGGATCGCGTAACGACGCGTCAACCCTTTCCGCAGACGTCACGCGCGGCCGCCAAGCAAGTCTTCGGCGGCCGCAAGTCCATTGAGATAGGCGCCGTGCGCGGTCGAGAAATCGTCTGTCGAACAGGCCTCGCCTGCAAAGAACAGGCGTCCATCCACCGGCGTGGCAAGCGTGGCGCGACAATCCGCATAGCCCGGCCTTGCATAAGAATAGGCGCCGCGCGCGAACGGATCGGCGCCCCATGAATGCCCGGCGACGGGGACAATGCGCCGCGCGAAATCGCTGCCCAGCAAATTGACGAGCTCGGCCTTCGCGAAGTCGAAGAAGGCCTGCGATCCGCCGCGCTCCAGCGTTTCGGCCAGGCTGCCACCGAAATAGCACTCGATCAGCGGACGGCCGAACGGCCGCATGTGATAGGCGCCGGTGCCGGTGCGATCGGTACGCCCGAACAGCCGGCTGTCCGGCTCGAATTCGTCGGCATCCGCGAGTGAGAGGAATAACTTGTCGTCATGCCCGAGCGGCAATTGCGCGGCCGCCTCGATTTTCTGCGGCAATGACGGCGCGAACAGGATCGCCTCCTGCGCGAGGAGCACGCTCGGGATCGTGACGATGGCGGCGGCGGCGCTCATCGCCCCTTGCGCCGTCTCGATACGCAACTCCCTTCCGCCATGGTCGATCCGCTGAACCGGACAATCGAGCATGATGTCGAGACCGTCCGCATATGTCGCAATGAGGTGGCCGTAACCTTCGGTCACCCGCCAGTTGACGCCGGTGTCGGCGTAACGATGAAGATCGATGGCCGAGACCTTGTCCCACTCCGCTCCCGCAATGAAGGTCGCAACCGTGCCGATCAGCGCGTTCCAGCGTCCATCGGGCGGCAGGCATTCCGAGGCTGCCACATCCCTGCCGGTCTGCGCGACCTCTTCCACGCGGTCGTAGAACGCATCGAGTGCGTCACGAAAGGCGCGCTGGTCCTCGATCGAAAAGCCAAGCGGAAGCGAGGGCCGGGTCCAGGGCGGCGGCGTCTTGTCGATCGAGAGATCGAGATCGCGGGCAATCCCGCTCCAGGGATTACGGTCGGCCGAATGCAGCCATCCGCATCCGAGATCGAGTGGAAATCCGGCGGCGGCCATCGTCCAGGCACGACCGCCGATGCGGGATCGCGCCTCCAGCACGATCACCCGCTTGCCGGCATCGTGCAACCTGCGGGCGGCGGCAATACCGGCGGCGCCGGCACCGATGATGATCGCGTCGTAGGACATCGGCCATGTGCACCATGATGATTGGGCAGGCCGGTCATCGACTCACCCGAACGCCGTTTCGCAGATCATGGTGGGCGGCAGCGGCACATGCAATTCGCAACGCCGCGAGATGGCGGGTAAAGATCGGTCGCTGCATTCAGCGTCGGAGCGCGCGCCGGTTCGCTCAGCCGCTTAACCAGCCCAGGAGCAGGAACAACGCCAGTCCGCCGATCAGCAGTCCGTTGCGGATGACAAAGGCGCCCACGACCAGTGCGGTAAATTCGGTCGCCTCGGATATTGCTGCTCGTCTCATATTCGTCCCCTGACCTGATGGTGCACCACTCCCGTGGCCATGTGTCGGTTCACCATCAGCTTCGGTTCAAAGGGGCCGAAAGTTTCGGTCGTCACATGACTGTGACTCAGAACGGAATGCTGTTCGATATGGCCGCCCGGTAGCGGCCATTGCCCAGCGATTGCCGCCCGCGCAAGCCCCGTGCGCGCCAATGCGCAGCCGCAATGGGCCTGCCGACATCCGGCCGGCCGCTCGCCGATGATCGTGCGGCACCCGCCACGCGGCGGCAAAAGACCTCGTCCAGAGACCGATCGCCGGACAACAGAAAAGGTGACGCGCATGCCAGCGCACACGCAATCACAGGGGAGCTTAGCAACTTATCGTTGAGCGCGTCAGTTCGGGCGTTTATGGTGCGCGCGCCGCGGGTCTGCGGTATTGTCGGGGCTGACATGCATCACACGTCCAACACTCTTCCGATGGCGACAGCCATCGAAGTGCCGCCTTACCGCGCGCTTGGCTGGATGCGTTTCGCTCTTGCGATGACTGTTGTCATGAACGGTCATTCCGCATGGCTCGCACCTGACAATGCTTTTGTTCAGTGGCTGGCATGGATGCGCGGCGGTGGCATTGCCGTGATGGTGTTCTTCATCATATCCGGCTACGTCATCACCGAGGCGGCAGCGACATTTTACAAGAGCCGTCCGACGGCCTTTGCCAAGAATAGGCTACTCAAAATCTATCCAGCCTACCTGGCCGCCCTTTTCGTGGCGATCGCCGCTCATGCAATCTTGTATTTCGATGGCAGACTCGAAGCCGGAATGTCTTTCGAAGGCTACAAAAACTTCTCGGAGATTTGGCGGCTTGGAAACATGCTGTGGCAGCCCTTCGCGGTCGTTCCGCCATTCAACCGTCACTTTGCCGAAAGTCTTATAATCGAGACCGCTTACCCCTTCGTCCGGTATCTCTGGGCCATCAATGTTGAGATGGCGTTTTACATGGTCGCGCTGGCCGGCATACTTGTCATGATGCGGCGGCAGCCTCTCTCGGATCGTAACGTCCTTGTTGCGACGACTGCGTTTTGCGCTGCCTATGCCGCAACAGCGTTCCTGAAGCTGCCGGAGGTCCTGACGTTCTACACACAAAACGCGCCAGCATTCCTTCTGGGGGCGCTTCTGTGGCGCTGGCAGCGCGACCGGTCGCCGATCGTTCTGCGCGCTGTGGCGATCTGCATCGCAACACTCATGGTGCATATGGCCACAAGCGAAAAATACACCGCGTCCGGCGCGCCGTGGTTTTTCCGGTTTGCTGTCGTCATGGTGCTAGTCGCCATCATTGTCCGCTGCGCCCAAATCCGCGCCAGTCCCGCTTTCCGCACCGTCGACCGGCAACTTGGCGACCTGTCCTATGCCGCCTACCTTAACCACTACAGCGTCATGATCCTGCTGTCCGGATATCTTGCTGCGGACCAGCGCGGAGCAGCATACTGGCTTCTGAACGGTGTCCTTGTGGTCCTGCTCTCAATCGTGATGCAAAGGCTTGTCGAGAAGCCTCTGGCCTCATTCCGGGCGCGCGTTCGTGGCACCGATCTGACCCGGCTGGGTTAGGACGTGCAGCACTTTTTTCACGGCGCACAGGACAGGAAATCAGGGTCCATGGATGCACGGAGCCTGCCGAAGACGCATTGAATAATCCGGCCGGTTTCCACACTCGAACCGTTGGATGAAAATGCCGCGGTCGTTCCGCCCTCCGGCCGCAATGAGACATCGGCTGCCGTATTCAGACGGCCCTTATCGACCACGTGTCATGCCGCACCGGGCGAGCGCGGGCTTTCGATCGCCATCAAAGGCCGGATCGCCACCTTGCTCGGCGACGATCGCAGCCTGTCCACGTCGCGGTTCCAAGAGAGAGATTGCTGGTAGCGGGGGAGGGATTTGAACCCCCGACACGCGGATTATGATTCCGCTGCTCTAACCAACTGAGCTACTCCGCCACAAAGGCCGATTGGGCAAATGGATTTTCACTTGAACAATCGATTATAGGGTGAAATGTAACCACTCTC
>CAZXJZ010000129.1:0-13764 GCA_964641065.1 uncultured Hyphomicrobiales bacterium | reverse complement strand
GGGAGGGATAAGAAGGAGTTTGCGGCGCGCTAGCCGGGCTGTTACCACGCCGCATCCGCAGGCTGTAGCACCCGACCAATGACCGACAAACCGAGCAAACTGAAGGCGCGGCTGCCGCGCGGCCTCGTCGATCGCGGGCCCGCCGACCTCGCCTCCACCCGGGCGATGCTGGAGAAAATCCGCGCCGTCTACGAGCTTTACGGCTTCGACCCGGTCGAGACGCCCGCGATCGAATATACCGACGCGCTCGGCAAGTTCCTGCCCGACCAAGACCGCCCGAACGAAGGCGTGTTCTCGTTCCAGGACGACGACGAGCAGTGGATGAGCCTGCGCTACGATTTGACGGCGCCGCTGGCGCGATATGTCGCAGAGAATTTCGACGCGCTGCCGAAGCCCTATCGCAGCTATCGCGAGGGCTATGTGTTCCGGAACGAAAAGCCCGGACCGGGGCGCTACCGGCAATTCATGCAGTTCGACGCCGATACGGTCGGCTCCGCCTCGATGGCGGCCGATGCCGAGATCTGCATGATGGCGGCGGACACGATGGAAGCGCTCGGCATTCCGCGCGGCAGCTATGTGGTGAAGGTGAATAATCGCAAGGTGCTGGATGGGATGATGGATGCCGCGAACATCGCAAGCGAAAAGCGCCTGACTGTGCTTCGCGCCATCGACAAGGCTGACAAGTTTTCGCTGGACGAGGTGAAGAAGCTTCTCGGTGAAGGTCGGAAGGATGAGAGCGGCGACTTCACGAAAGGCGCCGGTCTAGACGAACGCCAAAGCGAGATCGTCTTGAGCCTGCTGAAAGCAGACGCCGCAGCGTCTGCCAAGGCTCGACTCAACGAAACCGGAAAAGCTGGTTTCGACGAACTCGCTCAAATCCGCGACCTCGTCAGAGCGTCGGGATATGACGACGACCGCATCCGCATCGATCCCTCCGTCGTGCGCGGCCTCGAATATTACACCGGCCCCGTGTACGAAGTAGAACTCCTGCTCGAGACCAAGGACGAGAAAGGCCGACCCGTTCGCTTTGGCTCGGTCGGCGGCGGCGGGCGCTATGACGGGCTCGTCTCGCGCTTTCGTGGCGAGCCGGTGCCGGCCACCGGCTTCTCGATTGGTGTATCGAGACTCGCAGCGGCTCTCGCGCTTGTGAACAAGAGCGATGCACAGCCAAGTTTCGGCCCCGTGGTCGTCACGGTTTTCGATCCTGATCGAATCGCAGATTATCAGACGATGGTGGCGGAGCTTCGCGCAGCGGGGATTCGCGCCGAGTTGTATCTCGGTTCAGGAAAGTTCAATCCGCAGATGAAATATGCCGACAAGCGCAACGCGCCCTGCGTGGTGATCCAGGGCTCGGATGAAAAAAACGACGCATTGGGCGAACAGGTGGTGGTGAAGGATCTGGTCCTCGGCGCCGAGCTGTCGAAGCTTGAAAAGGGGCGCGACGAGTATCTGCAAAAGCAGGCCGATGCGCAGCGCAAGGTGCCGCGCGACCAGCTGGTCAAGACCGTTCAGGACATCCTGGCGCGCCACGGCGTCAAGACGCGGATGGCTTAGAGTCGCCTTGCCCGCATCACCTCTGTCTTGCGGGGGAGGTCGCTCTCCCTCGTAAGCGAGGAGGGAGTGCGCCGGCCGCAGCGTCACAAAGTGATTAGATCGTCCTGCTCTGGCACCAGCGGCACATGTTCGATCGGCTTGTTGATGTCGATCGGGTGGCCGACCACCTGCTCGGCCACGTCGAAGGTGTCGGCGATCGAGCGGAAGGACACGAGCTTGCCGCCCCGGAAGCGCATGAAGTGTACACCCCGGAAGCAGATCGTGCGGCCGGTTTCGCGCTGGCGCGCGCGGACATGCCAGTAGGTGGCGACGCGCTCGCCCTGAACCGCCAGATGCTGAAACTCGAAGTCGTTGATCTGGAAGAAGCACGGCATGATGCGCGTGATCACCTCGATCGTTTCGGCCTTGCCATGCCGGCGGCCGTAATAGTCGAACTGGTCCACTGGCCCCGTGATGAGCCATTCCACATCGTCGTCGAGAATTGCGTCGAGCAGACGCGCGTCGCGGGTCACGTAGGCGCGGTAAAAATCGGCCAGCCAGGACGGGATGTCCTTGCCCTGCGCGGATGACGGCAATGCGATGGCGCTGATCGCTGACGTCATAGTGCGATCACATCCTTCAATTCTGCGATGCGTGGATCGCGATAGGCGTCGATGCGATGACCGACCAGTTGCTCGGCCATATCCAGCGTGTCCGCCACGCCTCTCACCGACACCACCTTGCCATCGCGGAATATCATGAACAACGCGGTCTGATAGGTCAGAATGCGGCCGGTATCCTTCTGCACCGAGGTGATGTTGTTGATCACCGCGGCCGTGTCGCCATCGATCACGATCTCTTCGGGCTCGAACCGCTTGACCGACAGCACCGACGGCACGATCCGGCCGATATAGTCGGCGACCGCGGCCTTTCCGCGCCGGTAGCCGCAGAATACGAGCAGATCGACCGGCCCCGACATGTGCCACTCCACATCGTCGGCCAGATAGTGCGCGACACGCATGGGATCGCGCGAAGCCAGCGCCTCGTAGAAGGCCTGTACCGTGGCGCGGGACACTGGTTCACCCATAGCCGTCTCCAGACAACCACCCAAAGTGGAGGCAAAATCCTTATTTTTCGTGACCGCCCCAGTGCAGCCGCCCCCTCTTGCGCCGAGGTGCCAGACCGGATGTCACACCGGACCAGACAAGGTGCGGGCCCGACAACCGCAGCGTGCCATGGAGTCCCTTATTCTTTGTGATGCCGGAACAATTTCATTGATGGATTTCAAAAGGATTCGTTAAGCCTTGCCCCCGGCGCGCCGCCGTTAAGCGCAGACGCGGACCATCGTCGAATCGTCAATCCATCCGTGCTAAAGGCCCGCGGCCATGACCAAACCATTGACCCCGGCCCCGTCCGACCCGCGCGCCGAAACTCTTGCTTCCGCCCGCAGCCTGCTCGCGACCTATGAGCGGGCGGGCTATGCGCGGGCGCATCCGGCCATCCTGCAGCCGGCCGAGCCGTTCCTCGACCTGTCCGGCGAGGATATCCGCGCACGCATGTTCCTGACTGCCGGGCGCGCCGGCGAGGAATTGTGCCTGCGGCCGGATTTCACCATTCCGGTTTCGTGCGACTATCTCGGTTCGGACGCCGCAGGGCGGGCGCAGGGCTATTGCTATCTCGGGCCGGTGTTTCGCGACCGCGGCGCCCTGCCGGGCGAATTCCTGCAGGCCGGAATCGAGTCTTTCGGGCGCACCGACAAGGCCGCGGCCGACGCCGAGACACTGGCGCTCGGGCTTGCCGCCACCGCGCATTTCGGCCGCAGCGCGCCGTCGATCATGACCGGCGATGTCGGGCTGTTCACCGCGCTGGTCTCGGCGCTCGATCTGGCGCCGGGCTGGAAGCGGCGGCTGGTGAAGGATTTCAACCGCAAGGCCTCGCTGGCCCAAGACCTGGAGCGGCTGACGCTGCATGCGCCGAACGGCAAGGCGGATTATCAGGGCGTGCTGGCGGCCCTCGCCGGCTCCGACCCGAAAGCCGCGCGCGCGCTGGTCACCGATCTGTTGTCGATCGCCGGCATCAGCGCGGTGGGTGGCCGTTCCGTTGGCGAAATCGCCGACCGGTTTCTCGAACAATCGACGCTCGGCGCCTCTGCCGCGCTGCCGCGCGAAACGCACGATCTGGTCATGCGCTTCCTCGGCATCGGCGGCACGCCCGATGCCGCCGCTTCAGCGATGCGCAAGCTCGCCAAGGAAGGGGGGCTGTCGCTCGACGCCGCGCTCGACCGGTTCGAGGCTCGCAATGCCGACATGACGAAACAGGGGATCGATATCAGCCGCGTCGCCTTCTCCTGCGCCTTCGGCCGCGGCATGGATTATTACACCGGCTTCGTCTTCGAATTACGGGACGCCGGCAGCGACGAGCCCCTGGTCGCGGGCGGCCGTTACGACGACCTGCTGACAAGGCTTGGATCGCAGACGCCGATTCCGGCGGTCGGATTCTCGGTCTGGATCGAGCGGCTCGCGGGAGGTGCGGCATGAGCGCCCCCCTGATCATCGCGGTCCCGGCGAAAGGCCGGCTGCAGGAGAATGCGGAAGCTTTCTTCGCACGTGCGGGGCTGAAGCTCGTCAAGCCGCGCGGCGCCCGCGACTATCGCGGCACCATTGCCGGGATGGACGGCGTCGAGATCGCCTATCTCTCGGCCTCCGAAATCACCGCGCAACTCGCGCAAGGCGCTGCGCATCTTGGCGTCACTGGCGAAGACCTGGTGCGCGAGATGATCCCGGACGCGGACCAGCGCGTGATCCTGCTGGAGGGCCTGGGCTTCGGCTACGCCAATGTTGTGACGGCGGTGCCGCAGGCCTGGATCGACGTGCGCAGCATGGCCGATCTCGACGACGTCGCCACCGCATTCCGGCTGAAGCATAACCGCAAGATGCGGGTCGCGACCAAGTACGTGAACCTGACCCGCGGCTTCTTCGCCCAGCATGGCATCGCCGATTATCGGATCGTGGAAAGCCTCGGCGCCACCGAAGGCGCCCCTGCTGCCGGCACCGCCGAACTGATCGTCGACATCACCACCACCGGCAACACGCTCGCCGCCAATGCGCTGAAGGTGATCGAGGACGGCACCATGCTGCGCTCGCAGGCCAATTTGGTGGCCGCGCGCAACGCCGACTGGAAGAATGGCACGCTCGACACCGCACGTCGCATTCTCGACCGGCTCGCAAGCCAGGCGCGGGCGCAGGCCTTCCGCGAGATGCGAACCCGCTTCAAGGGCTGCGACGACGCGCTGCTGTCGCTCGCGCGCGAGAGGTTCGGCATCGTCACGCCGTTCGGCGGCCCGACCTCGTCCGGCATGCTGACGCTGCATTGTCCGCCGGATCAGATCTTCGCGCTTGCCGATTTCCTGCGCGAGAAGGGTGCAGAGGCGATCTCGGTGTCGGAGATCGATTATGTGTTCACGCAGGACAACCCGCTTTTCGAGACGCTGAAGGCGGGCGTGTAATCGGCAGCGGAGCGAGCTCTCGATACCGCAACCAAGCGGGGGCAGCCCCCCTTTGCGCCGGCCGAGACCTCCGTGCTTGCGGCGCTCACACGACGGTACCGAAAAGTTTGCCGATGCCGGCTGTCAGCGCCATCGCAAGCGCTCCCCAGAACGTCACGCGGATTGTTGCGCGCATGACGTTGGCGCCGCCTGCCCTGGCGCCGATTGCGCCGAGAAGCGCAAGAAATCCTAATGATGCGACCGACACGAGAGGAGCGATCAGGTTCGCTGGTGACACGACCACCATCAGCAACGGCATCGCGGCGCCAACGGCGAAAGTCGCCGCGGAAGTCAGCGCCGCCTGAACCGGACGCGCGGTAGTTATCTCCGATATGCCGAGTTCGTCCCGCGCATGTGCGCCAAGTGCATCTTTCGTCATGAGCTGAGCTGCAACCTCCCGCGCGAGCGCAAGGTCAAGTCCGCGCTTGACGTAGATTTCCGCAAGCTCCTCCTTTTCGAAGGCCGGGTTATCCTCCAATTCCTTGGCCTCGCGGGCAAGATCGGCATGTTCAGTGTCCGACTGCGAACTCACCGAGACGTATTCGCCTGCCGCCATCGACATGGCGCCGGCTACGAGACCTGCGACGCCGGCAAGCAACACGTCGCTGTGGTTCACCGAGGCGGCAGCCACTCCGACAATGAGACTTGCGGTTGAGACGATTCCGTCATTGGCGCCAAGCACCGCGGCCCTGAGCCAGCCGATGCGGTCGACGAGATGATTTTCCGGGTGCGTCCGAAGCCGGCTCATGAATTAGATCCAGTCGAGCTATTGTACCGACATGCCCGCAATTTGAGATTCCATAGGCAAGATTTCGACCGGGTTGTGGTTGACACTGATCAACTTAACACCGGTCGCGTTCGATATGCTTCATTGATGCAATATCGTAACTCGGCGACCGGCTACGGCGCAGTTCCCATATCCCTGCATTGGCTGACAGCAGGGCTTGTCATCGTTGCATGGTTGCTCGGGACATTCGACGACGTACTTCCAAAAGGTGCGCCCCGCGCATATCAGTTGTTCGCCCATATGTCGGCCGGACTCGCCATATTGATTGCCGCGTCGGCTCGCCTGCTGTGGAGAATGTTCGATCCTGCGCCTCCGCTCGAAGCATCCGCTCTTGGGAAATGGCTCGATCTCACAGCGCATCTAGCCCATTACGCGCTTTATGCCCTGCTGATAGCGGCCGTGATCTCCGGCGTGGTCCTGCAATTCGCGCGCGGCAACGCGCTCCCTCTGTTCGGGCTAATGGAAATTCCTTCGCCGTGGCCGGCAAACAGGGCTTTCTCGCGTAACGTCAAAGAAGTGCACGAATTGCTCGCCAACAGCCTGGTGGTATTTGCGGGCCTTCACGCTACAGCTTCCCTTTTTCATCACTGGATACTCGGGGATCGCACGCTCGTGCGGATGCTGCCGCGACGAGGCGGGGCCTAGCGCGGGTGCGGCCGCGCGATACCCTCGATAACCGCTACCCTCCCGAATAGCCGCCGATGATCGGCAGGATTTCGCCGGTGATGTAGCTCGAACAGCTCGGCGCGGCGAGAAACACAAAAGCCGGTGCGATCTCTTCAGGTTGCGCCGGCCGTTTCATCGGTGTGTCCGAACCGAATTTCGAGACGCCCTTCGCGTCGCGATCGGCCGGATTGAGCGGCGTCCAGACCGGGCCGGGCGCGACCGCATTCACACGAATGCCCTTGCCGACGAGATGCGTCGCCAGCGAGCGCACGAAGGCATGGATACCACCTTTGGTCATCGAATAGTCGAGCAGCTTGTCGTTGCCGAGCAGACCGGTGACCGACCCGGTCATGACGATGGAGGATCCTTCCTTCATGTGTGGCACCGCCGCCTGCGCCATATGGAAATAGCCGTAGAGATTGGTCTTCAGCGTACGATCGAAATGCTCGGGCGTGAGATCGAGAAAGTCCTTCACGTGTTCCTGGAAGGCGGCGTTGTTGACCAGGATGTCGAGGCGGCCGAACTCCTTCACGGTACGCTCGACCGCTTCCTTGCAGAATTCACGATCTGCGACATCGCCCGATACCGTGATGCAGCGGCGGCCTTCCTTCTCCACGGCCCGCCTGGTCTCTTCCGCGTCCTCGTGCTCGGAGAGATAGGCGACCGCCACATCAGCGCCTTCGCGCGCATAGAGGACGGCGACGGCGCGGCCGATGCCGGAATCCGCGCCGGTGATCAGCGCGACCATTCCCTTCAGTTTCTCCGAGCCCTTGTAATGCGGCGCGTCATACATCGGCGACAGATCGAGATCGGATTCCTGACCCGGTTTCTTCAGGTGCTGCGCCGGCAGCGGCGGTTCGGGATAACGGCGCGCGCCGGCCTGCATGGCGCCCGGTTCGTTGTCCTGCTTCGGCCTGGCCTTGTCCTTCCGGTCGATGTCCGCCTGGATATCGCGCTGTGCGGCGGCCGTCTGCTCCGCTGCGCGTGCAAATCGGTCTCTGGTCGCTGCGTCTGCCATGTTGTCCTCGCATGAATGGATTAGAGGACCAACGGGCGGGAGGCAGGCGAAGTTCCGGCGCGCTAGCCGTCCAGAATGGGCAGCAGCAGCCGAGACGAGGACAGGATGGTGGAAAGACAACTCGTACCGACCGAGGCGTGCCGGAAGCCCATGATGGCGGGCGCGTCCGTATTCTGGTCGTCGCCGGTGAGCACCAGACGAACGCGGTGTCCGGCCTTGAAGCGCCGCGCGTTATCGACCAGCGGAATGCGGTAGCGCACGACCTGCCCGATCGGAACCGCTTCAAAGCTGGTGCACGGCAAGACCGGGGCACCTGGCCGGCTCGCATCCGGGTCGACTCGGCGCAAGCTGGCGCGCAGATATCCGGCGGTGACATCCGTTGCGGTTCCCGAGGGATCGACCTCCTGCAGCGTTGCAAAGAACGCCGTGTCGCCTGCGGTCGCTGTCGCATCGAGCGCAAGTTCGACCGGTCCGATCATGTCGAGATCGCGCCCCAGCGGCTCGCTGGTCCAGACGAGGATGGACGGCGGGTCTGTCTCGCTTGCATGATCGCGGTTGAGGCCGGCACCGAGCGTCATCATCGCGCGGTGTCCGGCCGCGCCTTCCTCGGCCGCGAGGCCGCCATCGGCGCGCAGCGCATAGTCCCGATACGCGATGCCGGGCACAGGCCACGCATCGGCATCGCGAAATCCGTCGGCACCCGGCAGAATATAGCGAATGCGCGGCCCTTCTAGAATGCCGGTGTCGCTGCCCTTCAGCCAGTGATCGAACCAGGCCAGCGCCTCGACATGCAGGCTTTCCCACGGCCAGGTCAGGCCGTAATCGCCGAGCATCGCGACGCGCACATGCTGGCTGTTCGTCAGCGCATTGAAGGCGGGGAATGTCGAGGGCAGGTGCAGCGGCACATTCTGCCAGTCGCAGCCGAGATAGACCGGCACCTCGATCCTGTGCAGCAGCGGCATGAGATTGCGTTCGTCCCACCATGCATCGCGCAGCGGGCGCTCGACCGCGATGGTGCGCCAGATATCGTCCCAGGGATGCGGATCGTGATGCAGCTTCATCAGCAGCTTCAGCGCCGTCACCGCGGCCTCGCCGTTCATGGTGGCGAACTTCCGGTGCACGGCGGGAAGATGCAGCACGGTCCGCGCGGCATCGAGCAGCTTGCTGCGCAGGAACGTATCGGACAGCTTCGACGTCATGCCGACCATCGCCAGGAACGGCGTGACGAACGAGCTGGAGAACAGGCCGTGGTGAACTGCAGCCTCGTAAAGATCGGCGGTGACCGCGACCGGGAAGATCGCCTTCAGATGCGGCGGCCGCTCGACCGCGGCTTCGAGCTGCGTCATCGCAAAATAGCTGATCCCGACCATGCCGACATTGCCGTCGCACCAGGGCTGCGCCGCCGCCCATTCGACGAGATCGTGCATGTCGCGCCGCTCCTGCGCGTCGAAGAAGCCGAAGCTGCCGCCCGAGCCGCCGGTGCCGCGCAGATTGGCAATCAGGTGGACGTAGCCGCGTGGTACGAAAAAGTCGCTGGCGCCGGCCTCGATGAACCCCATCGGCGCGCCGAGATCCTGAATCTGACGTGGATAGGGTGACGCCGCGATCAGTACCGGGTAGCGGCCAGCCTCGGCGGGACGATGCACATCGGCAAGCAGCGTCACGCCGTCGCGCATTGGCACCGCGACATTGTTGTCGCGGGCCATAGAATGACGCGGCGCGGAGAGATTGCGATAGCTGCGGCCTGTCGTCTGCGGCCCGTTGAGCTGACGCTGACCGGGCTCGGTTCCTGCAACGGACATGCGCTAGACCCTCGGCTTACGAAACACCACGAAATGCGACATCGAAAAGTTGACCAGAAAAGCCGCGCCGATGGCGAGCAATTTGGCATACAGCACCGGCATCACCATCGCCGCGACAACCAATGTGCCGGTGCTGGCGGCGAGCCCGAGCAGCTGCGAGGCGACGAAGGTGACGTAGGTGCGCGGCGTCAACCGCCGTCCGGATTCAGCTGCGAACGTGATGAAGGAATTCATCACGTAGGAGCCGGACACCGCCACGGTCCAGGCCAGCACGTTCGCCACCACCAGCGACGCGGTCAGGTATTTCAGCGCCAGCAGGAACAGTCCGAGGTCGACGAGCGTATTGACGACGCCGATCGAGGCGAAGCTCATGGCCTTGACCATCAGCGCCTGTCGCCGCAATGCCGCCACGATGCGCGCCGGCAAGCTCTGAGGGTCGGGCAAATCCTGCATTGGCGGGCGTTAACTTTCTGACGGAACGGCGCTTTCTGAACAAAAGCTCATGCAATATCCGTGACTTGCGGATATATGTTGCGAACGAGACGCGCAAGCCGCGAGGGCGCGAGAGATGCCGGCAAGAACCAGACGAGAGGGCAATACAGCAGTCGCAGCCGCGCGCAAGCGCGACGAACTGGGACTGTCCATCATCGTCCCGTGCTTCAACGAAGCCGGCAATCTGCCCGCCTTCCACGCGCGGCTGTGCGAGACCGCCGAGGCGTTGCGTCAATCACGTGGACTGAAGATCGAGGTCGTCTATATCGACGACGGTTCGCGCGACAACACCTATGCGGTTGCAAGCGCGCTGCCGGCGATCGGCCTCGACGTGCAGACGCTGTCGCTGTCGCGCAATTTCGGCAAGGAAGCGGCCCTGATGGCCGGACTGAACCACGCGCGTCACGGCGCGCTGCTGTTCATGGACGGCGACGGCCAGCATCCGCCATCGCTGATCGAGCGGCTGGTCGCGCATTGGCTGGATGACGGTTACGACGTGATCTATACCGCCAAGGCGCATCGCGATCAGGAATCACTGCTGCGACGCATCGGCGTGAAGACGTTTTATACGCTGGTCAATTTCCGCGCGCGTTACAAAATTCCGGAGGACGCCGGCGACTTCCGTCTGCTGTCGCCGCGCGCGGCGGATGCGTTGCGGCAATTGCCGGAACGCAACCGCTTCTTCAAAGGTCTGGCGAGCTGGATCGGCTTCCGGCAATTGCGCGTCGACTACGAGCCGATCGATCGTGAGCATGGCAGCTCGAGCTGGAATTTCGGCGCGCTGATCGGATTGTCGATCGAGGGGCTGACATCGTTTTCGGTGGCGCCGCTGCGCATTGCGAGCCTGCTCGGCATCCTGATGGCAACCGGCGCCCTGATTTTCGGTATGGCGATCCTGTACGAGACCCTGATGTACGGGAAGTCGGTGCCAGGCTATCCGTCGGTCGTGGTCGGGCTGATGGTGCTGGGCGGCGTGCAACTGATCATGATCGGCGTGCTAGGCGAATATATCGGCAAGATCCTGTCCGAGCAGAAGGCGCGTCCGGTCTATTTCGTCGCCGAACATCAGACCCGCAGCGAGGCGAGCGAAGACGCCGGCGACGATCGCCAGCCCGGCGCGGCCGCCTGATCAGATGAACGCGACCAACCTGCGGCGCATCGTGTTATGCGCGGACGATTACGGCATCTCGCCCGGCGTCAACGAAGCGATCCGCAGCCTGATCGCCAAAGGCCGCATCAATGCCACCTCGGCGATGGTGGTGGCGCCGTCCCTCACCTCGACAGAGGCAGCAGCACTCACCGCCTTGAAACGCATCGCACCGCATCTGCAGATCGGCCTGCACTTCACCCTCACGGCGCCGTTCCGGCCGTCGAGCGAGAGCTACACCCATTTGCAGGACGGTGCCTTCCTGTCATTGCCCGCCACGCTCGGCAGCGCGCTGATCGCGCGGCTCGACCGCGAACTCATCGCCCACGAATTGCGCACGCAGATTGCCGCCTTCGCGCAGACGTTCGGCTATCTGCCCGATTATGTCGACGGCCATCAGCATGTGCAGATCTTCCCGCAGATCCGGGATGCAGTCCTGTCGGTCATTCGCGAAAGCCTGCCCGGCGCCTGGATGCGGCAGTGCGGACGCGTGACACCTCTGTCGGCGCGCATGTCCGATCGCAAGGGCCTGCTGCTCGACATGATGAGTGCCGGCTTTCGCAAACGCGCGACGGCGCTGGGGGTGACGGTCAATCCTGGCTTTGCCGGCAGCTATGACTTCAGCACCGACCCGGATTTCGCCACGCTGTTCGCGAAATTTCTCGATGGGCTGCCCGATGGCGGCGTCGTCATGTGCCATCCCGGATTTGTCGACGACGAACTCAAGGCGCTGGATCCGCTCACCAATTTGCGCGAACGGGAGCACGCCTTCCTGGCCGGCGATACCTTCCCCGACCTCCTACAGACCCATCGCGTCACGTTGTCGTGACCTCTCCCGCAGCGCGACCCGCATTCCTACATCCTGCGCGTCCGCAGACGCGGATTCGAAGGAGGAACTTATGACACCGCAGGAACGCAGACTGGTCGATGACTTGTTCGAACGGCTTGCGACGCTCGAGCGCAATCCGCGCGAGCCCGACGCCGAGGACGCGATCCAAGCCGGACTGCGCCGGGCGCCGAACGCGGCCTATGCGCTGGTGCAGACGGTGCTCCTGCAGGAGGAGGCACTGCGTCAGGCCCATGAACGCATCGCCGAACTGGAATCCGCGGAAGCTCCGCCGCAGGACAGCGGCGGATTTCTGGGTTCGATGCGCGACGCGGTCTTTGGCGGCGGCAACACCCGCTCTTCCGTGCCGCCGGTCGGCGGTCTTCGGCCGGGAGACCGGCCAGGCGACCGTCCGATGGGCGTGCCGCCCGGCTTTCAGCGATCGGGCGACGCGTATCCGGAACAAGGCGGCTACCCGGGCCGCTATCAGGGCGGCCCGGCGCCGCAGGCCGCCGATGCCGGACGCGGCGGTGCCGGAGGCTCGTTCCTCGGAACCGCAGCGGCCGCGGCTGCGGGCGCGATCGGCGGCTCATTGCTGATGAATTCGCTTGGCGGGATCTTCGGAGGCCAGGCCAAGGCGCAAGGCCTTGGTGACGTCGCCGGCAAGGACACGGCTGCGGCCAATCCTTCAGCCAATCCTTGGGGCGACGCAGCCGGGGGCGAAGGCAATCTCGCGCAACAGGCCGGGCTCGACAGCGTCGGCCGGTCGGAAGGCGCCAGTGACCGCACCGGGCTTTACGATCAGGCGCATGGCGCGGCCGACGACGGCGCGCTGATGCCGGAAGACGATGGCGGCTTCGACATGGATATGGACTACGATCTCTAATCTACCCGCCGCACGAAAAAGAAAAGGTCCGCTCTCGCGAGCGGACCTTTTTTAATTGACGGGCCGGCCATCGTTTACGGAAGGCTGGGGACCTTCAGACAAGCGAATGCGCGGCCCGCTGATCGCCGCATTTGCGATCAGATCACGATAACCCTGGTGCCGACCTTCACCCGCTCGTAGAGATCGGTGACATCCTCGTTGCGCATGCGGATGCAGCCCGACGACACCGCCTGGCCGATGGTCCAGGGCTCGTTCGAGCCATGGATGCGATAAAGCGACGAGCCCAGATACAGTGCGCGCGCCCCAAGCGGATTGTCCGGACCGCCGGCCATGTGGCGCGGCAATTCCGGACGGCGAGCGAGCATTTCCTTCGGCGGCACCCAGTCCGGCCATTCCGCCTTGCGGGTCACCGACTTCACGCCGGCCCAGGTGAAGCCCGGGCGTCCGACGCCTATGCCGTAGCGCAGTGCGGTCCCGTTATCCTGCACCAGATAGAGAAAGCGCTGCGGCGTATCGACCACGATCGTGCCGGGCTTTTCCTTGCCGGAATACGGCACCACCTGCTTGGCGAAACGCGGATCGAAGGCGCGTGAGCCTCCCTGATCGGGGCCGCGATAGACCAGCGGCGGAGTGCCGTTCGGATCCTGATACATCCCGGGCTGGTAATAGCCCGGCGAACGTTGCTCATCGCCCTGAACCCGTGCGCCGGGAAAGGCCGGCTGCTCGCGGTAGCGCGGCTGCGCGCCGGATTGTCCACCACTGAACAGAAACTCGATAAACCCGCCGCCCATATTCGGCTGACCTTGCGCATGGACCGGCGTTGAGATGAGCGCAGCACCGGTTACACCGGTCATGGCTGCGGCAAGCAAAAGACCAGAACGCTTCATCGACGCTACTCACACTTGTTCGACATCGGCTTGGAGATGGGCGCCAAACAGCGGCGCCGCTCATGCGAGCGACTACACGGGAAAAATCGATGCGAATGGTAAACAGCGCGCGGCAACGCATCGCTAACCACGATCGGGCGGCCTTTACCTGCGATTAGCGTTTATTTTGGGTGAAG
>CAZXJZ010000128.1:0-13892 GCA_964641065.1 uncultured Hyphomicrobiales bacterium | reverse complement strand
CATCAACGGCAACAAGTACTGGTGCACCTTCGCCGACGGCGCCGACTTCATGATCCTGATGGCGCGCACATCCGAGCCGACCAACCCGAAGCGGCGGCACGAAGGCATCTCCTGCTTCATGTTCGAAAAGCCGCGCGGCAGCTTTCCGAAAGGCCTTCAGGGCCACTCGATTCCGAAGATCGGCTATTTCGGGATGAAGACCTTCGAATTGGCGTTCGACGACTTCCGCATTCCAGCCTCTTCACTCATGGGCGAAGAAGGCAAGGGCTTCTACCTGATCACGAGCGAACTCGAGAAGGCGCGTGCGCACACCGCCGCCCGCGCGATCGGATGCGCCACCGGCGCGCTGGACTCCGCTATCGCCTATGCCAAGGAGCGCATGCAGTTCGGCAAACCGATCTCCGACTTCCAGGGGGTCCGCTTCAAGCTTGCGAAGATGGCGACCGAGATCGAAGCTGCGCGGCAATTGATGTATTTCGTTTGCGATTGCGTGGATACCGGCCGCCGGAGCGATAAGGAATCGTCGATGGTGAAATATCTCGCGAGCGAGATGGCTGAACGCGTCACCTCGGACGCCCTCCAGGTGCTGGGCGGCGCGGGCTATACGACCCTCCACCCGGTCGAACGGTTCTGGCGCGACGCACGGCTGACGAAGATCTTCGAGGGCACCTCCGAGATTCAGCTTCGTATCATTTCCGACCGCTTGCTCGCATAGGTTCCGCCATGAACGACCCTGCACTGACCGGAGCCAACAACTATTTCGAGGACTTCACGACCGGCCTCGTTATCCGGCACAGTCGCGGCAAGACGGTCGAAGCGCTGGAAAACCAGTTCATCACCAACCTTGTGATGAATACCGCCGATGGCCATTTCAACGAGCATCTGATGAAGCAGACGCCGTTCGGCACCCGCATTGTGTTCGGCGGCGTCACGGCATCGATCGTGATCGGGCTCGCCGCGCAGGACACCGCGGAAAACGCGCTCGCAGAGCTGTCGCTGACAGGGCTCCGTCTCAAGCATCCGGTCGTTCACGGCGACACCCTCTACGCTTTCAGCGAAGTGATCGACAAGGAAGATAGCGACCGCAAGGATGCCGGGGTCGTGCGCTTCCGCCACATCGGCCTCAATCAGGACGACAAGATCGTATTCGAGGCGGAACGCCGGGTGCTGATGCGCCGCCGACCAAAGGCGTAACGCGGAAGAGCGGTCAGGCGCGCGGCAGAACGATGCTCTTGCCCGTCACGTTGCGGCTTATCATGTCACGAAGCGCATTGGCCGCATTCTTCAGTGGATAGGTCTTGCCGGGCAACGGCCGCAGCCGCCCGTCGCGATACAGCGCCAGCGCTTCACCGAGCACCGTGCGGGCGAATTCCGGATCGCGCTCCATTTCCGCGCCCCACAGCGAACTCATCACCGCAATATTTTTCACCAGCACGATATTCGCGGGGATCTGCTGCCATGTACCAGAAGCAAATCCAACGATCAGCATGCGCGCGTGCCAGCCGACGACCCTCATGGCCTGCATGAAGGCATCGCCACCGACCGGATCGAACACGACATCCACGCCCTTGCCGTCGGTAAAAGCCAGTGCCCTGTCGCGCACGCTTTCGCTCACATAATTGATGCAGCAATCGGCGCCAAACGATGCCGCGAGCGCGATCTTGTCCGGCGTCGAGGCGCAGGCAATGACGCGCGCTCCCAGCGCCTTGCCGACCTGAATAGCGGCCAGACCAACACCGCCGGCCGCGCCATTCACAAGCAGCGTCTCTCCGGGCTGCAGCATGGCACGATAACGAAGCGCGAAATACGCAGTGCCGTATCCAATGATGAAGCCCGCACCCGCCTCGAAGCTCATGTTGTCCGGAATGCGATAGACCTTGTCGGCCAGCGCTACATATTCCTCTGCGAAGCCACCGCCCTGCCGCGCCGATGCGATGACACGATCGCCTACGGCGCATTGCGTCACGCCCTCGCCCGTTTCCAGCACGATTCCGGCAAGCTCGTGACCGGGAATATGCGGCAGCTTCGGCTTGAACTGGTATTTTCCGGCAACGATCAACGTGTCGGTGAAATTCACCGCGCTGGCCTCGACGCGGATCAGAACTTCAGCGCCCCCCGGCCGCGGCGCTTCGATGTCTTCGACCGTCAGGACGTCGGGGTCGCCCCACTCGTGACAACGAACCGCTTTCATCGCTCGCTTCTCTTTCAATCTATGGGCGCCGCAGGAACAGATCAGTCAATCCAGCCGCGATGCATTCGGCGATGCCGGTCTCGTACCGATGACATTGTCCTGCGCAAGCTGCGCGATCTCGGCAGATGAGAGGCCGAGAATATCGCGCAGCACCTCCTCGGTGTGCTGGCCGAGATCCGGCGCCGACAGGGTCACCGCGATGGGTCGCTGCGGCAGATGCAGCGGGAACCCTTTCACGATGTCTTCCGACGGTGATCGCGCGAGGGGCTGGATCGCGCCACCAGCTCCTTGCTGTGCGCAATGCCAAGCATCCTGCCCGTTGCAGACAACCGCCGCGGCAAGGCCACTCGTCTTCAGGCGTTTGCAAATGTCCTGAGATGTCTCGCTCGACGTCCAGGCGCTCAATGCGCTCTTGCAGGCGGCAACATCGCGGCTGTTCGCGCCGGCCATGTGCGGCGCGGCGAGTGTCAACGCGCGCATCATATCCTTTTCATCCCGCAGGCTGATCGCAATCCAGCCGTCCTTCGTCGCGAACGCATCCTGCAGAAGATATTCGGGAGACGCATTTCCGCGCGATGCCGCAACGACGTCGGCAGACGCCATAATCGCCTCGCCCAGCAGATAGGTTGTCAGCTCACGCTGCGAGATGTCGAGATGTGCGCCGGCTCCCGAACGTTGCACGGCATGCAAGGCAGCAACGATGGCGGAGGCGCCAAAAACCGAGCCGACCTGATCCGGATAATTCAGGTCCATGCCGGTCACCAGCGGAACCCCGCCGTCATAGGCTGTCAAGGCGGCAAGTCCCGAGGTTGCTTCAAGGGTTGAACCAAACGAGATATTGCCCGCGTCCGGTCCATTCTCGCCCTGGCTCGAGACAGACGCGAGGATGATCCCGCCATTCGCTGCGCGCAGCGCCTCATAGCCAAGGCCGAGCCGTTGCATCACACCGCGCCGAAAATTCTCGATCACGACATCCGATTGCGCAGCAAGTTCGAGGAAGATCTCGCGGCCGCGGTCCGATTTCAGATCGAGGCAGATACCCCGCTTGTTGCGGTTGGTGCTCTTGAATGCGTCGGAATTGTTCCACCAGCCCTCGGCGCGGCTCGTTCCTGGCGTGCCGCGAAACGGATCGAGATAGGTCGGCGATTCCACCTTGATGACGTCGGCACCGAGATCGGCGAGAATTGCGGACGTGCTCGCGCCGGCCGTGAGAATCCCGAGATCGATCACACGAATGCCGGACAGCGGACCGCCGCCGCCCGCCGCTCGATCACGCCGCGGCGCTCTGCCCGATGCGCCGCGCGCCGCAATCATCATCGGCAGTCGCGGACGGGGAGCGTTCCCATCTACCGCCGCGCCGAAGAAGCTGCGCGCTCGATATTGTTGGTCATTGAGCAACTCCGCCGGGGTCCAGACGGCGCCCAACGCCAGAGCTGACGTCTTCGATGCGGCCGATATCTGCTCGCGTGTCTGACCGAGCACCCAGGATTCGAGTCGGCGCTCAAGCTCGGCGAGTTTCGTACGGTCGGTCCAGGCTCGCTCCGCGGCTAGCGCCTGCATCTCCGCATCGCCTGTCATTCTGGCGAGCACTGGCCAGTCGCGGTCGAAATACACAAGCGCGACATGACCATCCGCACACGGCGCGGTGCGCCACTTTCCACTTTCCGCGGAGCGCCGCGGGATCGGCTTCCCCCGCGCGGCCGCTGCCAGCGACTTCCAGTTGATCCACAAGGCAGTGCCGAGCGCCGAGACTTCGGCACGATCAAGATCCGTCCCGTGCAACAGCGCCGAGGCTGCAAGAAAACCGGACAGACCCGTCGAATATGAAATCTGATGGCCGCCCAGCATGAGCGGCCGGGCGTCCGAGCGACCGACAATGTCGAGGAGCCCGCTCCTCGCACAAATTGTGAATTCGCTTGCGGCAGCCTTGGCTCCCCCCTGGCCGGTCACGTCCTCGGCGAAGATCACGGTCTTGGCCGCAAGATCGCCGGCGCCGGCAGTCGAGACAGACGGACTCGTGTCGCCGTCATACATCAGACGCACATGGGTGCGAGGCCGGATGGAGCCGTGGGCCACGAGAGGCGTGTCCGGTGGCGCGCATTCCTTTCCGTGGGACAGAAAGGCTTGCAGCGCCTCGAAATGAGCCAGGCGTGGCGCGTCGCCCGCATCCGCTCGCGCGACCGATAGCGGATCGGTGCCGCGACACACGCGAACGACACGCGCCCCGAAATCCGCGGCAAGGCGGCCGGTCAGCCCTATCGCCAGCACGGCCCAGAACGGTGTCGTCTCCGACACCTCCTCCGTCAGGAGGACGTCACACAAGGAATCTGCAATCTGATCCACGTGAAGAATCCAGGTGACGGATCAACCGACTATTGCGGCGTAACGCCGGCGAGTTCAACCGCGCTTTTCCAGAACTTGAGATCGTCGCGAACGCGCTTTTCGAAATCCGCGATTGAACCGGGCGTCGGCACAACGCCGATCCGATCGAGCTTGGTCTGGATTTCGGGAATTTCGATCACCTTGTTGATCGCGGCATTCAGCCGTTCAACCACCGCCTTCGGTGTACCGGCCGGCGCGAATACGCCGACCCAGACGGTCGCCTCGACGCCGGGCACCACCTCGTCCATCGTCGTGACTTGCGGCAGCTTCTTGATGCGCTTGGGTTCGGCGATTGCGATCAGCTTCATCTGCTTGGATTCGACATAGGGCAGGATGCCGGCCAGCGTGCCGTAGCTCATGGTGATGTGGTTGCCGAGCAGGCTTTGCATCGCCGGGCCAGCACCCTGGAACGGAACCGGAGTGATGTTGATGCCGGCCTTCTTGTTCAGCAGAGCGCCCGCGATGTTGTGGGCCGAGCCGACGCCGATATGCCCGTAAGTGAGTTCGCCGGGTTTGGCCTTCGCGGCTGCAATGATGTCCTGAAGCGAATTGAACGGCGACGATGCGGGGACGACCAGCCCGATATAGGTCTCGCCGATCATCGCGACGTCGGCGAGATCCTTTACCGGATCGATGGGATAGTTCTTGAAGGTGAAGGGGTTCGTCACCAGCACGGAATTGGGAGCCATCAGGAGGGTGTGCCCGTCCGGCTGCGCGCGAGAGACGAGGTGGGTGCCGATGTTGCCGCCGCTGCCGCCCTTGTTCTCGATGACCACCGGCTGGCCAAGTTCCTTGCTCAGTTCGGATTCGATGACGCGCGCCGTGGTGTCGATGACGCCGCCCGGCGGGAATGGAACCACGATGGTGACCGGACGGGACGGGTAGGTCTGCGCCGCGGCTTTGTCCGCAGCGCCGGATAAAGCGGCCGAAATCGCAGCTATCGCTGCTGCAACGCGGAAAAATGTCCTCATGGGTCCCTCCCTGGTCCGGCCCGCGAGCGCGATCGAAGCCGAACTCTCAAATTTCGGGCACCCTAAATGACCGGACAATTGACCGCAAGGCAGCTTGATCCCTGCCGGCCAACAAAATGGCCGGACATTTCGAGTTAATTAGCTTGCAGGGTACTGCTGCCGATGCCTTCACCCAACGGAACGGCATAGGCGCTGCCGGGAACCCGGATCACCGTCCCCTGGACGCTAAAACGGCAGCGGCGCCGCGATGATCGCGGCGCCGTCCAGGCCGTTCAGGTGTCAGTATCCCGCGGCAAGCCTGCCTGGACCACTATTGCGGCGTGATACCGGCCACCTCGATCGCGCCCTTCCAGAATTTGAGATCTTCCTGAATGCGCTTGTTGAACTCCGCCGGAGTCTCCGGCATCGGCACGACACCGATACGGTCCAGCTTCGTCTTCACATCGGGTAGCGCAAGCAGCTTGTTGATCGCCGCATTGAGACGATCGACAACCGGCTTCGGCGTTGCCGCCGGCGCGAACACGCCGACCCAGGAGGTCACCTGCACGCCCGAAACGACCTCGTTGATCGTTGGCACGTCCGGCATCTGCTTGACGCGGGAAGGCTCGGCGAAGGCGATCAGCTTCATCTGCTTGCCTTCGAGATACGGCACGACGCTGGCGACAGTGGCGAAACTCATGGTGATGTGACCCCCGAGCAGACTCTGGAGGGCCGGACCGGCACCCTGGAACGGCACCGGAAGAATATTGATTCCAGCCTGCTTGTTCAGCAATGCGCCCGCGATGTTGTGGGCCGAGCCGACGCCGATATGCCCGAAGCTGAGTTCTCCGGGCTTTGCTTTTGCCGCGGCAATGACGTCCTGGATCGTATTGAACGGAGAGTCCGCCTTGACGACGAGGCCGATATAGGTCTCTCCAATCATGGCGACCCCGGTCAGATCCTTACCCGGATCGATCGGATAATTCTTGAAGGTGTAGGGGTTCATAACCACGGTTGCATTGGGCACGACCAGAAGGGTGTGTCCGTCCGCCTGCGCGCGGGCGACCATGTTGGTCCCGATGTTGCCGCCGCTGCCGCCCCTGTTCTCGATGACGACGGGCTGGCCGAGCTCCTTCGCGAGCTCCGCTTCGATGACGCGGGCCGTGGTGTCGGTCACACCTCCGGGCGGGAACGGGACAAGCAATGTGACCGGGCGTGAGGGAAACGTCTGCGCCGACGCAAGAACCATAAAACCAACGAGCGTAGACGAGATCGCAGTGGCTGAGATCGCTGCCCAGAAAAGCCTTTTCATATTTCATTCCTCCCAGATCCGATGTCGCTGCGCGATTATTCGCGTCATTGCGGACCTGGGGGGCAGCCTAAATGACCGGACAATTCGCTGCAACAGCGGCCCGATTCCGGGCTTCGCATTTGACCGGACATCGACAGTCGACTGGGAGACGCCTGTGCGGCGTCGCAGCCGCTTTGCAGCCACCGGTCATCGTCAGCTTGGCGCCGCAGCCGGCAGCGCCGAAGCACTGCCGGCCGCGATTGCGCTTTACGGGCTGGTCTAGCGAGCGGGCGCCGAGAACCGTGCGCTGTCCAGCCGGTATTCCGCGAGGCGGAACCAGTCATTCGACTCGCGGGCGAACTTGGTCCAGGGCTCGTAGATAGTCTTGAAGTCAGGGTTCTTGCTCGACAGGTCGTCGAAGGTTTCCAGCGACGCCTTGTAGGCGGCCTCCATGACATCCCGCGGGAAGGCCCTAATTTCGGTCCCGTTGGCGATCAGACGACGAAGCGCCGCCGGATTCTTGGCATCGTAATTCGCGAGCATCATCGTCATCTGCTCGTTGGCTGCGGTCTCGAACGCAATGCGGAATTCCTTCGGCAGGCCATCCCACGCGCCCTTGTTGACCAGCGAGGTGATCTGCGCCGATCCCTCCCACCAGCCGGGCGTGTAGTAGTATTTCGCCACCTTGAAGAAGCCGAATTTCTCATCGTCATGCGGGCCGATCCATTCGGCCGCATCGATGGTGCCACGTTCGAGCGACGAATAGATATCCGCAGCGGCGATCTGCTGCGGGATCACGCCGAGCTTCGAAAACACCGTGCCGCCCAGACCGCCGATGCGGAATTTGAGGCCCTTGAGGTCCTCGACCGAATTGATCTCCTTGCGGAACCAGCCGCCCATCTGGACGCCGACATTGCCGACCGGCACCTGCACCAGTCCGGCCTTTCCGAACAGGGTACGCAGCAGCTCCATGCCGCCACCGTAATAGAGCCACGCCGCCTGCTGGCGCGCGTTGAGCCCGAACGGCAGTCCGCCGTCAAAGGCATACGCGGTGTTCTTGCCGATGAAGTAGGACGTCAGCGTATGCGAGCACTCGACGGTGTTGTTGGCGGCCGCATCGAACACCTGAAGCGGCGGCACGATCTCGCCGCCGGCGAAGACCTGAATCTGGAATTTGCCATCGGTGATCTGGCTGATCCGCTCGCACATCGCGACGGCCGAGCCGTAAAGTGTATCCAGGCTTTTCGGCCAGCTCGCCGCCATGCGCCACTTGATGGTCGGCGTCTGCGCAATAGCCGGCGCCGCAATCCCGGCCGTCGCTGCGACCAGACCGGCACCCTTGAGAAATTTACGACGTTGCATGATCCACCTCTCTCTGTCCCCGTTGCAATTCAGTTGATGTGCAAACCTTCAGTCCGTCTCGACAGCGCTTCTCCCTCCTGCTGCTCGGTCCCGCACCGGCATCAGGCCTTCTTTCCGACCACCATGAAGCAGTGGACGTAATCCATCGCATGACCCTCAGGCGAAGCGGCGACATCCGCCTCGTAGGATTCGTAGAAGCGATTGACGATCGCCATGCGCTCCTGCTGCGGCCGGCTCGGATCGAGCCCGCCCATGAATGTGCTTTCGCTCCACGAACGCAGCGTCGGGACATAGCTTTTGGCAAAGGCGGCAGCGTCGCCCTTCTGCTTGAAGTCCGCCGCATAGGGGCAGCCCGTGGTGCGCGTGAAAACCTTTTCCAGAACCAGCCCCGCTTTGCTGACGGCCGAATTCGGGTCCTGGAACGGCGCCACGAACTCGTCCTTGGTCTTGTAGAATTGCAGGAAGTTGGCGCCCCGGTATTCGGCCTCGGTGATGGTGCCGTCACGCAGCAGGTTTCGCCAATGCTTGGCGAAAGTGTCGTGCATGTTCACCCCGCCGGTATGGCCGAGATAATGCCCTTTCTCGTCCTCGCAAAAATTGGCGAACACGAACTTGCCGCCCGGCATCATCTCGCGGGCGCGATGCAGCAGGATCGTGTCCCAATCGGCGAGCGCAGCCTTGCGCAGCTCTTTCTTCTCTTCCGCGTTGGCGCCGACCGCGTGGGTGTGATCGGCAATCTGTAGCGGCAGCTTGCTGAGCCAGTGCATCGCCGTCGCCGAGAAGCCGAGCGAAATGGTGCTATCTGGAAAAATCTGACGATAGAAAGACATGCCGCTGCCGAAGGTGAACACGTTCGGCTGTAGCGCCAGCGGATTGTCCTTGAAGGCCGGCAGCAGCCCCTGCAGCAGCTGGAACAGCACGGAGAAGTCGTTATGCGGCAGGTCGGTATAGGTGATGGCGATCTGCCGCTCGGGAGCATCCTTGCGGATTCGGGCAATCGCCCTGCGCATCATGTCGATCGAGGTGCCGCCGTCGGCCGCGCCATAATCCGCGATTGTGAACGGCGTCGTGCCGGTCAGCGGCATCGATTCCAGCGCTTCCAGCACGAGGTCGGCAGCCGCATCGATCACGGCCTTGGCGCCGACCGTGTTGGCGCTGTAATAGCCGGCGCCACGCATCGCGATCACTGGCGAATTGGTTTCGCTCTCTTGTTTGGTGGTAACGGCCATCTGTTTCTCCCTGTCGATCACCCGCTATGCGGCGAGATCCCTGATCTGCTTCACGAGGTCCGCGGACACCGCGACGCCCGCGCCCGACTTCGCCCGCGCGGCCTTGCGCTTGCTGCCGGGGATGTGCGCGCCGTCCTGCGCCGCGATCGCCTCAACCAGACGCGTGACGCGCTCGCCGAATGCGCCGCCCGAACTCGTCGCCACATCGATTGCGATAAAGAATTGCCCGGTGCGCGGCGGCCCGCCGGCCGTGCCGGAAAACGGGCTCGCATCCATCGCCAGCAATGCGCCGCTCGCGGCGGCCGCGAGCAGTTCGACCATCAGGCCGGCACCGAAACCTTTGTAGCCGCCGCTCGGCGCCATCGTGCCTTTCAGCGCGACATCCGGATCGGTGGTTGGCTCGCCGTCCGGACCGAAGGCCCAGCCTTCCGGAATCGATGCACCGGCGCGCTTCCTCCGCATCACCTCGCTCTTGGCGATGACGCTCGCGCTCTGGTCGATCGAGATCGCGGCACCGCCTTTGCCGTCGGGCGCTGCGATCGCGAACGGATTGGTGCCGACCACCGCCTCGCGGCCGCCGAAGGGCGCAATCGAGGCCGGCGCGTTGGTATAGCCAAGCCCCAGCAGACCGGCGGCTGCCAGCCGTTCGGTGTGATAGCCCAGCACACCGCAATTATAGGAATTGCGGATCGCGAGGGCGGCAATCCCCATCTCGCGCGCCAGCGGAATCAACTGTTTGAAACCGGCATCGATCGCCGGATGCGCGAAGCCGCTCTTCGCATCGGCGATCAGCAGCGCGGGCTTCGGCTTGCTCACCTCCGGCACGGCCTTGCCGTCGACCTTGCCGCAGCGCAAATGCTCGCAATAGGTCGGCACATAGGCGAGGCCATGCGAGGCGATTCCGTCGGCTTCGGCACCGGCAACAGCCGAAGCAAGCGGCTGCGCCTGCTCGGGCGATGCACCGGCGGCCATAAGCGCGGCCAGCGCCAGCGCTTCGATCTCGCTCAGGGTCATCGTCACTTGATTCATATTACCTGGCTCATCGGCGATACTCAGTCTTTGGGAACTGCTCAATCATTGTCGATCAGACCGGCGCCCGCGCCCTCGCGCCGCGAACGCTCGCTGGCGGGAACGTAGGTTCGGTGACCATAGGCAGCGATACGCTGCCACGCCTGCGGATCGGTCGCGATCCCGCGCGTGGATGCGACCTTGGTTCGCGAACCGGACACACGATCGGCCATCGACGTGCATCGGATCGCGACTGCATCCGACACATCAAGCGACGAAAGATCGCCGGACGGATCGCCGCGCTCATCCAGCGCGATACGCATCCCATCCGCCTCCAACTGCGATGGACGTCCGAGGATGCGCGCGGCCGCGGCCACAAATGGAGCCAGCAGCAACGGCCGCGCGACCGGACCGGCGACGAAAGTATTCGTCGTCAGCCGATCAGCATCATCGCAAAGCGTGGCCCCGAGCGTGATCGGACAGAGCGGCGCATCGGCAGTCAGACGGTCGCTCTCCGTGAACCTGCAAGCCGATGTGATCCGCTCACCGCGATCATGACGCTCCAGCACGTCGGCCAGCGCCGGCAGCGGGTCGATGCCGTGCGCCGCAAGCCAGCGCACCGCCTTGCCGCCTTCTTCGGCCAGCCCCCATGGCAAGCCTGCGCCGCGAATGGCTTTCCTGGCTTCGCTTTCCAGTTCGTTCAGCGACCAGGTCATGCCCTGGCCTCGCCGAGCGGCGGAAGCACCCAGTCGTCCGCATCGCAAGTGCCGATCTCGTCCAGCAGCGGTGCATTCTGGAACATGGTGATGCGTACCCAGCGATCCGACTTGGGGTCGAAACGGGTGGCACCGAAACACGCCAGCTTCGCGCGCAGCAGATCGATCGGACGCATCTGCGCGGAGAGAAGATTGTCCCGCACCTCCGCATAGGGATGCCGCGCCGACATTTGGATACGGCGGACCAAATGCCGATGCTCCGGTTGCTGCAACAGGAAAGCCGAAACGCGGTCGCCACGCTCGCGCGTCCGCAGCAACCGATAAAGCGCGGCGACATCGCGGGCGATGCCGAGCGGCTGTTCGCGGTCGGCGCCATCCTCCTCAGCCCGTTCGCCGAGACGCGGTTCGAGCTTTTCCTCGGAGACGTACCAGAAGCGGGCCTGCTGCGCGGTCTCGCTAAAATCGGTGTCGATCGAGAAGCGGTAGTTCTGCTCGATCAGCGTGATAAGCGCGGAAACGCTCATCCTGCCGTCGATCGTAAATTCCGCGTCCTCGTCGCAGGCCATCGTCTCGGCAAGATCGTCGACGAGGTCGCCATGCGGCTCGATCAGGAGCGAGACCAGCAATTCCTGCGCCTCGAGGCCAATCTCCGCCTCCGCCCATCGATAAAGCGAATCGAACGGCAGCGAGCCGGATGGACCGCGGGCAATCTGCGCCGACAATCTCGCGAGGTCGGCGGCGAGGCCTTCGATGCGCGCTTGCTGCACGGCATCGGTTGTGGTCCAGGACGCCACCAGCTTGCGTGCGCGCGCCAGCAAATCCGGCAACATGCGCCACGACGCAGGGTTCGACAGGCTGCGAACGCGCGCCAATGCGGTCTCGCGCGCGGTGATCCAGTGATCGAGCAGCGCCGGATGATTGATCAGAAAAGGCGCCATGCCAAGACCGGTGGCGTTACCCACGCCAAGACTGCGCCGGAGCGTGGGCGCAAGCGTGACCGCTTGCCCCGGGGCTTTAATCCTCGCCGCGTGATCGACCAGATCGAGGGTGAAGGCGCGGATCAGGAAGACGGCGAGCATCTCGGCCTGGAACGGCGCATTGAATTCCTCGCGGCCGCAGATCGCCTCGCGCACCGCGAGCCCGAACTTGCCGCTGCCATAAACCGCGGTCGTGCGCATCAGATAGCCGACCGGAGCGAGGTCTTCGGCGCGCGGCTGCTGCCCCGCAGCGAGGCGGGACACCACATGATCGAACAGGCGCACGCTCTTGTTGGCGCGCGCCAGCACGATCTCATTCTCGCTGACGCGGCCGGCTTCCTGACGCGGAACGTTGGCGCGCAGCCGTTCGATATCGGCCGGGGACGGATCGCCGTCATACAGCGCGAAGGCCGCATCCCATTCCTCGGCGATCACGCGATCGGTGCGTTTCTCTGGCGGCAGGTCATGGGCAAAGGCGACAAGACTATAGCTGCGTGACGGACCCCCGGCACGATAGACCGCAACACCCTCGCCTCGAGCGTCCACGTCCCACGAGACTCGCGACAGCCTCCAGTTGTCGCGCGCAAGCCGGCGAAGCAGCACGCGCATGAAGGACAGACGGGTCTGATGGAAACTGCCGAGACGATCGAGCCGCATCACCATGTCCGGCGAGCGTAGCGCCACGCGCGGCGCATTGTCGGCGCCGGAGGCGGGCCCGTCCAAGTCGCGCAAGACTGGTTCAGGCCGCGTCATCATTGTCAGACGCCCTTGCTCGCAGCGCGCCTGGCCGCCGCTTCACGGCTCGGCTTCGCCTCCGCTTGGGGACAGAAGGATCGCTCGAAGAAGTCGAGCCAGTTTCCGCCCATGATCCGGTCGATATCCGGCTGCGCGAAACCAACCTCCGTAAGTCCGGAGGCGATGCCCGCAAATTGCGTGTTGTCGCGGAACCAGTCCGGTTGCGGCGGAAACACCGCAGCGCCGAGCGGACCGGAGGCGCCACGCGAATCGCGGGTCCAACGCCCGACACGCATCCATTCCACCACCGAATCCGGCTGATCCTGACAAAGGTCCGACCCAATGCCGATGCGCTCGACGCCCATCAATTCGGCCGTCCGCGCCACCATCTCGCAGAAGCTGCGCAGTGTGCAGCCCGAGCCACCCTTGAGGTGCAATGGATAGAGCGAGAAGCCGAGCATGCCGCCGCTTTCGCCAAGCGCCTTCAGCACCGCGTCGGATTTGTTGCGCGGCACGTCGTGCCATGACGACGGATTGGCATGGGTGATCGCGATCGGCCGCGACGAGAGTTCGATCGCTTCCAGTGTCGAACGCTCGGCCGAATGCGACATGTCGATCACCAGCCCGACGCGGTTCATTTCACGGATCACCTCGCGTCCCATGCGCGTGATGCCGGGATCTTCCGCCTCGTAGCAGCCGGTCGCAAGCAGGCTCTGGTTGTTATAGGAGAGTTGCATGAAGCGCACGCCGAGGCGGTGCCAGATTTCGACCAGCGACAGGTCGTCCTCGATCGGCGATGGATTCTGGAAACCGAAGATCACCGCGGTGCGCCCGCTTTCTTTCGCGCGCAGCACGTCATCGGCCGTATAGGCCGGGCAGATCAGGTCGGGATAATCCTGGAACCACCGGTTCCATTGCCCGATATTGGCGATCGTTTCGCGGAAATTCTCGTGATAGCAGATTGTGACATGGATCGCGGTGACACCGCCCGCGCTCAGCTCCCGGAAAATCTTCTCCGACCAGTTGCAATATTGCAGGCCGTCGATGAGGA
>CAZXJZ010000127.1:0-14072 GCA_964641065.1 uncultured Hyphomicrobiales bacterium | reverse complement strand
TTCAGCATGATGAAGTTGCGCAGTTGCATCTGCCCGACAATGACGCCCGGCTCGAACACGCGGGATTTCTCCAGCGCGAAGCCGAACACAGCGCCCATCAGCAGGCCGATCAGGATGGCGGTAACGAGTGACATGACGTGTCTCCTTCGAAGCGTGTCAGATGCGGCGCAGCGCCAGCATGGCGGTGGCGATGCCGCCGGCGAACATCGCCGCGACCGCGACCATCGAGCCGATCGCGAGTTGCGCGGTCCCGGACAGTCCGTGACCGCTGGTGCAGCCATCGGCCAGGCGCGCGCCGAACAGCATCAGGAAGCCGGCTATGAAGGCGACGGCATAGCGGCGAGACGGCGAAGCCGACCCGAGTGCGCGGGTCCAGATCGGCGAGATCGCCTGCCGCTTCGCGCCGGACAATTTCATCGACGCGAAGGCGCCAAGCGCGATGCCGACGACAAGCGCCACCTGCCACCAGTTCTTGCCGGTGGTTGCGACGTGGCGCGCGACATAGTCGATCTTCAGGATCGCGGGGTCGGCCCAGGACATCACCAATCCGCCGACGGTGACATAGGACGACGACGCGCCGAGCGCGGTCTCGATCAGAAGAAAGGCCGGGATCTGCAACAATCCGATCACGACACCGGCGACATAGGGCGACCAGGATCTGGCGGTGAGCGAGAGCATATGTGCGCTCCTTCGATGAACGACGCGGCGACGCGCCTAATACTTTCAATTATTTGCATATGTTTGCAGCTGATTCTTGACCCAGATCAAGCCCGGCCCATGGGAGCGATCGACCTCCGTCCTCCTCCTCGCGCCGCCGCGGGTTGCATCGTCCAGGCGCGGCCCTAAACAGGTTGCGATGACTTCGCGCACCCTCCTCCTCACCTGCATTGCCATGCTGTGCTTCGCGGCAAACTCGTTGCTGTGCCGGCTGGCGCTGGCGCCGCGCCTGATCGACCCCGCGAGCTTCACCAGCGTGCGGGTTGCGTCCGCCTGCGCCATGCTGATCGTGGTGGTGTGGCTGAAGGCTCGCCATCTGCCGCGGCTGCGGGGGGCGAAGCCGCGCTCGATCGCGGCGCTTTTCGGGTATCTCGATTTCTTCTCGTTCGCCTATCTGCGGCTCGATGCCGGGACCGGTGCGCTGATCCTGTTCGGCGCGGTGCAACTGACCATGTTCGCCATTGCGCTTCGTGAGCGTGAGCCGTTCCCGCCGCTGGCATGGTTCGGGCTCGCGATTGCGGTCGGCGGATTGATCTGGCTGTTGCTGCCCGGGGCCAGCGCGCCCGATCCGCTCGGCGCGTTGCTAATGGCGCTGTCCGGTCTCTGCTGGGGCCTGTTCTCATTGCTTGCGCGTGGCTCAGCTGATCCGATTGAGAACAACGCCACCAATTTTCTCGGCTGCCTGCCGCCCGTCCTGCTCCTCAACTTGGCCTTTGCCGGCGAGATGCATGCGTCGCCGCAGGGGCTTGTGCTTGCGATTGGCTCCGGGGCGATCGCGTCGGGTCTGGGTTATGTCATCTGGTATGTCGCGCTGTCGGGCTTGCCGGCAACCCGCGCCGCGACTGTCCAGCTTTCTGTGCCCGCCATCGCCGCCATCGGCGGCGTGATCCTGCTGTCGGAACCGGTGACATTGCGACTGGTCATCGCCTCGGTCGCGATGCTGGGCGGCATTGCCATCGTACTCGCACAACGAAGCCGTGCACCCGCAGCAGGTCCAACCGCGCCGCGATGACTGGTCAAGGCCGCGCGCCTCGGCAATAATACCGCCATGCCGAAGCCAAACAGCTACCGCCCGTTCCATCCCGATCCCTCACAGCTCGCGCTGAAGCCCGACATCTCGGGCAACACCATTAACGGCCTCGGCGAGGAGACGCCGCGCCGTCCGCGCATGGTGTATTGGGCGCCCGATCCCGACACCATCCCGCACGGCCAGATGCAGCGCTGGTTCTACAAGGCCAATCCGGATCACCCGGCCATGACGCGCGCGCGCGAAAACCGCGCGAAGATGGCGTCGGAGGAGATGCCGGACGTGACCGGCGAGCCGGTGCAGCGCGCGCCGCAGGACTGGAATGCGGCGCTGGACGCCTATGGCAAGGACGGCAATTTCGACATGTGGGGCGTGGCCGAACTTGACCCGCTCTGGGTCTATGAGGGACACACCGTCACGCAGAAGCGCATCATCATGCTCGGCTTCGCGCATGATTATAACGAGATCGCAACGGCGCCGGAGCCGCAGGCCGGCGCCGAAGTCGTGTACCAGTATGGCCGCGCCATGCAGGCAGCGAAACGCGTGGCCGGCTGGCTGCATCTGCAGGGCTGGGATGCCGAGCCGCTGACCGGGCCGATGACCTCGAAGGTGATGATGATCCCGCCCGCGATCGCCTGCGGCTTCGGCGAACTCGGCAAGCACGGCTCGATCATCAACCAGGAATTCGGCTCGTCGTTTCGTTTGTCCGCGGTGCTGACCGACGCCCCTTTCGCGCCGACGCCGAAACGCAGCTTCTCGGTGGATTCGTTCTGCGAATCCTGCCGCATCTGCGAGAATGCCTGTCCGCCCGAGGCCATCGCACCGGCCAAGCAAATGGTGCGCGGCGTCGAGAAATGGTACGTCGATTTCGACCGCTGCCTGCCATTCTTCAACCAGACCTTCGGCTGCGCGATCTGCATCTCGGCGTGCCCCTGGAGCCGGCCGGGTGTGGGATTCAACCTCGCGGCCAAGCTCGCACGACGCTCCGAACGCGCGGCCTGACCGATAAATGACAGACACAAACGGTATTCCGGTCGCCATTGTCGGCGGCGGCCCTGTCGGGCTCGCGCTGGCGCTGATGCTCGACCGCCACGGCGTCGCGTCCGTCGTCTTCAACAGCGACGTCGATACACGCTGGCACCCGAAGGGCTCGACGCAGAATGCGCGGACCATGGAGCATTACCGGCGGCTCGGCTTTGCGCATGAGCTGCGCAAGCTCGGCCTGCCCGCGGACCATTCCGGCGACGTCGCCTATTTCACGCGCTTCAATGCCTATGAGCTGGCGCGGCTGAAAATGCCGTCGGCTGCGCAGAAGGCGCGCGCGGTCGCTGATGCACACGCCCTCGATCAGTTCCCCGAACCGGTGCTGCGCGCCAACCAGATGTATGTCGAGGCGTTCCTGCTCGATGAAGCGCGCAGACGCGATGGCATCACGCTGCGTTTCGGATCGGAGGTGACGGCTTTCACCCAGGACGCCGACGGCGTCACGCTTTCAGCGCAGTCGCCTGACGGCGGCGGCAACGAACGCTGGCGTGCCAGCTATCTGATCGGCTGCGATGGCGGCCGCTCATTCGTGCGGCGCACGCTCGGCATCCGCTATGCCGGCGAAGACACGCTGCAGCAGGCCTATTTCGGCGGCCGCATGTTCGCGAGCTATCTGCGCGCGCCGACGCTCTATCGCGATGTCCTCAAGGATCGCGCCTGTTTCCAGCATTGGGCGATCAACCCGGATATCCGCACTACCATCATCGCGCTGAACGGCAAGGACGAATTCCTGTTCTGGATGAAGCCGAAGGACCCGCAGGCCGAACCCGAGGACGACGTGGTGCGGCGCGCGGTGGCGGCCTGTTGCGGGATGGATGTCCCTGTCGAACCGATCGCACATGCGCCATGGACCGCCGGCGTGGCGCTGGTGGCGGAGCGCTTCGCCGACCGCCGTGTGCTGCTCGCGGGCGATGCGGTGCATCTGTTCACGCCGACCGGCGGCTTCGGCATGAATACCGGCATCGACGACACCGCCAACCTCGCATGGAAGCTCGCGGCCACGCTGCAGGGCTGGGGCGGCCCGCATCTGCTCGCCAGCTATGAAGCGGAACGGCTGCCGATCGCGATCCGCAATACCGGCGCCGCGCGGCTGCTGGCAAAGAGCATTGGCGACATCCGCGTGCCGGCCGAACTTGAGGAAGACAGCCCGGCGGGCGCCGCGGCGCGTCAGGAGATCGGCGCCTATCTCGCGACCTTCGGCGAGGAGTTCGCGTCCATCGGTGTGCAGCTTGGCGCGCGCTATGACGGTTCGCCGATCGTCGCTGGCGATGACACACCGCCGCCGGACGATTTCGCTGTCTACACACCGAGTGCAGTGCCGGGCGGCCGCGCACCGCATGCCTGGCTCGGTGCCGGCCGCGGGATCGGGGATTCGCTGTTCGATCGGCTTGGCGTCGGCTTCACCCTGCTGCGGCTCGGCGGTAATGCGCCCGATGCGACGACGTTCGCGGCGGCTGCCCGGCGGCTGAAGATGCCGTTCACGCAACTCGATATCTCTGACGGAGAGATCCGCGGGCTGTATGGCCGCGATCTCGTCCTGATCCGGCCCGACCAGCATGTCGCCTGGCGCGGCAATGAGGTTCCGGCTGACGTAGATGGATCGCTGCGCCGGCTGACGGGCTTTGGCTGATTTCCTCTTGACCAATCGCGCACGGCCATAGCGTGCTGGTTCCCACCAGGTCTCATTCTTTTTCTCTGTTGTCCCACCCTGCATGTTTGCGAAACGCCAGAATCTCGGCCTCCTGCTTGGCGTACTCGGTGCTGTCATCTTCGCTGGCAGTCTCCCCGCTTCCCGCATCGCCGTGTCCGAGGTCGACCCGTATTTTCTCACCGCGATGCGTGCGGCGCTTGCGGGCCTCGCCGGCGCTGTGGTGCTCCTGATCACCCGGCGGACTCTGCCTCCACGCGCTGCATGGTGGCCGCTGATCGCCTGCGGGATCACGATCGTACTCGGCTTCCCTCTCCTCACGGCGGTCGCGATGGTGACGGTGCCGTCGTCGCATGGCGGCGTGATCCTCGGGATCATGCCGCTGATGACGGCAGCGGCGGCGGCCGTCATCGAGGGCGAACGCCCGTCTCCCGGCTTCTGGGTGGCGGCCGTCGTCGGATCGGCCCTAGTGATGACCTTTGCGATCTACCGCAGCGGCGGCTATGCGCTGTCGACTGGCGACATCCTGCTGCTGGCGGCCGTTGTCTGCGGAGGCGTCGGCTACACCTATTCCGGTCGGCTCACCGGCCTGATGCCGGGATGGGAAGTGATCTCCTGGGCGGTCGTGCTTTGCCTGCCGTTGTCGCTGCTCGCGGTGTGGCTGACCTGGCCGTTGGATTCCGCGGCGATAACGCCAAGGGGATGGACCGCCATTCTCTATGCCGGGCTGATGGCACAATATTTCGGATTTTTTCCCTGGAATGCAGCCATGGGAATGGCGGGGATTGCGCGCATCGGACAGATCGGGCTGCTGCAGCCGTTCATGGTCGTGCTGATCGCGGCCTTGTTCGCGCGCGAGCCGATCGATCCGCTCACCGTGGCATTCGCGGTCGCCGTGGTGGTGACGGTTGCGATCGGCACGCGCATGCGCGTGGGGAGGACGCCCGGCGGATCGTAATCGCTATTCCGCCGCGTGGCGTGTCGCCTGCTCTTCCTCATAGAGACGCGCGAGAATGCGTCGCGCCTGGATGCCGCCGGCATCGGCGTGGATATCGACCTGCGACTCGGACTTGTCGTTGTCGATGGTGCGCTGCTGCGCCTCGAACACCTCCTTGTCCTCGAGGAAGGCGATCTTCACCTGCTCGAAGATCATATCGGTGAGCTTCTCGTTCCTGACGTCGAAATCATGCGCCTGCGCCCAGAAATAATGCGAGGTGGTCTCGGTCTCAGGCGTGATCGCATTCAGGTTGCGCATATGGATGCCGTTGACGAATTTGCCTTCCGGCGCGCCGGTGCCGGTCGGCGTCGCCCCGACCGAAAGGCGCAGATAGGCGGGCGGCAGGAAATCGATGAACTGCCAGCGATCGACGTTACCAGTGAAGCCACCGGCCTTGACGTAGGTCGGCGGCGCCGGCTTGTCGATCATCCAGCGCGTGACCAGCACACCGCCCGGCGTGCGCTTGACGCGAACCTCGGCATTCTCCGCCACCGCCGCGTTGCCGATGGTCGATTCATGTACGAAGGCGAGATGAGTGAGATCGAGCAAGTTGTCGACGATCAGCTGCCAGTTCGCTTTCACGTGGATGTAAGTGCCCTTGGCGCCCCAGTCCGGTGAATCGAGCCACTGATAGTCGGGGATGGTGGCAGGATCGGCTTGCGCCGGATCTCCCATCCACAGCCAGATCCAGCGATAGCGCTCGACCACCGGATAGGTTTTCACCCGCGCGGTTTCCGGGATCGATTCCTGCCCGGGAATGCGTACGCAGGTTCCGGAGCGATCGAAGCGCAGCCCGTGATAATGGCATTGCAGGAGATTGCCATCGACCACCTTGCCCATGGACAGCGGCACGCGGCGGTGCGGGCACTTGTCTTCGAGTGCGATCGCGTTGCCCTGCGCATCGCGATACAGCACGACCGGCTCGTTCAGGATGGTGCGGCCAAGCGGCTTTTCACCAAGCTCGTTATCCCAGGCCGCAACGTACCAATGATTTTTCAGGAACATCGATGGGTCTCCTCTCCTGCGGCGCGTCTTGTTGCGCGCCTAAAGCATGTCCTTGATCGCTTTGATCAGGCGGCGATCCACGCTGATCAGGTCGCTCCCGGGTGGAACGCCGAAATGCGCACGCTCGTCGTCCGAGACGGACCGGCCCTGCAGCAACACGCGACCATCCGACGTCAGGTATATCGACGGCACGTCGTCCTGCGTCTCGTCCTGCCAGACCAGTTCCACGCGGAAATGCAAAGCGGCCTCTCCCTGACGCCAGACTTGAAGCTTTCCACCGTGGCTACACCCAAACCGCCATACTTTGAAGTGCGAACGAAACAGGTCCGGGCGGCGACCTCAAACAGCCGTCACGCTCAAAGAAAAAGCCCCCGACCATGCGGGGGCTTTGACACTCCGGCAACGCGCCTCACATCTTCTTGTAGGCTTCGACTACCGACGCGCCATCGGGACCGGCCTTCTTGACCCAGTCCGACGTCAGTTGCTCGCCAATCTTCTGCATTCCCGTCTTCAGGGCATCGCTCGGCGGCAGCACCTTCATCTTGTTGGCCTTGAGCTGTTCGAGATACCAGCCCGCCTTTTCCTCAGCCAGCTTCCAGCCGCGCGGCTCGGCAGCGGCGGCTGCCTTCAGTACGGCGTCCTGCGTGGGCTTGTCGAGCGCATCGAACGCGGCCTTGTTCATGAAGGTGATGTTCTTCGGAATCCAGGCCTGTGTATCGTAGAAGTGTGACATCGTTTCCCAGGCCTTGCTGTCGTAGCCGGTCGACCCCGACGTCATGAAAGCATTCACTACGCCGGTCGCGAGTGCCTGCGGCAATTCCGCGGCCTGAATGGTCACGGGTTGCGCGCCGACGAGATCGGCGATGCGCGCGGTCCCGACGTTATACGCACGCCACTTCAGACCCTTCATGTCCTCGAGCGTGTTGATGTCTTTCTTGGCATAGATCCCCTGCGGTCCCCATGGCACAGCAAACAGCAGCATCAGTCCCTGCGAGGCGAGCTTCTTCTCGATCGCGGCCTTCGATGCCTGCCACAGCTTGTAGGATTGCGGATAGCTGGTGGCCAGGAACGGGATGACGTCGATGCCGAAGATCGGGTCCTCATTCTCGTGCAGCGAGATCAGAACCTCGCCGGCCTGCGCCTGCCCGGTCATCACCGCGCGCTTGATTTCGGGCGCTTTGAAAAGCGACGCGCCGGGATGCACCGTGATCTGCAGCTTGCCGCCGGTCGAGTCGTTTACATCCTTGGCGAAAGCCAAGAGATTGACGGTGTGCGGATTGTCGGTCGGATACGCGGCAGGCAGATTCCATTTGGTCTGAGCCGCAGCGGGCGCCGCCAGCGCCACCGCAAACGCAGCCGCCGCGACGAACGAAGTTGCACGGTACGAAGACATGGGAACCCCTTTTTGAGCTAACCGGGAAAAGCCATCCTTGGCAGCACCATCACGATATCAGGAAACACCGTGATCAGTGCAACCGCAAGGACCAGCAGGAAGAAGAACGGGAGCGCGGCGAGTGCGACAAAGTTCGAGTCCTTGCCGCTCATGGTTTGCAATACGAAGAGATTGAAGCCGACCGGCGGCGAGACCTCGGCCATCTCCACCACCAATACAAGAAATATGCCGAACCAGATGGGATCGAGCCCGGCTTGCTTGATCATCGGGATCACGATCGCCGTGGTCAGCACGATCATCGAGATGCCGTCGAGCGCTGTTCCGAGCAAAACATACATCACCGTCAGCGCGGCGATCAGCGAATAGGCCGAAAGTTGCAGGCTATCGACCCACGCTGCCAGTGCCTGCGGAATGCCGGTATATGCCATCGACGTGCCCATATAGGAGGCGCCCGCCAGGATCAGCAGGATCATGCAGTTGACGCGCGTGGCGCCCATCACGCTGGCCCAGAACGACTCCCGCGACAGCGAACCTTGCCACCAGGCAATGGCCAGCGAACCGAGTACGCCCCAGGCCGCGCACTCGGTTGCAGTCGCCCAGCCCATCAGGAGCGACAGGAACACGAATGTGATGAGCAGCAGCACCGGAATGAGATTTGCCGACTCGCGCAACTTCTCGCGAAACGCCATCGGCGGATCGGCCGGCGGCGTGCGATGCGGATTGAGGATCGACCAGCCGGCGATGTAGCCGGAATACAATGCCATCACCAGCAAACCCGGCAGGAAGCCCGCAAGGAAGACCTGGATGATCGAGACATTGGCCTGCACCGCATAGACCACCATCGTGATCGACGGCGGAATCAGGATGCCGAGCGTTCCAGCACCGGCGAGCGACCCGAGGGCGAGCTTTTCGTCGTAGCCGCGCTTGTTCAGTTCCGGCAATGCGATCTTGGCAACGGTAGCGCAGGTGGCGGCCGATGAACCGGACACCGATCCGAACACGCCGCAAGCCAGCACATTCACATGCATCAGGCGTCCCGGCAGCCAGTTCAGCCAAGGCGCAAAGCCGCGGAACATTTCTTCCGACAGCCGTGTGCGATACAGGATCTCGCCCATCCAGATGAACAGCGGCAACGCAGCGAGAGACCAGGATGCAGAGTTGCCCCAGACGGTCGTCGCGAGCACGGAGCCTGCGGGGATGGCTCCGCCCGCAAATTGCATTCCGGCCCAGCCGGTTGCGAGGAGCGCAATTCCGATCCAGACGCCGAAAGTGAGCAGGAAAATCAGAAAGCCGAACAGGATCGCCGCTGCGGTGAGAAGCTCCATGTCAGACCGCGCTCTGGACGGCCTGTTCCACGATCTCCTCCGCCGTTTTGGGCTTCGGCTTCTCGTAGCGCGGCGGATAGCCGCGCATCACGTGGATCAACTCGTCCACGAGAGCGATCAGCAGGATCGCAAGTCCGCCACTATAGCCGAGTTGCGGAATCCATAGCGGCACGGCAATGACGCCCTGCGACATGTCATTGAACAGGTATGACTGCCACGTCATCACGGCGGCGTGCCAGGCAAAGAAACCGGTGAAGCCGCTGCCGATCAGCAGCACCCCAATTTCTACGACCTGCTTGATCCGCCCCTCCAACCGGTCGATCAGCAGACCGACGCGGATCATCTCGCCGTGGCGAAACGTATGAGCGAGCCCAAGAAAAGCGGTCGCCGCCATGCACCAGGACACAAAATCGTCCCCCGCCGGGATGTTAAGCCCGAGCGGCCGCCCGGCGGATAGCAGCATCATCAGGACGAAAATGGCGATGAGGAAAAGCCCGGCCAGGTAACCGGACAGCAGATAAAGACGGTCCAGGAACAATCTGACCATACTCACCCCCCGCGCCCGTCGATGATGATGGGCAACACGGCGACAATGCAAGACTCGTGACAAAGCGGGCGCGGCCTGGAGGCTGCCCCGCGCCGAGAGCCCCGGGACATTTCAACAGGTTCAGTGCAGTGCGGCATGTCTTTCCGCCCCGGACATGCTAACGGCGTGCCCTCATCGTCCGGAAGGATTGCGGATTCCTTTGGCCAAAAGCGTACTCGACAAGGACCTGAAAAAGGTCGTCCGGATCGAACACGCGACGCAGGATCTTACCCGCTCGCTGACCAAGCCGGGTCTGCTGATCCTGTTCCTGATGGGCACGGTGGCGCTGGCGAGCCTGTCGGTCGCCGAGGGCCCGCTCAGCTATCTGGTCGTGATCGCGGCGCTGATCGCGGCCTATATGGCGCTCAGTATCGGCGCCAACGACGTCGCCAACAATATGGGGCCGGCGGTCGGCAGCCGCGCCCTGACCATGGGCAGCGCGCTTCTGATCGCGGCAGTTTGCGAGGCTGCCGGAGCGCTGATTGCCGGCGGCGACGTGGTGCGCACGATCTCCCGCGACCTGCTGCGGCCGGACGCCAATCTTCCGGCCATCAATTTCGTGCTGGTGATGTCGTCCGCGCTGCTGGCCGCTGCCGCCTGGATTCACCTGGCCACCTTCCTGGGCGCGCCGGTCTCGACCACCCATTCGGTGATCGGGGCGGTGATGGGCGCAGGCGTTGCAGCAGCCGGCATCAACATGGTGGTCTGGCCGGTGATGGGCGCCATCGCCGCAAGCTGGGTCATCTCCCCCGTCATGGGCGGCCTGATTGCAGCGGGATTGCTTGGCTTCATCAAATGGAGCGTCCTGTTCCGTGCGGACAAGATTGCGGCGGCGCGCCGCTGGGTGCCGGTGATGGTGGCGCTGATGACCGGCGTGTTCGCGATGTATCTGATCACCAAGGGCCTGAGCCGGGTCTGGGAGCCGCCGCTCTTCGCCACCGCCGCGCTGGGCATGGCTGCCTTTGCCCTGGGCTATTTCGCCGCGCGCCCCTGGGTGCGACAACGCGCGCTCCGCATGGAAAACCGCCGCAAGGACGTGAGCGCGCTGTTCACCCTGCCGCTGATCTGCTCCGCGGCGCTTCTGTCGTTCGCCCATGGCGCCAACGACGTGGCCAATGCGGTGGGTCCGCTGGCCGCCATCGTTTCCACCGCGGCAACTGGAGAGACCTCGCCGGACCGGGTGTTTCTGCCGTTCTGGGTGCTCTTGATCGGAGCCGCAGGCATCGCGCTCGGACTGGCCCTGTTCGGGCCGAAGCTGATCCGCACGGTCGGCGAAAAAATCACCAAGATGGACGCCATCCGCGCCTTTTGCGTCGCGCTTGCAGCCGCGATAACCGTCCTCGTCGCATCCGCCTTCGGCATGCCGATTTCCTCGACCCATACCGCGATCGGGGCGATTTTCGGCGTCGGCTATCTGCGTGAGTTCCTGACCAACAAGGGCGTCCCCAACCCGGCGGTGCGACCGCGCTCGCTGTTCCTCGAGCCGTCAAAGCTCAACAATACGCCCGAGAAGGCGCTGACCAATTTCCAGAAGCGGGAGAGGCGCAAGCTGGTCCGCCGCCAGCATGTCCTCGGCATTGCGGCTGCCTGGATTGTCAGCGTCCCGGCCACCGCCTTGCTGGCCGCCGTCTTCTATGCGGTGATGGCAGCCTTCGCCGGCTGAGCAGATTGCAGCGCGCGCTTGTGAACAAGCGAGGCCATGTCCACCAATTGCGGATCCGACAAGAGCCGCCGGGCTTCGGCCAGGATCACCCAGTGCCGGTGCCGGCTTTCCTTCTCCGGCCAGTCCTCGAGTTGCCGGACGACCCGCAGCGGAAACATCTGGACCTCGATCGGCGCGCTGCGAAGGCTGCCCTTGAAGCCGCGATAATGCCCGATCGGCGTGGTCTCCACTTCGCCCTCAACCCCGGCCTCCTCGAACGCCTCGCGCGCCGCCACCTGCCAGAGCTCGTAGCCCTTCATCGGAGCGCCCTTGGGAAAAATCCAGCGGCCGGTGCCGCGTGAGGTGATGAGGAGGAAAACCGGTGTTCCACGGACAATGGTGTAGGGAACGGCGCCGGCCTGCAGCGCAGGCTCGATCCCGTTGCGGCCCAGCCGCATGTCGATCCACTCTCCGATGCGTCGCGTCAGCGCCAATGTGGTCGTCTCCCTGCGCAAAACATGCATTGCGCCAGTTTGCGGCAGGCGTCAAACGCCGCATGAGCGAGTCCGGCCGGATCGGGTTGCGGCGATGACGCAATCATAAGACCATGATGCCGCGACCCCTTCCCTCCCGGCGACACCCTGCTCATGACCCGCAAAATCACCCGTCTCCCCTCCGCATCCTGGGATTTCTGGATCGATCGCGGCGGCACCTTCACTGACGTCGTCGGACGCAAGCCGGACGGTCATCTGGTCGCACACAAGCTTCTGTCCGAGAATCCCGAGGCCTATCCCGACGCAGCGGTGCAGGGCATCCGCGAGTTGCTGGGTCTGAAGCGGGGCGAAGCGATCCCCCCGGGGCGCATCGGCGCGGTGAAAATGGGTACCACGGTCGCGACCAATGCGCTGCTGGAGCGCAAGGGCGACCGCACGCTGCTGATCACCACGCGCGGTTTTCGCGACGCTTTGCGCATCGGCTACCAGGCGCGGCCCAAGATTTTCGCGAAGGAAATCATCAAGCCGGACATGCTGTTCGAGCGGGTCATCGAGCTCGACGAGCGCGTGCGGGCGGATGGCACAGTCGAGCAGACGCCCGACCTCGCGGCGATCGAGCCCGAGTTGCGGCGCGCCCATGACGACGGCATCCGCGCCGCCGCGATCGTGTTCATGCATGCCTACCGCTATCCGGAGCACGAGAAGCAGGTCGCCGAGCTTGCGCGACGCATCTTTCCGCAGGTCTCGGTCAGCCACGAGGTCTCGCCGCTGATCAAGTTTGTCGGCCGCGGCGATACCACTGTTGTCGATGCGTATCTGTCGCCAATCCTGCGGCGCTATGTGGAGCGGGTGGCGACGGAGCTCGACGCACGGCGCTCCAGCGCCAAGCTCATGTTCATGATGTCGTCCGGCGGGCTCACCGCGGCCGACCTGTTCCAGGGCAAGGATGCGATCCTGTCCGGCCCGGCGGGCGGCGTGGTGTCGATGGCGGAAACCGCGCGCGAAGCCGGCTTCGCCCGCGTCATCGGCTTCGACATGGGCGGCACCTCGACAGACGTGTCGCATTATGATGGCGAATACGAACGTGCCTTCGAGACCGAGGTCGCGGGCGTGCGGATGCGGGCGCCGATGATGCGCATCCACACCGTCGCTGCGGGCGGCGGCTCGATCCTGCATTTCGACGGCGCGCGCTTTAGGGTCGGCCCGGATTCCGCGGGCGCAAATCCGGGGCCGGCATGCTACCGGCGCGGCGGCCCCCTCGCCGTGACCGACGCCAATGTGATGGCCGGCAAACTGATCCCGGATTTCTTCCCGAAGATTTTCGGCCCCGCACAGGATCAGCCGCTCGACGACGGTGCCGTGCGCGACGCGTTCGCGGCTCTTGCCGCAGACGTCGGCGGCGGGCGCAAGCCCGAGGACATCGCCGACGGATTCATCCGGATCGCGGTCGAAAACATGGCGAACGCGATCAAGAAGATTTCCGTGCAACGCGGCTACGACGTGACACGCTATGCGCTCAACTGCTTCGGCGGCGCCGGTGGCCAGCATGCCTGTCTGGTCGCGGATGCGCTTGGGATGACCAGCGTGCTGATCCATCCGTTCTCGTCGCTCCTGTCCGCCTACGGGATGGGTTTGGCCGATATCCGCGCGACACGCCAGCAGGCGATCGAGGAACCGCTCGGCGGCAAGGCGCTGAAGACGCTGAACCGGCTCAGCAAGGCGCTTGGCAAGGCTGTGAAGGATGAAGTCGCGAGCCAGGGCGTCCCGGCAAAGGCGATCAAGGTCATCGCGCGCGCGCATATCCGTTACGCGGGCACCGACACGGCGCTGGTGGTGACGGCCGGCAGCCTTGCCGCGATGACGCGCGCGTTCGAGAAGGCGCATAAGGCGCAATTCGGCTTCATCGATCGCGACAAGGAACTGGTGCTGGAAGCGGTTTCGGTAGAGGCGATCGGCGGCGGCGCAAAATTCCGCGAACGCAAGCTGAAGACGACGCGGGGCAAACTGCCCTCGCCTGCGCGCCGCACCCGGTTTTTCTCCCAGGGTGCATGGCACAAAGCCGCGGTCTACACGCGCGATCAGCTCAAACCCGGGCAAAAGCTGAAAGGCCCGGCGATTATTATCGAGCCGCACCAGACCATTGTGGTCGAGCCCGGCTGGCAGGCGGTGCTGACGGCGAAAAACCATCTGGTGT
>CAZXJZ010000126.1:0-14234 GCA_964641065.1 uncultured Hyphomicrobiales bacterium | reverse complement strand
CCTGGGCGTCGGCCAATGCCGGCTCCGGCAAGACCCATGTGCTGACCCAGCGCGTGATCAAGCTGCTGCTGCGCGGCGAGGACCCGGCAAAAATTCTTTGCATCACCTTCACCAAGGCCGCCGCTGCGACCATGGCGACGCGCGTGTTCAATACGCTGTCGGCATGGACCGCGCTCGACGATGCCGATCTCGACCAGGCGATCCGCGACATCGGCGTCGCACCTGACGAAAAATTGCGGACGCGCGCTCGGCGGCTGTTCGCGCTGGCGCTGGAAACGCCGGGTGGACTGAAGGTTCAGACCATCCACGCCTTCTGCACCAGCCTGCTGCATCAGTTTCCGTTCGAGGCCGATGCCGGCGCGGGCTTCGAGGTGCTGGACGAAGCCACCCAGTCGCAGATGCTGGAGACGCTCACGCTCGACGTGATGCTCGAAGGCGCGGCGCAGCCCGGTTCGGCGATCGGGCGCGCTCTGGCCGACGCGATCAAGGCGGCGGCCGACCAGACGTTTCGTGAACTGATCACCGAGGCGGTCGGCCAGCGAGATACCATCGAGGCTTGGATCGCGCGCACCGAGACGGTGGATGCAGCGATTGCAGAATTGTCGGCGGCGCTGGGTGTTGGCGCCGAGGAGAGTGCGGAGGCGATCGAACACGAGATCCTGGAAGGCGGGATCGATCCCGCCACATGGCCCGATCTCGAGGCGGTGTTCCTGACCGGGTCGTCGAACGACAGGAAGCAGGCCGCACGCATCAGGCAGGCGCTGCAGGCAAACGGGGTTAACCGCCTCGACAATTACGTTTCGATGTTCTGCACCGGCTCGAACATCAGCCTTTCAAGGCGCGGTTTGCGCGACAGCATCATCACCGCCGCCACGCGCCGTGTTTACCCGGAATGGGCCGAGCGGCTGGACAACGAGCAAGCGCGCATCGGCGCGCTGCTCAACACGCTTCGCGCGGTCGAATGCCGCGACCGCACCCGCGCGCTGGTCACCGTCGCGCATGAGGTGATCGTGCGCTACCGGCGCGAGAAGGCGCGGCGCGGCCTGCTCGACTATGACGACCTGATCGACCGCACGCTGGCGCTGTTCGAGCGCACGTCCGCGGCCTGGGTTCTGTACAAGCTCGATCTCGGCATCAACCATCTGCTGCTCGACGAGGCGCAGGACACGAGTCCGAAGCAATGGGCAATCGTCCGCAAGCTGGTATCGGAATTCACCGCCGGCGTCGGCGCGCGCAGCACCAGGCGCACGATGTTCGCGGTCGGCGACGACAAGCAGTCGATCTTTTCGTTTCAGGGCGCCGCGCCAGAAAAATTCGGCGAGATGCGCAAGGCCTTCCAGCAGGATTTCGAGGCCGCACAACTCGAATGGCGAAACGTCAAGCTTTTGACCTCGTTCCGCTCCGGCGAGATCGTGCTGCAGGCGGTGGATATCGTGTTCTCCCGACAGGAGGCCCATAAGGGCCTGTCCTCGGACAATGCCGGCACCGCCCACGAATCTTTGCCGAGCAAGCTGCCCGGCCATGTCGACATCTGGCCGCTGGTCCTGCCCAATGAAAAGGCCGACATCGAAGGCTGGGATGCGCCATTCGACCAGACCAGCGAGCAGAGCCAGCAAGTCCGGCTGGCGAAGAAAATAGCGGCGCATGTTGCGCTCTGGCAGGGCAAGGGCACCAGGCCGGGCGATGTGCTCATTCTGGTGCGGCAGCGCGGGCCGCTGTTCGAGGCGATCATCCGTCAGCTCAAGGCCGCGGGCATCCAGGTCGCCGGCGCCGACCGCATGGTACTGCTCGACCATATCGCGGTGATGGACCTGATCGCGCTGGCCGATGCGCTGCTTCTGCCCGAGGACGACCTCGCGCTTGCATCGGTGCTGAAGAGCCCGCTCTTCGGACTGAGCGAGGACGACCTGTTCACGATCGCGCATGATCGCGGCCGGAAATCGCTGCGCGCTGCCTTGCTGGGCAAGGCGAATGAATTTTCCGACGCCGCCGCGCGGCTGACTCACCTTACCGATGCAGCCTTGCGCGACAGTCCGTTCACGTTCTATGCGCGCCTGCTCGGCGCGGGTGGCGCACGAAAGCGCATCCTCGCTCGGCTCGGACCGGAAGCGAATGACGCGCTCGACGAATTTCTCAATCTTGCGCTCGCCTATGAGCGGCGCGAAACGCCATCGCTGCAGGGCTTCGTTGCATGGTTGCGTGCGGCCAATGCCGAAGTGAAGCGCGACATGGAAATCTCCCGCAACGAGGTGCGGGTGATGACCGTGCACGGTGCGAAGGGACTGGAGGCGCATACCGTGATCCTCGCCGACACGACGACGCGGCCGGAGGGTTACCGGCCGCCCAGACTGCTCGACGTCACGCTCGCAAACGGCAAGGGTCTGGTCTGGGCGAAGTCCCAGGACACCGATCCGCCGATCGTTGCGAGCGCGCGAGAGGCGGCAAAGGAAGCAAGCATCGCGGAATACAAGCGCCTTCTCTACGTCGCCATGACGCGTGCCGAACAGCGGCTGGTGATCTGTGGAACCGCATCGACTGTGAAGAAGGACGGGACGCCGGGTGTTCCCGACCAATGCTGGTACCGGCTCATCGAAGGCGCACTGGTACAGGCCGAAGATGCGCGCACGATCGAAATGCCATCGGAAGACGGCGACGGACCGATCTGGCGATTGCGCAAGGACGTGTTCGACTTCCCGGCACCTGCCGAGGCGTCGGCCCCGCCGCGGGCGGAACATCCCCTGCCCGGCTGGATCGACAAGCCGGTTCCGGCAGAAGCTCCGCGCGCCATCGCACGGGCCCCCTCCGACGCGGACGAGGCCGAATGGACGCGCGGGACGAGCGAGCTCGATCGCGCCCAGGCGCTGGAGCGCGGATCGCTGCTGCATAGGCTGATCCAGTCGCTGCCCGACCTGCCGCCTGCGCAGCGCGCAGCGGCGGCGGGCGACTATCTTCGCCGCAACAGAGTCCGGCTGTCCGAGGACGATTGCGCACTGATCGCGCAACAGGCGCTGGCCATTCTTGACGACCCGCGCTTCGCCGCCCTGTTCGCTCCCGGCAGCCGCGCCGAGGTTCCTGTCGTTGGCATGCTGCCGCGGGATGGACGTCCGCCCTATTCCGTCACCGGGCAGATCGACCGGCTCGTGGTGACGGACGGCGAAGTGCTGATCGCCGATTACAAGACCAACCGGCCGGCGCCGATTGCACTCGCCGACGTCCCGCCCGCCTATCGCCAGCAGCTCGCGCTCTACCGGGCTCTGCTGCAGCGGATTTATCCGGGCCGGGCGGTGCGCGCGGCACTGCTCTGGACCGACAACGCCACCCTGATGGAGCTGTCCGGGGAGGCGCTGGACGCGGAAATGGTGGCGCTGACGGGGGCCTGACCAACGCTGGACGATGCCGACTGCAAGGCTTCCGCGCGCGACGCCGGCCAGACCTGGCAACCTCCGCTGGCGCAATACCGGGTCCCGTTTTTGCCGGATCACGCTCGCCTGAGGCGGGGTTGACCCCGGCTGGGGCGGTTCTTAGGTTCGAAGGCGAAGTTCAAGCCATCCCACGATTCGAAAGGTTATGACATGGCCGTTGGAAAGGTATCGGACGCGGATTTCGAGACCGAAGTCTTGAAGGCCAGCGGCCCTGTGGTGGTCGATTTCTGGGCCGAATGGTGCGGCCCCTGCCGCATGATCGCGCCCGCGCTCGACGAGATCCAGAACGCGCTCGGCGAGAAGGTCAAGATCGTGAAGCTCAATGTCGACGAGAATCCGGGCGTGGCGTCGAAATACGGCATCATGTCGATCCCGACCCTGATGATTTTCAAGAACGGCGAACTCGCCTCGCGCCAGGTCGGCGCGGCACCCAAGGCGAAGCTCGAACAGTGGATCAACGCCGCGGTCTGATCGCGGAAATCGTTTGTCTCTTTCGAACGGCCGGCCGCGAGGCCGGCCGTTCGCGTTTCATGATCGCCAATCCGCCGGTTCACTGCGGCTTGATGCCGAGCGTCTTGATGATGTCGCCCCAGCGCTTGGTTTCGGCGTCCGTGAACGCTGCAAGTTCCTGCGGCGTCGATGTCTTCACGACAAAGCCCAGCGCCTCGAACTTGTCTTTGAACGCCGGTGAGTTGACGATCTTGACCAGTTCGCTGCTGAGCCGGTCGATCACCGGCTGTGGCGTTCCGGCCTTGGTGTAAAGCGCGCTCCAGATCGAGCTGTTGAGCCCCGGATAGCCGAGCTCCGCCGCGGTCGGCACGTCCGGAATCTGCTTCAAACGCGTCTCGTTGAGCACGGCCACTGCACGCAATTTCCCGGCCTGCAGAAAGCTCAGCACGTCGGAGATCGACGGAAACATCACGTCGAGCTGACCGGCCAGCATGTCGTTGAGCGCCGGCCCCTGCCCGCGATAGGGCACATGCACCATCTGCGTACCGGTGGCGTTCTTGAACAATTCGCCGCCCAGATGCGTCGGCGAGCCGGTGCCGGACGATCCGAAATTGGCCTTGTCCCCTGCCGCCTTGAGCTGCGCGACGACGTCCTTGAACGACGCATCCTTCATCTTCAGGCCGGGCACCACGACCTGCGGATAGATCGTGACCAGGGTCAGTGGCGCGAAGTCCTTCACAGGGTCGTACGGCAACTTGTCGTAAAGCGAGACGTTGCTGGCATGCGTGCCCGTCGTTGCCATGAACAGGGTATAGCCGTCCGGCTGCGAGCGCGCAGCTTCCGAAGCACCGATATTGCCGCCGGCACCCGGCTTGTTCTCGATCACGACCGGCTGTCCGAGGGCCTTCGACAATTCGTCGGCAATCACACGCGTCTGCGTATCGGCGCTCCCGCCGGCCGGGAACGGCACGACGACGCGAAGCGGCCGTGTCGGCCAGTCCTGTGCCAGTGCAATGGTGGAGGACGCGGCCAGGAGCACGGCGGCAAGACAGGTCTGGACAACTCTCATGATTTTGCGACTCCGGTGAAAAACTCGATGGCGATGGCGTTGAACTGATCCGGCTCAGTGCGCGAGAAAGCGTGCCCGCCGCGCTTCACGAACAGCGTCCGCGCGTGCGGCATATGCCGCGCAAATTCCTCGGAAAAATACCGCGGCGTCAGAATGTCGTCGTCCGCGCACAGGATCATGGTTGGAATGGTGATGCGTCCGAGCTCCGCGCGCCGGTCGAAGGCCAGGATCGCGTTGAGCCGGCTCGTCTGTATCGCGGGCTCGCCGAGCTGGGCCGCGGCCTGGGCCTCCGCCTGTCGCAACGCCTCGTCATTGGCGTTGATCCAGTAAGGCGGATACAGCAGCAGCGAGGTGTATTTCCCGTATGCTTCCGCACCCAGCCCGGCATGGATGATACTGCGCAATCCGAGAATGCGATGGCGGTACGGATCGCCATGCGTGGTGCTGGCATAGATCATCAACGAGCGCAGGCGGCCAGGATAATCGAGCGCGGTGGCGACCCCGATCGCACCGCCGGTCGAGTGACCGAGAAAATGCGCGGATGGAAGCCCGGCCGCATCCATCACCGCGATCACGTCGGCCGACAATTGCTCGATCGACGCGACCTCAATCCGGGACGACTTCCCGGTGCCGCGCTGGTCGAACAGATAAACGGTGAAATGACGCTCAAGCGCGGCGCGGTTGACCTGCCAATAGCCGAGCACGCCCCCAAGTCCCGAGGCGAGGATCAGCGGCGGACCGTCTCCGGATTTTTCCCAGTACAGATCTGCGCCGTCACGCTGCGCGAACGGCATTCTCAGCGTCCGACATGCGCGATCGACGAAATCTCGACCAGAAAGTCCGGCCGGACCAGATCGGCGCGGATGCAATAGCGCGCCGGCGGCTCGCTTGGAAAGTACTCGCGGTAGACTTCGTTCATTGCCGCATAGTCGGCGAGATCCTTCAGGAAGATCGAATTGAACGTGATATCCGACATCGCGCCGCCGGCGGTCTCGACCACGGACTTGATCGCGTCCAGGACAGCCCGGGTCTGCGCCTTCACGTCGCCGATGCCAACGGTCTTGCCGTCCTTGTCCATGGCCAGCATGCCGGACACATAGACGATGCCGTCAGCCTTGGTGCCAGGCGAATAGGGCGCCAGAGGCGGTGGGGAGCCCGCCGGCACGATGGTTTCTTTGGGCATTGCAATCTCCTGGATACGCACGTCGCATTCATTGCGGACGAGTTAGCAAAATCGATGCCGCGACAAGACCCTAGATCGGAGGGGTGCCATTCCGTCGAAGCACGTCGCCCGCGAGATAGAGCGATCCGCCGATGAGAATGCGCGGCGGCGTATCGAAGGACAAAAGCGCGATTGCCGACAGCGCCGCTTCGACACCGTCTGCGCTCTCGGAGGGAATTCCGATCCTGTTCGCCGTTTCCGCGATCAGGTCCGGCGGCAGACTGCGTTGCGCATCCGGCACCGGCACCGCGTAGAGCCTCAGCGCCAGACCGGTGAAACAGCGCAGATAGCCTTCGAAATCCTTGGTGCCGAGCATGCCGACGATCATCACCAGCGGCTTCGGCGCGCGCTCCTCGATATCGGCAAGCGCGACCGCAACCGCACGGCCGCCGTCCGGATTGTGCCCGCCATCCAGCCAGACTTCGCTGCCCGGCGGCGCCAGCGTCACCAGATTGCCGTGGGTCAGGCGCTGCATGCGCGCCGGCCAGTCCGCTTTCACGACGCCGGCCTCATAAGCCTCGCCCGGGATTTTCAGGCCGGACGCGCGCAGGGCCGCGACCGCGACGCCGGCATTCATGAATTGGTGGCGTCCAATCAGCTTCGGTCCCGGCAAATCGAGCAGCCCATCATCGTCCTGATAGACCAGCCGCCGGTGCTCCTCGCTCATATTCCAGTGCTCGCCCGCCACCCGAAGCGGCGCACGCACGCGCTCCGCCGCGCGTTCGATCACCGCAAGCGCCTCCGGCATTTGCGGCCCGATAACCGCGCGCACGTTGCGCTTGAGAATGCCGGCCTTCTCGGCGGCAACGCTCTGGATGGTGTCGCCGAGATAATCGGCATGATCGAGAGACACCGGCGTGATCACGCTCAGCAGCGGCGCCTCCACCACATTGGTGGCATCGAGCCGGCCGCCGAGACCGACTTCGAGCAGCAGCACGTCGGCCGGATGCCGTGAGAACAGCAGCAGGCCGGCCGCGGTGGTGATCTCGAACACCGTGATCGGTTCGCCGGCGTTGACGCGCTCGCACTCCTCGACCGTGGCGCGCAATTCATCGTCGTCGACGAACCTGCCGCCGCCTTCCGAAGCAAGCCGGAAGCGCTCGTTGAACCGCACCAGATGCGGCGAGGTATAGACGTGAACGTGATGGCCCGCGCTTTCCAGGATCGCGCGCATGAATGCGATGGTCGAGCCCTTGCCGTTGGTGCCGGCGACATGGATGACCGGCGGCAGCCGGCGTTCGGGATGATCGAGCCGTTCCAGCAGCCGCCACATCCGATCGAGCGACAGGTCGATCAGCTTCGGATGCAGGGCCAAGAGGCGCGTCAGCGTATCGTCGAGTGCGGACATGGAACAATGGCTAGCATATTCCGTCCGCCCCGGCGAAACCATGGCGCGCGAGGACGGGAGCGGGGATAGAACGCCAGGACGGATCAGGCTGGCGCGGTTGCCTCAACGGCAGCCGCCTGCGCCGTACTGCGCGGCGCGTTCGGCGATGCCTTGGTCAGCAGCCGGCAGATCCGCCCGAGCGTGGCGCGCATCTCGTGCCGGTGCACCACCATGTCGACCATGCCGTGTTCCTTGAGATATTCGGAGCGCTGGAAACCGGGCGGCAATTTCTCGCGGATGGTCTGCTCGATCACGCGCGGGCCGGCAAAGCCGATCAGTGCGCCGGGCTCGGCAATCTGCACGTCGCCCAGCATCGCGTAGGATGCGGTGACACCGCCGGTGGTCGGGTTGGTCAGCACCACGATATAGGGCTTCTTCGCCTCGCGCAGCATCTCGACCGCGACCGTGGTCCGCGGCATCTGCATCAGCGACAGGATGCCCTCCTGCATGCGCGCGCCGCCCGAGGCGGCGAACATGATGAAGGGCGTGCCGCGATCTATCGCGGTTTCGAGACCCTTGACGATCGCCTCGCCCGCGGCCATGCCGAGCGAACCGCCCATGAAGTCGAAGTCCTGCACGCCGATCACCACCGGAATGCCTTCGAGCCGGCCGAAGCCGAGCTTGATGGCGTCATTCATGCCGGTCTTGGTGCGCGCATCCTTCAGGCGCTCGGCATAGCGGCGCTGGTCACGGAATTTCAGCGGGTCGGTCGGCACTTCCGGCACACCGACATCGAGCCAGGTCTCGCCGTCGAACATCGATTTCAGGCGCGCATTTGCACCCATACGCATGTGATAGTTCGAGCCGGGAATGACGAACTGGTTCGCCTCCACATCCTTGAAGAAGACGAGCTGCCCGGTTTCCGGACATTTGATCCAGAGATTCTCGGGAGTCTCGCGCCGGTTGAGCAGCCCGCGGATTTTCGGCCGGACGACGTTGGAAATCCAGTTCATGCTGCGTCGCTACCCATGTCCAGTTGACTGAGGTCCAGTGGCCGTCAATCGGCGATGAAGCCCGAGGCTTTCACCACCGGTCCCCAGCGCGCGATATCCGCTCTCACGATTGCGGCAAATTCGGCCGGTGTCTTGTAGTCGGGTTCGTTGCCGATCGCCTCAAGCTTCTGCTTCACATCGGGAGCGGCAAAGGCATCCCTGATCGCAAGATTGAGCTTGGAGACGACATCGGCGGGCGTCTTCGATGGCACCAGCGTTCCGAGCCAGGCTTCGATCACCACATCGTAGCCGGCTTCTTTCATGGTCGGCACATCCGGCAGGAAGGTCGAGCGCTTGTCGCTGGTCACCGCCAGCGTGCGGACCTTGCCGGACTTGACGAACGGCAGCGCCTCGCTGACCGGATTGACGCTCGACGAGACATGGCCGCCGATCAGGTCCTGCAGGGCCGGCGCACCGCCCTTGTAATGGACCGGCGTCATGTCGACCTTCGAAGCCTGCGACAACATCAAACCGGCGAAGTGCGGGGTTCCGCCCGCAGCGGTTGTCGCGTAGGTCGCGGTCTTGGGATTCGCCTTGCACCATTGCACGAAGTCGCCAAGCGTCTTGATGTCCGCCGGAACAGCGGGCCCGACATTGATGCACAGCGCCGATTTTGCGACGGTGGCGACCGGCGTGAAATCGCGGACGGGATCGTAGTTCAGCGACCGGAAACTGTGCGGATAGACCGTCATCAGGAAGTCCGGCGTGAACAGCATGACGCTGCCGTCGGTCTCGGCATTCTTGACGTATTCGACTGCGAGACGTCCGGCAGCGCCGACCCGGTTCTCGACGATGGTGGCCGGCGCATACCCGCCCTTCAGCTTGTCAGCCATGATGCGCGCGAGCGCATCGGTGCTGCCACCGGCCGGGAACGGGACGACAACCTTCGCGGTCTGGGAAATAACTTGCGCGTCAGCGGAAGAGACAAACGACGACCGGCTCGCGACCAGGCCGGCTGCGGCCCCACACATCAATGTTCGGCGTGTGATCATGCGAGGGTCTCTTCCCTGAAATTACGGCTTTTTTGATAAAGCTATTCAGCGGCCACCCGGCGAACCGAGCGCACGCCATCGGCGAGTTCCGACACCAGCGACGTCACCGCCTCGACCGTGCCGCTAGTCGCGCGCCCTTCGGCATCGAGGCTGTCGCGCAAGCGGTCGATCAGCGCCGACCCGACCACCACCGCATCCGCACCTTGTGCGATCTCGCGCGCGTTCTCCGCCGTTCTGACGCCGAAGCCCACGGCAACCGGCAGCCGGGTATGGCGCTTGATGCGGGCGACGGCGTCGGAGACCCGCGACGCATTCGGTGTCGCCGATCCGGTGATGCCCGTAATCGAAACGTAATAGACGAAGCCCGATGTATTGGTGAGCACGACCGGCAGGCGCTTGTCGTCGGTCGTCGGCGTCGCCAGCCGGATGAAGTTCAGTCCAGCCTTGAGGGCCGGGATGCAGAGCTCGGCGTCTTCCTCGGGAGGCAGATCGACCACGATCAGCCCGTCGACACCCGCCGCAATCGCGTCGGCGAGGAAGCCTTCGACGCCATAGATATAGATCGGGTTGTAATAGCCCATGAGGACGATGGGTGTGTCGCCGTCGGTCTTGCGGAAGTCGCGTACAAGCTGCAGCGTTTTCTTCATCGTCTGTCCGGCCTTGAGCGCGCGCAGGCCCGCGGCCTGGATCGCCGGACCATCGGCCATCGGATCGGTGAACGGCATGCCGATCTCGATCACATCGGCGCCCGCCTTCGGCAACGCGGAGACGATGGCGAGCGCGGTGTCGTAATCGGGGTCGCCCGCCATCACGAAAGTGACGAGGCCGGCGCGGCCCTCGCGCGCGAGGTCCGCAAATCTGCGGTCGATGCGCGTGGTCATCCGATCGACGTCCCCAGATATCGCGCCACGCTGTCGAGATCCTTGTCGCCGCGGCCGGACATGTTGACGACCATCAGGTGGTCCTTGGGCAAGGTCGGCGCGAGGTCGAACACGCGGGCCAGCGCATGCGCCGGTTCGAGCGCCGGAATTATGCCCTCCAGCTGGCTGCACAATTGAAACGCCGCCACGGCCTCCTCGTCGGTCGCGGACAGGAATTTTACGCGGCCCATGTCGTTGAGCCAGGCGTGCTCGGGACCGATACCGGGATAATCGAGACCGGCGGAAATCGAATGCGCTTCGGTGATCTGGCCGTCGGCATCCATCAGCAGATACGTGCGATTGCCGTGCAGCACGCCGGGACGGCCGCCGCTGACAGAGGCTGCATGCTGACCCGACGGAATGCCGTGGCCCGCTGCTTCGACGCCGTAGATTTCGACCGAGCGGTCGTCGAGGAATGGATGAAAGAGCCCCATCGCGTTTGAGCCGCCGCCGATGCAGGCGACCAGCGAATCCGGCAGGCGGCCTTCCGCCTGCTGCATCTGTTCACGCGTCTCGTTGCCGATGATGCACTGGAAGTCGCGCACCATGGCCGGGTACGGATGCGGTCCGGCGACGGTGCCGATGCAATAGAAGGTGTCGGCGACATTGGTGACCCAGTCGCGCAACGCTTCGTTCATGGCATCCTTCAGCGTCGACGAACCCGACGTCACCGGACGAACTTCGGCGCCGAGCATCCTCATGCGCAACACGTTGGGCTGCTGACGTTCGACGTCGACCGCGCCCATGTAAACAATGCAAGGCAGGCCGAACTTGGCGCATAACGTCGCCGTGGCGACGCCATGCATGCCGGCGCCGGTTTCGGCGATGATGCGTTTCTTTCCCATGCGCATGGCCAGCATGATCTGGCCGGTGACGTTGTTCACCTTGTGCGCACCGGTGTGGTTGAGGTCCTCGCGCTTGAAATAGATCTTCGCGCCGCCGAATTTTTCGGTGAGGCGCTCGGCAAAATACAAAGGCGATGGCCGGCCGACGAAATGCGCGAGATGATGGTCCATCTCTTTCTGATAGGCCGGGTCCGCCTTGGCGGCATTATAGGCCGCCTCCAGCTCGAGAATGTTCGGCATCAAGGTCTCGGCGACGAAGCGTCCGCCATAGATGCCGAAATGGCCACGCTCGTCGGGACCGGTGCGGAAAGAATTCGGCTGCTGAATCGTCATCTGCTGCTCGCAACTGTCGTCCGTGCCGCATCCGCCGCGCGCACCGCGCGGATGAAAGCCATGACTTTCGTGGGATCCTTGACGCCCGGCGTCAACTCGACCCCGGACGACACATCGACCGCGGGCGCACTGGTTACCTCCAGCGCCTGACCGACATTGCCCGGATCGAGCCCCCCGGAAAGCATGAAGGGGAGCCCCTGATCAAGGCCTTTCAGCAGGGTCCAGTCGAAGGGCCGTCCCAGGCCTCCGGGACGGGTGGCATCCTTGGGTGGGCGGGCATCGAACAGGAGCCAGTCCGCGGCGGCGGCATAGGCCGGAATGGCATCGAGATCGGCCGCCGTCTCGACCGGCAAGGCCTTCATCACCGGCAGCCCGAACCGCGATTTCAGCGCCCTGATCCGATCCGGGCTTTCGTGGCCATGGAGCTGGAGCATGTCCGGCGTCAGTGCCTCCACAATCGCGGCATGGAGGGCATCGTCGGCGTCGACGGTAAGCGCCACCTTGCGCGCGCGGTCCCGCACCTGCGCGCTTAGGTCGCGCGCGAGGTCGAGCGGCACATTGCGCGGCGACGGCGGAAAAAATACGAAGCCCAGCAAGTCCGCGCGCTCGGCGAGCGCGGCATCGACAGCCTCGGCGGTGGTCAGGCCGCAGATTTTGATGAGGGTTGTCATGGCCGGCGCGGTTCTACCGCGGCAAGCGGCCTTTGTCTGCCCTCAGGCCGACAGGCTGCGCCAAACCAGTGTCGCCGCGGCGATATCCTCGATCGCGGTTCCGACCGACTTGAACAGCGTGATCTGCGAGGCCGAGGTGCGACCCTTGACCTTGCCGCGGCACAGGTCGAACAGATCGCCCTTGATGGCCTTCGCGTCGATGATTTTTTTCTTCATCGGAACGACGATATCACCGGCTTCCTTGGCGGCGCCGGCGCGGGTATCCACAAAGATGCGCGCTCGCTTGACCGCTTGATCGTCGGCCTCACGCATTTTCGGCGTGAAGCCGCCGACCAGATCGAGATGCGCGCCCTTCTTCAGCCAGGCGCCCTGGATCAGGGGCTGCGCCGACAGCGTCGCACACGACACGATATCGGCCTCGCTCACCGCCTCCTCCAGCGTCTCGGCGATGTCGACCTCGATGCCTGCAACCGCGATGCCGAACCCCAGCGACACCGCCCGCGCGCGGGTGCGATTCCAGAGCGTCACACGCTTGATCGGACGCACGCTGATATGCGCGCGAATGAGATGCGGCGCCAGCGCGCCCGCGCCCACCATGACCAGATGCGAGGCATCCTCTCTCGCAAGATAGCGAGCGGCCAGCGCGGAGGCGCAGGCCGTGCGCCACGCGGTCAGCGCGCGGCCCTCCAGCAGCGCCAGCGGCTCTCCGGTCTCGCCCGAGAGCAGGAGATATTGTCCATAAACCGATGGGCGCTGCGCCTTGGCATTGTCCGGGAACACGGTGACGATCTTGCAGCCGATATAGCGCTCGGCATCCTCCTTCCAGGCAGGCATCAGGAGCAGCGTCGCATCGGCGCCCGCGGTCGGAATGGTGTGATGATGGCGCACCGGCACCACGATGTCGGAGCGGAAGGCGTCATCGAGAGCGTCGATCAGCGCCCGGTAGGTCAGCGCGTTCTGGATATCGTCGGCAGAAACGATGCGCATGGCAGAAGCGGGTTACCCGTTTGCCGAAGAGCGATAGACGAGCCGCGCGGACTTGTTCGGAACCGGAGTGTCAAACCTGTCGTCGAGCCGCTCACTCAGCGTGGAGTTCAGCGTCTCGATCTCGCGGCGAAGCGCCGACACCTCGGCGTCGCGCTGCCGCGCCGCACGGCGATAGCCTGACTGCCGAAGCCACGCCGCAACGCCCCCGACGATGACACCGAGGATCACAAGAACGAAGATCAGCACAAAAAGCGGAACGCTGACGGACGCCGCCGGCGCGGTTGCATTGAAGGGATCGAAGGACACCGTCACGATCTCGCGGTTGGCGACCGCGAACATCAGAATGATGATCGCGAGCGGCACGAGTACGAGCCAAAAGACGAGCTTGCTGAGCATTGGACCTTCCGTTGGCCGCCATTTGCGAAACCCGCCGGGAGCGTGGACCCGCAATTCATAACATCCGGTGAGTTTAGGAAATCCGGGCGCGGCCGCCTACATTTTGCTTCAAGGGACAAGCGGCCTCGCGAGGCGCAACCGACCGGCAAACCGGCTCAGGCGATCTCGCCGCGGTTCAGCCGCTCGCGCATTTCCTTGCCGGTCTTGAAGAACGGAACCGATTTCTTGTCGACCGAAACATGTTCGCCGGTTCGCGGATTGCGCCCGGTGCGTGCGGGCCGGTGCTTCACCGAAAACGCCCCGAAACCGCGCAATTCGACCCGATCGCCGCGCGCGAGCGCCGCCGTGATCTCGTTCAGGATCGCGTTGACGATATTTTCCACGTCCCGCTGGTAAAGATGCGGGTTCTGTCCCGCGATCTTCGTAACCAAATCCGACTTGATCATCCGCGCCGCCCGGTATGTACGTCGGTGAATCCGGCCATGCCTCAGGCCGTCCGCCGCTTAATTGACGGGCGAAGGGTGCCAAAGCGCCAGCAGACCGTCAAG
>CAZXJZ010000125.1:0-14237 GCA_964641065.1 uncultured Hyphomicrobiales bacterium | reverse complement strand
TGGTGTTCCGGCGGGTCGAGGGCGGGATCGGCGCCGCCTCGGCGCTGAAGATGAGCTATGGCGGGATCACCAAAGGGCTCACCGCGGTCGGTTCGGCGATGCTGCTCGCCGCCGAACGGGCCGGCGTCGCCGAGGCGCTGCATGCCGAGCTCAGCGCCAGCCAACCGAATCTGCTGGCCTATTTCCAGCGCAGCGTGCCGGACATGTTCGGCAAGGCCTATCGCTGGGTAGCCGAGATGGAAGAGATCGCCCAGTACACCGGCGGCGGTCCCTCGCGCGAGATGTACGAGGCAATCGCCGACCTGTACGAACGGCTGGCCGCCGACAATCGCAGCGAAAAAGCCGATATCGGCGCGCTGGCGAAGTTTTTCGACAATTCGACGAAAAAATAGTCGTCATTCCGGGGCAGTGCGAAGAAGCCCCCCACCCCCACCCCCAACCCCTCCCCACCACTCGCTCCGCTCGCGGGGGGAGGGGAGAAGAGTTGCTTGCGGCTGGCGTATCGCACCCGCTATAGCCCGGCATAGCCGGTTTCGCCGGCCACCCCTGGAAGGAATTGCCCATGCGAGGCGCAATGGGCGGCCCGCGCGTGCTGCTGCGAAGGCTCCGCGAAGTGATGGCGGAGCCGGTCAGCGCGCAGGACCGGCTCGACCGGATCGTCGTGCTGATCGCCGCCAACATGGTTGCGGAGGTGTGCTCCGTCTACGTCTTGCGCGTGGACGGCACGCTGGAACTGTACGCGACCGAGGGCCTCAACAAGGAAGCGGTCCACCAGACCGTGATGCGGATCGACGAGGGCCTGGTCGGTCTGGTCGCCAGCCAGGCCAATCCGATCAACCTGTCGGACGCGCAGACCCATCCGGCCTTCTCCTACCGCCCGGAAACCGGCGAGGAAATCTACCATTCCTATCTCGGCGTGCCGATCCTGCGCGCCGGCAATACTCTCGGCGTGCTGGTGGTGCAGAACCGCGCCCACCGCAATTATTCCGAGGAAGAGGAAGAAGCGCTCCAGACCACCGCCATGGTGCTCGCCGAGATGATCGCGTCCGGCGAGTTGACCTCGCTCGCCAAGCCCGGCGCCGAACCGGCGGTGCATCCGCGACGGCATCTGTCCGGTACCGTGCTGGCCGAGGGCATCGCACTCGGGCATGCGGTGCTGCATGAGCCGCGCGTGGTGATCAAGAATTTCGTTGCCGACGACGTGCCGGGCGAATTGAAGCGGCTCGACGACGCGATCGGCGCGATGCGCTCCGATGTCGACGTGATGCTGGAGCGCGGCGAGATCGCCGATGGCGGCGAGCACAAGGATATTCTCGAAACCTACCGCATGTTCGCGCATGACCGCGGCTGGCTGTCGCGCATGCGCGAGGCGATCCGCACCGGCCTGACCGCGGAAGCCGGCGTCGAGCGCGTGCAGTCCGACACCCGCGCGCGGATGCTGCGCGCCACCGACCCGTATCTGCGCGAGCGGCTTCACGATCTCGACGATCTCGCCAACCGGCTGATGCGCCAGCTGATGGGCGTGCAGCATGCACCGCACCGCGACCAGCTGCCCGACAATGCCATCGTCGTCGCGCGCATGATGGGACCCGCGGCGCTGCTCGACTACGACCGCAAGCGGCTGCGCGGCGTGATCCTGGAGGAAGGCGGCCCGACCTCGCATATCGCGATCGTTGCGCGCGCGCTCGGCATTCCCGCCGTCGGCGAGGTCGAGAATGCGGCGGGCCTGGTCGAGCCCGGCGACCCGATGATCGTCGACGGCATTTCCGGCGACGTTTATCTGCGGCCGCCGCCCGATATCGAAGCCGCCTATGTCGAGCGGGTGAAGCTGCGCGCGCGCAAGCAGGCGCAATACCAGACGCTGCGCGGCAAGCCCTGCATCACCCGGGATGGGCACGAAATCGCGCTGCATCTCAATGCCGGGCTTCTGGTCGATCTCCCCCATATCGAGGAGACCGGAGCCGCCGGCATCGGCCTGTTCCGGACCGAGCTGCAATTCATGGTCGCGCCGACATTTCCGCGAATCGGCGAACAACTCGCGCTGTACCGCTCGGTGCTGGAAACGGCCGGCGAGAAGCCGGTGACCTTCCGCACGCTCGATATCGGCGGCGATAAGGTGCTGCCCTATATGAGCGCCTTCGAGGAAGAGAACCCGGCCATGGGCTGGCGCGCGATCCGGCTCGGTCTCGACCGGCCCGGCCTGATGCGCAGCCAGATCCGCGCGCTGCTGCGCGCCGCCTCCGGCAAGGCACTGAAGATCATGTTTCCGATGGTGGCGGTGGTCGACGAGTTCACGCAGGGCAAGGCCATGGTCGAGCACGAACTCACCTATCTGCGCCGGCACGGTCATACCTTGCCCGAGCGGGTCGAGATCGGCGTCATGGTCGAGGTGCCGTCGCTGCTGTTCCAGCTTGACGATTTGTTGCCGCAGGTCGATTTCCTGTCGGTCGGTTCGAATGATCTGTGCCAGTTCCTGTTCGCAGCCGACCGCGGCAATTCGCGGGTGGCGGAACGCTACGATCCGATCTCGGTGCCGGTGGTCCGCGCGCTGCGCCTGATCGCGCGCAAGGGCCGCGAACACAAGAAGCCGGTCACCCTGTGCGGCGAACTCGCCTCCAAGCCAATCGGTGCGCTGGCGCTGGTCGCCATCGGCTACCGCGCGCTGTCGCTGACCCCGTCCGCCGTCGGTCCGGTCAAGTCCATGCTGCTCGAACTCGACGCGGAAAAGGCGCTGGCGGCGATCGGGCCATTGCTCGATCACTCGGAAACCGGCATGACGCTGCGCCAGCGGATCGAGCAATTCGCCGCCTCCGAGAATCTGCAGCTTTAATCAATGCTTCCACAGGTCAAACTCGACGCCCTGATCGTGCGTCACGCTGAAATCGAAGCCCGGCTGAGCGGCCAGCTCGCCGCCGACGATTTCGTCAAGCTGTCGCGCGAATTGTCCGACCTCTCGCCGGTGGTGGAGGCGATCCGCAATTACCGCGCGGCCTCGGCCGAACTGGAGGATGTCGAGGCGCTGTTTGCCGATGCCGATTCCGACGGCGAGATGCGCGACATCGCCGATGCCGAGCGCCGCAGCCTGCGCGACAAGCTCGAACAGCTGGAGCATGAAATCCAGCTGCAATTGCTGCCCAAGGATGCGATGGACGAGCGCAGTGTCGTCATCGAGATCCGCGCCGGCACCGGCGGCGACGAGGCCTCGCTGTTTGCGGGCGTGCTGTTCCGCATGTACGAGCGCTATGCCGCCAAGCAGGGCTGGAAGGTCGAGATCGTGTCGGCGAGCGAAGGCGCGGTCGGCGGCTACAAGGAAATCATCGCCGACATCACCGGCCGCGGCGTCTATGCCAAGCTGAAATACGAATCCGGCGTACACCGGGTGCAGCGGGTGCCGGAGACCGAAGCGTCGGGACGCATCCATACCTCGGCCGCAACCGTCGCTGTGCTGCCGCAGGCCGAGGATGTCGATATCGATATCCGCGACGACGATCTGAAGATCGACACCATGCGCGCGCAGGGCGCCGGCGGCCAGCACGTCAACAAGACCGAATCGGCGATCCGCATCACCCATCTGCCGTCGGGAATCGTGGTCGCCGTGCAGGAGGACCGCTCGCAGCACAAGAACAAGGCCAAGGCGATGGCGCTGCTGCGCACCAAACTCTACGATTCCGAGCGGGAGAAGCTCGATAGCGCGCGCGCCGCAGACCGCAAGGTGCAGGTCGGCTCCGGCGACCGTTCCGAACGCATCCGCACCTACAATTTCCCGCAAGGCCGCGTCACCGACCACCGCATCAATCTCACGCTCTACAAGCTTCCCGAGATCGTCGAAGGCGAAGCGCTGGGCGAAATCATCGACGCGCTGGTGGCGGAAAACCAGGCCGCCCTGCTGGCGGCGCAGAACGACGCGGCATGAGCCTGATCGATCTCGCGGCCGCCGCGGATATCGCAAGCGCGCGCCGGCTGGTGGCGGCGCGTTTCGAGGCGGCCGGCATCGATACGCCGGCGCTCGACGCGCGGCTGCTGGTCGGACACGCGCTGTCGCTCGATCACACCGCCCTCGCCTCGCAAGCCGGCCGCGAACTGACCGCCGCCGAGCGCGCGACGATCGCACAGCTTGCCACGCGGCGGATGCGCGGCGAACCCGTGGCGCGCATTCTCGGCGTGAAGGAATTCTGGGGGCTGCCGCTCAAACTGTCGCCGGCAACGCTGGTGCCGCGTCCGGATACCGAGACCGTGATCGAAGCGGCGCTCGCCGCGCTCGGCGAAAGCCGCAAGCGCGAACCGTTGCGCATTGCCGATCTGGGCACCGGATCGGGCGCGATCCTGTTCGCGCTGCTGCATGAATACGCGCACGCGACCGGGCTCGGCACCGATATCGAACCGCAGGCGCTGGAGACCGCGCATGCGAATGCCTCGGCGCTCGGGCTGCAATCGCGCACCGGCTTCGTGCTCGCCGATTTCGGCACCGCGCTGAACGAGACGTTCGATCTCGTGGTGTCGAATCCGCCCTATATCCCGACGGCCGAGATCGGGGCGCTGGCGACCGAGGTCCGCGACCACGATCCGCTCCGCGCGCTGGATGGCGGCGTCGACGGGCTCGACGCCTATCGCGCGATTGCGCGGGAGGCGCCCCACCTGCTGCACGATGACGGCGTCCTGATTGTCGAGATCGGGGCGGGTCAGAGCGACGACGTGGCCGCCATCCTGACCAGGGGCGGCCTGGAACAGCGCGCGATCCACCGCGACCTGTCGGGCCGCGAGCGGGCTCTCAGTTTCCGCCGCCGGACCCCCTAAGCGGTTGAAAACCGGTCCATTTGCCATACCCTGACCGCATCCCGTCCCGCAAAAATAACGCTTGGATTATCGGATCGGACAGACTAGCTTCCGCTGCAGATATCGGCCCTGACGCAGGGCCGCCAATTGAGGCCCGGGCGTGGTTCCCGAGGGAAGAGGGCTTCCCCGAACCGGCTCCCGCGAAGGCGGCGGCAAATCAGCATCACGGGCGTAGCCGAAACGGGCATGTAGCCGAAACGGGCATTGATCGACGCAACGGGTCGAACGACGAAATAAGGCCGAACAAAAGACGATTTTGCCGATTTGATCGGGTGCAGCTCCGGCAGCATCGGGCCGATGACGATTAGGATCATCGGCGACCCGATCCACATCGGCTCAAGGTGGCGCGCGTTTGTCGCGCCGGGGGTTGAGAACTGTCGGAGCGATAGCGATCCAAGGAGACGCGGTCCGCCGCACATGCGAGCGGAAGCTGGGTCGTTGCGACACGATGAATTGAGGTTCGAGTGATCCGCAACGCGGCCGCAGGCCGCGCATCAGGAGTTGGCAAACAGGCGAGCCATGAGAAACGGTCAGAACAACAAGCATCGGATGCGGGGTCGTAACAATCGCGGCGGCGGTGGCAAAAGCCACAACCCGCTGACCCGGGTTTACGAATCGAACGGGCCTGACGTGAAGATCCGCGGCACCGCGAATCACGTGGCCGAGAAATACATCCAGCTGGCGCGCGACGCGACCGCGTCCGGCGATCCGGTGGCCGCCGAAAACTACTATCAGCACGCCGAGCATTATTTTCGTCTGATCGCGGCGGCGCAGGAGCAATTCCGTCAGAGCCAGCCGTTCCAGCAACGCGAAGGCGGCGAGCAGCGCAGCAACGACGAGAGCTACGACGACGACGACTCGCAGCCGAATTACGGCAGCGCCGAGCCCTATTCGCCGCGCGAGCAGCCGTATCAGCAACAGCAGCAGCCGCGCGATGCGCAGCCATACCAGCCGCGCGAGCAGCGCGATCATCAGCCGCGCGGGGATTATCAGCCGCGGCAGGATCGCAATCGCGACAACCGTCAGGACCGTCACGACAACCGGCAGAACGACACGCGTCAGCATGAGAGCCGTCAGCCGCCGCAGGCCAACGGCAATCAGGACGAGACTGTCGATCGCCTGCCGTCCTTCATTACCGGCGCGGCGCCTGCCGCCGCCGGCGACCAGCCCAATGGCGGCCATGAGGCCCAGGGCGATCGCTTCCCGTTGCATCGCCGTCGCCGCCGCGGTCCGCGTGGACCGCGACCCGAGGGCGTTGGCGAAGGCGGCGACGAGGCGCAGACCCAGCCGCCGGCCGGAGAATAAGGCTTCGCGTTTTCAGTTCTCCTCGCTCGCGGGGAGAACTGAATCGCGCGCGGCCCCGCCCGTCGACGGCGCCAGCGCCGGTTCGAGCCGTGGCACCAGCACACGCTTTTCGCGTCGCACCGGAATCGCCCGATAGGCCTGCTTGGTCGCTTCCACGATATGCACGCCGGGAAACGGCGACAGCAGCGTCGGCCCCAGACGCTCCCACATACCGGCCGACCGCAGGAACCAGGCGCGCTGAACCGGCGGCACGAACAGCGCCTCGCCCCAGCCTTTCGGCGTGAACATGGTCTCGCGCAGGATGCGGGTGATCTGCGAGCGCGAATAGGGCCGGCCGTGCCCGAAGGGCGTCGTGTCCATCCGCGCCCATAGACCGCGGCGATTTGGCACAACCGCGAGCAGCCGCCCATTCGCGGATAGCACCCGCCACACTTCGCGCAACAGCCGCACCGGATCGTCCGCCATTTCGAGCGCATGCACGAGCAGCACGCGATCGACCGCGGAATCGGTCAGCGGCAATTCGGTCTCGTCGACCAGCGCCGCGAGGCCGGGCCGGTTCGACGGCCATTTCACCACGCCCTGCGAGGCCGGCATGAATGCCAAACAGCGCTCCGCATCTTCGCGGAAAATGCCGAGATACGGCGTGGTGTAGCCGACGCCCGCAAGGCGCTCGCCGCGAACGTCGTTCCAGTGCGCGCGGATGGCCTGTCCGACATGGCGCCGGGCCACAGTGCCGAGCGGCTGGGCGTAGAAATTCCGCAGGTCCACGACGTCGATGAACATGCGATCATGCTAGCATGAAACGCGGGGCCGGGCCCCGCATCCACAGGTGGCGGCCCGCATTCTCGAACCCGTGCCGCCGTGTTAGCGTTGACGATCACTCCCACAAGACGGAACCGACATGCCGGCGAAAATCCACCAATTCCCCTGTCTTTCAGACAATTTCGGCGTTCTGATCCACGATCCCGAGACCGGCGCCACGGCCGCGATCGACGCGCCGGAGGCGGCCGCGGTGGAACAGGCATTGAAGGACACCGGCTGGACCCTGACCGACATTCTGGTGACGCATCATCATGCCGACCACACCCAGGGCATCCCGGAACTGAAGGCCAGGCATAAATGCCGGGTGACGTCGCCGAAGAACGAGGCGTCGAAGATTCCGGATACCGACGCGACCTATGGCGAGGGCGACAGCGTGAAGGTCGGCTCGCTGGAGGCGCGGGTGATCGATACGCCCGGCCATACCGCCGGCCATATCTCGCTCGTCTTCGACAAGGAGAAAATCGGATTTTTCGGTGACACGCTGTTCTCGATCGGCTGCGGCCGGGTGATCGAGGGCACACCCGCGCAGATGTGGGACTCGCTGTTGAAGATCCGCGCGCTGCCGGACGACATCAGCTTCTATTGCGGACACGAATACACGCAGGCAAACATCAAGTTCGCACTGACCATCGAGCCGGACAATCCGGCGCTGCAGAAGCGCGCGGCCGAAGTCGAGGAATTGCGGGCGGCGGACAAGCCGACGCTGCCGCAGACGCTCGGCGCCGAGAAGGCGGCGAACGTATTCCTGCGCGCGGACATGCCGTCGGTTGCGGACGCGGTCGGCCTGAGCGGCAAGCCGGCCGTCGAGGTGTTCACCGAGGTCCGCGCGCGGAAGAACAAGTTTTAGCTCCGCGTTATTCGGGCAGCAGGAGATGCATACTCCGTTCATTCCCGCGAAAGCGGGAATCCAGTGTTCGTGGCTCTGGGTCCCCGCTTTCGCGGGGAAGAACGGAGAGAGCGTTCCATGACCTTGCCCCTCTCCGGCCTCCTCGTGGTCTCGCTCGAACAGGCTGTGGCAGCGCCGCAGGCAACCTGCCGGCTTGCGGATGCCGGCGCGCGCGTGATCAAGATCGAGCGGCCGGAGGGCGATTTCGCGCGCGGCTATGACGGCTATGTGCATGGCGAGAGCGCCAATTTCGTCTGGCTCAACCGCGGCAAGGAATCGGTGGTGCTCGATCTCGGCCGCGCCGAGGACAAGACGCTGTTCGCCGCGATGCTGGCGAAGGCGGATGTATTCGTGCAGAACCTGAAACCCGGCGCGATTGCCAAACTCGGCTTTCCGATCGCAGAACTGCGCAAGAAACATCCGCGGCTGATCTGCTGCTCGATCTCGGGCTATGGCGAGAGCGGTCCCTACCGGACGCGCAAGGCGTACGATTTGCTGGTGCAGGCGGAGTCCGGCCTGGCCTCGATCACCGGAGGTCCAGAGGCACCGGCCCGGGTCGGTTTTTCCGTCGCCGATATCGGCGCCGGCATGAATGCCTATCAGGCGATTCTCGAAGCGCTGATTGCGCGCGATCGCACCGGCGAAGGCGCTGCGATTTCGGTTTCGCTGTTCGACGCGATGGCGGAATGGATGACGGTGCCGCTGCTGTCGCACGAAGGCGGTCATCCGTTCAAGCGCATCGGCCTCGCCCACGCGGCGATCGCGCCCTACGGCGTGTTCAAGAGCCGCGATGGCGCCGACATTCTGATCTCGATCCAGAACGATCGCGAATGGCGCGTGCTGGCCGACAAGGTGCTGGGCAACGCCGCGCTCGGCAGCGATCCGAAATTCGCCACCAGCATCCAGCGCGTGACCCATCGCAGCGGAACCGACGCTGCGGTCGCCGCGGCCTTCGCGTCTCATGACGTGGCGGAATTGATGACGATGCTGGAGAAAGCCGATATCGCATTCGCACGCGTCAACGATTGCGCGTTGTTGTCGTCGCATCCGCATCTGCGCCGGATCGACGTCGACACGCCGAGCGGACCGGCGGCCATGCCGGCGCCGGCGCCGATCGTCGACGCGCAGCGGCGCTATGGCGCCGTGCCGGCGCTCGGCCAGCACAACGACAAGATCCGCAAAGATTTTTCAGCGAACACCAACGAAGGGAAACGACCATGAACCAGGACATGTACGACAAGGGCCTGTCGATCCGGCGCAAGGTGCTGGGCGATGCCTATGTCGATGCAGCGCTGAAGAACGCCGACGACTTCAACCGGCCGCTGCAGGAACTGGTCACCGAATATTGCTGGGGTTATGTGTGGGGCCGCGAAGGGTTGCCGCTGAAGCAGCGCTCGATGCTGAACCTCGCGATGATCTCGATCCTGAACCGGCCGCACGAACTGAAGGCGCATATCAAGGGCGCGCTGACCAACGGCGTCACCAAGAACGAGATCATGGAAGTGTTCCTGCAGGTTGCGATCTATGCCGGCGTGCCCTGCGCGGTGGATTCGTTCCGGATCGCGCGCGAGGTGTTCGCGGCGGAGGAGAAGGCATGACGCCATGCCGCGCGCGACATGGCTGACTTCCTGATCGCCGATATCGGCGGCACCACCAGCCGTGCGGCGCTGGCGTCGCAGGGCGGCCGGCCGGAGCGGATCGTCACCATCGCCAATGACAGCGTCGAGGGACCGGAGGGCGTGCTGGCGCGGCTGCTCGATGGCGCCAACCAGCGGCCGCGTATGGCAGTGCTGGCCTTCGCCGCGCCGGTCGATGGCGAGGAGATCGCGCTCACCAATCGAAACTGGTGTGTGCGGCTGCCGGACCTGTCGGCGCGTTTGGGGATTTCGTCGATCCATGCGGTCAACGATTTCGAGGCGCTGGCCTGGGCGCTGCCGCACCTGCAGCGGGGCGATCTGCAGCCGATCGGCGAGGATTGCGCCTTCCCCGACGGCGTGAAGGTCGTGGTCGGCCCCGGCACGGGACTTGGCGTGGCGGCGCTGGTGCCAACCCGCGATGGGCTGCATGCGATCGCCAGCGAGGCCGGCCACATCTCATTCGGTCCGGCCTATGCCGATGAGGAAGCCATATTCCATCGGCTGGCTGAGACACGCACGCCGCTCTCCGCGGAATGCGTGCTGTCGGGCACAGGTCTTGCGGCGCTGCATGAGGCGATGCATCCCGGCACGCTGAAGGTGAAACCGGAAATGATCGTGCGCCAGGCGCGCGCGGGCGATCGCGAGGCGCGCGCGACCGTGGCGATGTTCGTTCGCCTGCTCGGCCGCTTCGCCGGCGACATGGCGCTCGCGTTCCGCGCGACCGGCGGCGTGTATATCGGTGGCGGCGTCGCCACCGGGCTCGGCCCGCTGTTCGATGCGCGGCTGTTCCGCGCGGCGTTCGAACGGCACCCGCCGTATGAACCGATGCTGAAGGCGATTCCCTCGGCGCTGATCACCTGCAAAGAGCCGGGACTGATCGGCTGCGTCGCGGTGGCGGAGCGTCTGATGAAGGCTTGATTTATCCCAGCCCCATCTCCGCCAGCGCCTCGACATGGCATTGCGCCGATCTCGCGTCGAAGCAGCACAGCACCACGCGGGTGATGCCACGGGATTTGGCCGACAGTTCCGACACCACCGTTCCGACGGCAATGCGCGCGGCGCGTTCGGGCGGAAAGCCGTAGATACCAGTCGAGATCGCCGGAAAGGCAATGCTGTTGAGCCGGTGTTCTGCGGCAATCTCCAGCGAGCGGCGATAGCAGGACGCAAGCAACGCATCCTCGTTGTGTTCGCCACCGTCCCAGACCGGCCCCACGGCGTGAATCACATGCCGCGCCGGAAGCATGTAGCCTTGGGTTATTTTTGCGTCGCCGGTGTCGCAGCCGCCGAGACTTTGGCATTCCCTGTCGAGCTCCGGACCGGCTGCACGGAAGATCGCGCCGCACACGCCGCCACCCGGAAGAAGCTGCGCATTCGCCGCGTTGACGATGGCATCCACGTCGAGCGTCGTTATATCGGCGATCACGAGGTCGAGTTGCGCGGCGCCGATGTCGTGGGTGATGAGCGGTGTGGGGACAGGCATCCGGCGAATGTATTCGTCTGCCTTCGATCCGTCACGCTGCGGATTTGTCAGGCCGCCGTCTCCTTCACCAGATCCAGCGTCGACCGGTGCCCGATATCGGCGAAATGGCGGTCGAGGAAGCGCCGCGCGGCTCTGCGCCCGGCGCGATGCAGCAGCTTGAAGAAGTCGAAATCGGTCTTGAGGCGCGACCCGTTCAGCCGCTTGTCGAGACCATCGAGCAGGATGCGGTGCACATTGATGCCGGGCGCGTTGCCGCGTGCGCCGCGTCCGACGAATTCCAGCGCGCGCAATTCCGCCGCCAGCGATGAGGAAAACGAAATCTCGTTGACGCGGTTGAGAATATCGCGCGCCGATGTCGGCGTGTCGTCGCGTCGTAGCGGCGCGATTTGCACCAGCAGCACGTCGTCCGCATTGCATGCGACCAGCGGCAGGATCGCCGGATTGCCGGTGAAGCCGCCATCCCAGTAAGGCTCGCCGTCGATCTCCACGGCACGGAACACATGCGGCAAGGCCGCCGACGCCATCACCACATCGGCGGTGATATCCTCGCGCCGGAATACGCGCAGCCGGCCGCTATGCACATTGGTGGCCGAGACGAACAATTCCATCGGCGCATGATTGCGGATCGCTTCGAAGTCGACGAAGCGCTCGATCAGACCCTTCAGCGGATTGATGTTGAGCGGGTTGAAATCATATGGGCTCATCAGCCGCGACATCGCATCGACGAACATCTGCACCGGCGAGCCGCCAGCGGGGAACAACGCCAGCAGACGGTCGAGCGCGGCGCGCTGCGGTCCGGGAAGATCGCCGCCGAGGCTGGCGCTGCGCCAGAATTCCGCCAGCCGCTTGCGCGCCTCGTCGGGACCGCCGCGCGCGAGCCCGTCGGCCAGCATCACCGCATTGATGGCACCGGCCGATGCGCCCGACACGCCGGAAAACGTAAGCCGGCCGTCCTCCAGCAGATGGTCGAGCACGCCCCAAGTGAAGGCGCCATGCGCGCCGCCGCCCTGCAGCGCCAGATTGACCCGTTTGACGCCCGGACGGGGCCGGAACCCGATCAGAATACGGTTAACGCCAGCGGACATGTCTTTCAGCATTCAGCTTCCCAGAATGGTGCCACCCCGCGTGAACGAAGCTAAGCCGGAATTGTTGCGTTGCAATAATCTTTATTGTGCATTGCACAACAGGATTTCGCCACATCTCGCCGTCTTGCGGTTCGAAACGGGGCCTATATGAGAGAAGCATGAGCAGCCCGATCTTCCCCGCGCCGGATCACGACCACAATCGCTGCAGCGTCGACGCGCTTCGCTATGCGGAAACGCTGTGCGATCAGCGCGCGCAGAAGCTCACGCCGACACGCCGGCAGGTGCTCGAGGCGCTGCTGGAAAACCACAAGCCGCTCGGCGCCTACGAGATCATCGACCGGGCGGCGAAAAAGCATGGCACGCGGCACGCACCAATCACGGTGTATCGCGCGCTCGATTTCCTGATCGAGAACGGGCTCGCTCACCGGATCGAAAGCCGCAATGCCTATATCGCCTGCGTGCATCGCCACGACGCCGATGACCTCGTGGTGTTCCTGATCTGCGAGCGCTGCGGCGAAGTCGGCGAAGCCCCGTCGCAGGCGGTGGCGGACTCGCTGAAGGCCGCAACCCGCGCCGCTGGCTTTACGCCGAAAGCGCCGGTGATCGAGATCACCGGCATTTGCGCGCATTGCCGGTAAATTGAATGTTGCAGTGAGTGTCCTTCTCCCCGTCAGAACGGGGAGGGGGAAACACCGCACATGCCCGCCATGCACATGCCCGCTTCCGGCGCCGACACATAACCGGTACGAAAGTCGCTGATCATTCCCCGCCGGGAACCCGACCATGACCACCACCACGCAGGCGCCGCATACGGCGGCGACACGCCCGCTCGAACTCGGTGCCGCCGCGGTCGTGGTGTTCCTGTGTCTGTGCTGGGGCTTCAATCAGGTGGCAGTGAAGCTCGCACTGCCGGACATCCCGCCGCTTACGCAGGCGGCGATCCGCTCGGCCGGCGCGGCGCTGATCATCTGGATCTATGCGCGCACGCGCGGCATCTCGCTCGACCTGGGCGGCGAGACGATGAAGGCCGGCCTGCTGGCCGGCTTCCTGTTCGGGCTGGAATTCATCTTCATCTATCCCTCCCTGCTCTACACGACAGCGAGCCGCGCCACCCTGTTCATCTACGTCGCGCCCTTCGTGGTGGTGCTCGGCGCGCATTTTCTCGTGCCGAGCGACCGCTTCCGCTGGACCCAATGGGCCGGCCTGCTGATGTCGTTTTCCGGCCTGGTGCTGGCTTTCGGGGTGCCGACGCCGTCCGCCAACGCGAACCAGTTCCTGGGCGACCTGCTGGCGCTGGCCGGCGGCATTGCCTGGGGCCTCACCACGCTGGTGGTGAAATCGACCTCGCTTTCGCGCGCCGCACCCGAAAAGACGCTGCAATATCAACTGGTGATCTCGGCGCCGATGCTGGCCGTGGCGGCGTGGCTGCTGGGCGAGACCATCACCAGCATGCCAGGCGCCCTCGCCCTAACCTCGCTGGTCTACCAGACCGTTTGGGTGGTCTCCCTGACGTTTCTGATCTGGTTCACAATGGTGTCAAAATACTCGGCCAGCCGTCTTTCGGCCTTCACATTTCTGACGCCATTATTCGGGGTATTCGCGGGTTATCTGGTCATGGGCGACCCGATCACGCCGCCTTTCGCGGGCGCCGTGGCGCTGGTGATCGGCGGGCTGATCCTGGTGAATCGGCCGCGTTGAGGCTTTCTTTAGCGGCCGGAGCGCCTATACCTCCCGGTTCCGGCCGGAAACAGCGGGCAGATCGACCTCCCGTTTTCACATCGAGATGCTAGATTAGGGTTATGGATCAGATTACCACCCCGGACGTTCTCGGCGGCCCCGCACCGCGCCACTCCTCGGTTGCCGTCGATGTCGGCGGCGTAACCGTCGGTGGCGGCGCGCCGATCGTCGTGCAGTCGATGACCAACACCGACACCGCCGACGTCGAACAGACCACGCGGCAGGTTGCCGCCCTCGCCCGTGCCGGCTCCGAACTCGTGCGCATCACCGTCGATCGCGACGAAGCCGCCGCAGCCGTCCCGCATATCCGCGACCGCCTTGCCAAGATGAATGTGCGGGTGCCGCTGATCGGCGACTTCCATTACATCGGCCACAAGCTCTTGGCCGACCACCCGGCCTGCGCCGAGGCGCTCGACAAGTATCGCATCAATCCCGGCAATGTCGGCTTCAAG
>CAZXJZ010000124.1:0-14471 GCA_964641065.1 uncultured Hyphomicrobiales bacterium | reverse complement strand
CCGAAATCGCCTATCCCGACACGCTGGTCGGTACCGACTCGCACACCACCATGGTCAACGGCATGGCGGTACTGGGCTGGGGCGTCGGCGGCATCGAGGCGGAAGCCGCGATGCTGGGTCAGCCGCTGTCGATGCTGCTGCCGGAAGTGGTCGGCTTCAAGCTGACCGGCAAGCTGAAGGAAGGCGTGACCGCCACCGACCTCGTGCTGACCGTGGTTGAGATGCTGCGCAAGCGCGGCGTGGTCGGAAAGTTCGTGGAATTCTTCGGCCCCGGCGTTCTCGATTTGTCGATCGCGGATCGCGCCACCATCGGCAACATGGCGCCGGAATATGGTGCGACCTGCGGCTTCTTCCCGGTCGACGGACAGACCGTGAAGTATCTGCGCGATACCAACCGCAACGAAGAGCGGGTCAAGCTGGTCGCCGCTTATTCCAAGGCGCAGGGGATGTATCTCACGCCCGAGACCAAGGACCCGGCCTTCACAGACGTGCTGAAACTCGATCTCGGCAAGGTCGAGCCCTCGCTCGCCGGACCGAAGCGCCCGCAGGATCGCGTGCCGCTGAAAGCCGTGCAGACCGAGTTCGCGGCGGCGATGGACAAGGAATTCAAGAAGGCCGGCGATCTCGCGACCCGCGTGCCGGTGAACGGCCGCGAGCACGATCTCGGCAACGGCGATGTGGTGATCGCCGCGATCACGTCCTGCACCAACACGTCCAACCCGAGCGTGATGATCGGCGCGGGTCTTTTGGCCCGGAAGGCGGCGGCCAAGGGTCTGACGTCGAAGCCCTGGGTGAAGACCTCGCTCGCGCCTGGCTCCCAGGTCGTCGGCGAATATCTCGCAAGCTCGGGACTGCAGAAGGACCTCGACAAGCTCGGCTTCAATCTCGTCGGCTATGGCTGCACCACCTGCATCGGCAATTCAGGCCCGCTGCCGGAGGAGATTTCGAAAGCCATCAACGACAACGATCTGGTTGCGGCGGCTGTGCTGTCCGGCAACCGTAATTTCGAAGGCCGCGTGAACGCGGATGTGCGCGCCAATTATCTCGCGTCACCGCCGCTGGTCGTCGCCTATGCGATCGCCGGCTCGATGCAGAAGGATCTTGCCAAGGAACCGATCGGCTTCGACAAGGCCGGCAAGAAGGTCATGCTCAAGGACATCTGGCCGACCACCAAGGAGATCGACACTTTCATCCGCAAGAACGTCACCAAGAAAGTGTTCGCGAAGAAATACGCCAACGTGTTCAAGGGCGACGCCAACTGGCGCAAGATCGACGTGCCAGGCGGCCTGACCTATGCGTGGGACAACAACTCCACCTATGTGCAGAACCCGCCTTATTTCGTTGGACTGCAGCCGCGTCCGACGCCGCTCACCGATGTGATGAACGCGCATATTCTCGGGCTCTTCCTCGACTCGATCACGACCGACCACATTTCTCCGGCCGGTTCGATCAAGCAGGCCTCGCCCGCCGGCAAGTACCTAATCGATCACAACGTGAAGCCGATCGACTTCAACCAGTACGGCACGCGCCGCGGCAATCACGAGGTGATGATGCGCGGCACCTTCGCCAATATCCGCATCAAGAACCAGATGGTGCCGGGTGTCGAAGGCGGCGTGACGATTCATTATCCCGACGGCGAGCAGATGCCGATCTACGACGCCGCCATGCGCTACAAGCAGGAGAAGGTCCCGCTCGTTGTCTTCGCCGGCAAGGAATATGGCACCGGTTCCTCGCGTGACTGGGCGGCGAAGGGCACCGTTCTGCTCGGCATCCGGGCGGTGATCACGCAGTCCTTCGAGCGCATCCATCGGTCCAATCTGGTTGGCATGGGCGTTCTCCCACTCGTGTTCGAAGAGGGGACGTCATGGCAGACGCTTGGACTGAAGGGCAGCGAGACCGTCACGATCCGCGGGCTTGAAGATTTGCGGCCGCGCCAGAAGGTGACCGCAGAAATTAAGATGGCTGACGGCAGTGTGAAAACCGTGCCGCTGATTTGCCGCATCGACACGCTGGACGAGCTCGAATACTTCAAAAACGGCGGCATTCTGCAATACGTGCTGCGGCAGCTCGCGGCCTGACGGGCAAGGTCCGGCGCCATCGGGCGCCGGACCGCTCTATTCACTGTTCCGGCAACGGATTTTCTCCTTAACGATGTCACTCCAAATTGAGTGGCGGATGGCGCCCCAGCCGGTTAAGTGGGCGCATCATCAAATTGCCAGTGCGGGGCACGTGCGGCCAAGAACAAGCCGGCCAAGAAACCAGAAAGTCAGCATGATCCAGCGCAATTCCCTTGCTGTCGTCGTTGCCGTTTGCGCGGCCTGGATGACCGGTACGCCGGTCGCCGCAGGTGACTCGAAGGTCGTGGTCGAGCTGTTTACGAGCCAGGGATGCTCCTCCTGCCCCGCCGCCGACAAGTTGCTCAGCGAGCTCTCCCAGGATCCGTCGATCCTGCCGATGAGTCTGTCCGTGGATTATTGGGACTATCTCGGCTGGAAGGACACGCTGGCGCTGCCGGGACACGTCAAGCGGCAACGCGGTTATGCGGGCGTACGCGGCGACCGTGCGATCTATACGCCGCAGGTCGTGATCAACGGCACCACGCATGTGCTTGGCAGCGACAAGGGTGCCATTGAGCGCGCCATCAAGCAGGCACGCACCAATCCACAGCGTCAGCAACTGCCGGTGAAGGCGACCGTTGCCGATGGCAAGCTTCAGGTATCGATCCCGGCGGCAAGTCAGCCCGGGCAGTCCGGCGAAGTCTGGTTATGTCCGCTGGCCAAGACAGTTGCCGTGCATATCGGGCGCGGTGAGAACCGCGGGCAGAGCGTGACCTATACCAATGTTGTCCGTGGCTGGATCAAGCTCGGCGACTGGAAGGGCGAAGAACTCGTCCTGTCCAAGTCCGTGTCCGAGATCCTCGCGAAGGGCAAATTCGATGCGGTCGCGATCCTGGTGCAGGCCGGCAAGCCCGATGCGCCGGGTGGAGTCCACGGCGCGACCACGGCGTCTCTGCAATAACGATCCGTCAGCAGGCAGCGCGAAAAAAAGGCCGGCGCGAAGCCGGCCTTGAAGCGTTGGGGATTGAACCGTACGCGGTACTCAAAACGTACGCGATACAAACGACCCGATCCGTTGGAACCCCGGGGGGCTGGGGGGCTGAGGATCCGGAGCTCTTTCCGGATCGGGTCTTGAGTATCCAAGATCGCTATCCTTAGGGGCGGGCGCTGGACCGAATTTGGGCCTTATTGTGGTTCCCTGCACGAAGCCGTGACTGCGGCTTCTCAGCGCATCGATTGAAAGGCTTGCGCAAATTTATTCGCTGACACGCGCCGGCTTCCGGATGCGGGTCTTGCGGTCACGCGCGCCAGCGGCAATCATCATCCTGTCACAGAAGGAAAGGAGGCGCCCATGAGTCTGACGGGCGATACCGAACCCAGCGCGCGATCGGGGGGCGTGCCCGGCGCCACGGCATCGGCTCCCGCAGAGGTCAGGTTCGACCGCCGCGAACTCGACCGGATCCTGCAGGTGTACGGGCGCATGGTCGCGGACGGTGAGTGGCGCGATTACGCCATCGATTTCATGAAGGACCGCGCGGTGTTCTCGGTGTTCCGGCGCTCGTCCGAAGTTCCGATCTATCGTATCGAGAAAAACCCGAAGCTGTCGCGCCGGCAAGGCGCCTTCAGCGTGATCTCGGCCACCGGGCTGATCATGCGGCGCGGACACGAACTCGACCGCGTCCTGCGGGTGTTCGACAAGAAACTCAGTCTGGTTGCGGGGTGACGGGAGGCGTACTGGCACCGTCTCCCAGCGCGCGCTGCATCAGAACCGAGTCCAGCCAGCGGCCGTGCTTGAAGCCGATATCGGTGAAGGTGCCGACGGCTGTGAAGCCGAGAGAACGGTGCAGCGCGATCGACGAAAGCTGCGCCGAATCGCCGATCACCGCGATCATCTGACGAAAACCCCGCGCCTCGGCCCGGGTCAGCAACTCGGTCAGCAGCATGCGCCCGATCCCCTTCCGCTGTGCAGCCGGATGGATATAGACGCTGTCCTCGACCGTGTAGCGATAGGCGACCCGCGTCCGGTAGGGCCCGGCATAGGCATAGCCGGCGATCCGGCCGGCAATGTCCGCGACGACATACGGAAAGCCGCCGTTTTCCAGCGTCCTGCGGCGATGGTCCATCTCGGACTCGCTCGGCGGCTCGGTCTCGAATGACGCGGTGCCATGCGTGACGGCATGCGCATAGATCGCGGTGATGCCCTGGATATCGTCCGGTTGAACCGGTCGGATTATGATCGGCGACATGGTTGCGGCGGCGGAGGTCGAACCGGGTTCAGGTCAGCATAGCAAAAACGAAAACGCCCCGGCAGGAGCCGGGGCGTTTTGCGTTTCGGTTTGTGCTGTCCGCCTTAGCGGCGGCCGCCGAACAGGCGCAACAGCATCAGGAACAGGTTGATGAAGTCCAGATAGAGCGACAGCGCGCCCATCACGGCCTTGCGGCCGGCCGATTGCGCGTCGTCGGAGGCTGAGTACATCTCCTTGATCTTCTGGGTGTCCCAGGCGGTCAGCCCGGCGAACACCAGCACGCCGACGATCGAGATGATGAAGGACATCGCGTCCGACTTCAGCCAGATATTGACCAGCGAGGCGATGATCACCCCGAACAGGCCCATGATCAGGAACGAGCCGATCGGCGAGAGGTCGCGCTTGGTCGTGTAGCCGTACAGGCTGAGCGCACCGAATGCCGCCGCCGAGATGAAAAACACGTTGGCGATCGAGTTCGCGGTGTAGACGATGAAGATCGTCGCCAGCGACACGCCGAGGATGCCGGCATAGACATAGAACAGCAGCGCCGCGGTGCCTGCCGACAGCCGCTGGATCCCGAAGCTAAGCACCAGCACCATCGCCAGCGGCGCCAGCATCAGCACCCACATGAACGGGCCGCCGAACAGGAACTGACCGAGCGGGGTGAGCCCGCTGATCTTGCCGCCAACCACGGAGATGGAATTGCCGCCGACCATCTGGAAGGTGAGGTAGGCCACGACACCGGTCAGTGCGACTGCCGAGGCCATGTAATTGTAGACGCGGATCATGTGCGCGCGCAGGCCGGCATCGTAGGCGACCGCGCGGTCCGCATAGCCACCGCGGGCGGCGGCGGCATTCCGATCGAAATCGGACATGGGAAAACCCTTTCAAAAGCCCGGAGACCGCCGGGCCGGCAGGCCACCCGGCGGGCGGCCACACTCGCCGCGAACATAGGGAACCTTGGCCCCGGTTTCCAGCGGCGCCTGGCCGCTGCAACGAAAAAGGGCCCGGAATCGTCCGGGCCCCTTAACTCTTTGTAACGTTGTATCGGTCGGCGCAGCCGACGGGCCGCTATTCCTCGCGCTGTCCGAGCAGTTGCAGCAGCAGCGTGAAGAGATTGATGAAGTTGAGGTACAGCGACAGCGCGCCCATGATGGCCGACCGCTCCCGTGCCTCGCCTTCCATCTGCCCGTAGACATACTCGTTCTTCAGGCGCTGGGTGTCGTAGGCGGTGAGGCCTGCGAACACCAGGACGCCGACGACCGAAATCACGAACTGCAGCATGCCGTTCGGCCAGATCAGGTTCACCAGCGAGGCGAGGATCACGCCAATCAGGCCCATGAACAGGAACGAGCCCCAGCCGGAACTGTCCCGCTGCGTGGTGTAGCCCCACAGGCTGAGTGCGCCGAAGGTTGCCGCGGTGATGAAGAACACCCGGGTGATCGAGGTCTGCGTGTAGACCATGAAGATCGAGCCGAGCGAGATGCCCATCAGCGCCGCGAACACCCAGAACAGCATCTGCGCCGTGGCCGGTCGCATCCGCTCCATGCCGAAGCTGAGCGCAAATACCAGCGCCAGCGGCGACAGCATGATGACCCACTTCAGCGGACTCACGAAGATGGTGTAGCCGATCGGCGTCAGGAACAGGCCGCCACGGATGGCAGCCGGAAGCTCCGCGCCGTTGCGCATCACCTTGGCGGCCGCGGCGGCGTCGCCGGTAACCGACAGCATGTAAATGCCGAGCGCGGCAAAGCCGGTGATGGCCAGGCCGAGCACCATGTAGTTGTAGACGTGCAGCATGTAGGAGCGCAGACCTTGGTCAATGACCGCGGTTGTTGCGCGCCCGGCGGCCCTGTCATAGGTGGCCGCGTTTCGATCAAAGTCCGACATCATCGAACTCCCTGAGTTGTCGCCCCAAAATTCATCGCCCTATCGCGCGACGTCAGTCGCTCATATGGCGAAGCTTTCCTGATGATACAGGGGATTGCGGTAAAAATACTCTGTCGCGAACGTCGCAGATCAGACCAACCGACGCGGCTAGATGTCGCAAATCTACAGGTTTCGCAATACCGAGGCGGGCTTCTGCCCAAGCGCGCTGAAGGTGCCGGCCAGCCCGAATACCACCGTGACCGCCAGCGCGCCGGCCGCGGCCGCCAGCGCCGGGCCCGGCAGCCAGACAAACGACAGATTCATGATCCGGGTGACCACCAGCCAGGCCGCCACCGACCCGGCCAGGACGCCGAACAGCCCGGTCGCCAGCCCCAGCAGGGTATATTCCAGGGCATAGGCTGCAATCAGCCGGCCGCGGGTGGCGCCCAGCGTTTTCAGGATGATGGCGTCGTAAACCCGGTTGTGGTGGCTCGCCGCCAGCGCGCCCGCCAGCACCAGCGCCGCCGAGATCAGGGTGATCACGCTGGCGCCCCGGATCGCCAGCACAAGATTTGAAACAACCGATCCCACCGCCTGGATCGCATCCTTGACCCGCACCGTGGTCACCGCCGGAAACGCCGTCGCCATCTCGCGCAGGATCCCGGCGTCCTGCTGCGCCGTGGTGTCGCCCGGGAACGTCAGGGTGGCGATATGGGTGTGCGGCGCGCCGCGAAACGCGTTCGGCGAATAGACCAGCACGAAGTTGATGCCGAGGCTCTGCCAGTCGACCATCCGCAGATTGGCGATCCTGGCGGTGATGTTGCGGCCGAGCACGTTGACGGTGAGCGTATCCCCGATCTTCAGGCCGAGCCCGTCCGCAATCCGCTTTTCCATCGAAAGCAGCGGCGGGCCCTGATAATCGGCCGGCCACCACTCGCCTTCGATCACCCGCGAGCCGTTCGGGATGTCGGCCGCATAGGTAATGCCGCGATCGCTCTGCAGCGCCCAGGCGGCCTGTGGGGACGCCTTCAATTCCTCGGCCTTGACGCCGTTGGCCGCGACGATGCGTCCGCGCAGCATCGGTTCGCGTCCGAGTGTGGCATCCGGCACGGCCTTGCGGATGAAGTCGTCAAAGCGGGCGGCATCGGCGTTCTGAATGTCGACGAAAAAGAAAGCCGGCGAACGTTCCGGCAAGGCGTCCTGGAATTGCCGTCGCAGATTGCCGTCGATCTGCACCACGATCACCAGCACCGCGAGACCGAGGCCAAGCGAGAGCACGACCGACGTCGTCAGCGCGCCCGGGCGGTGGATATTTGCGACCGCGAGCCGTAGCGCGGTGATCTTCGAGTGCGGCAGCTTTGCCGCAAGCCGCATGATCAACCAGGCGATCACGTAAAGAACAAGGAACGTCGCGGCCGATGCGACTACGAAAAACGTGGCGATCCGCTTGTCATAGGCAAGCAGGATCGAGAGCGCGGCCAGAGCCAGCGTCACCGCCGTGGCGGCGACGAGATAGGACCTGCGCGGCAGGCTCCATCGGCCGCTGACCGCCTCCCGGAACAGCGCCGAGACCGGGATGTCATGCGCGCGGCCGAGCGGCCACAGCGCGAAGGCCAGCGCGGTCAGCAATCCGAACATCGCGGCGAGCGCGAGCTGTGTCCATTGCAGAGCCGGGTCGACCGGCAGCGGCAGGATCGCCCCGAACGTCCAGGCGATCACGAATGGCAGCGCGGCCCCGATGGCGAGTCCGGCGGCGGTGCCGATGGCGGCGATCGCCATCACCTGCACCAGATAGATCGCGAAGATGCGGCCGCCGGTCGCCCCCAGCGACTTCATGGTGGCGATGGTGTCGCGGCGCCGTTCGAGATGGCTGCGCACGGCATTGGCAACACCGACGCCGCCGACCAGAAGCGCGGTCAAACCGACCAGCGTCAGGAATTGGGTGAAGCGCTCGATATTGCGTTCGAGCTGCGGGGAGGCATTGTCGCGCGAGCGGATTTCCCATCCAGCATCGGGAAATTGTTTCTCGGCGTCGGCGGTCAGCGTTTTGACAGCGGCATCGCTCGCGTCATTGCCGTCGAGCGCAACGCGGTAATGCCAGCGTACCAGGCTGCCGGGCTGCAGCAGATCGGTGGCGCGCAGCGCGTCGATGTTCACCAGCAGGCGTGGGCCAAAGCCAATGCCGCCGGCCAGCTTGTCCGGTTCGCCGCGCAACACCGCGCGGATTTCGATCGGCGCCTTGCCGACCTCGATACGGTCGCCGACCTTGAGATCGAGACGCGTCAGCAGCGCGATATCGACGGCCGCGCCGAACACACCACCGCGAGTGGCGAGCGCGTCGGAAAGCGGCATCGCAGGCTCCAGCACCGGTGTGCCGTAAAGCGGGTAGGCGCCGTCCACCGCCTTGATCTCGACCAGCGCCTGGCGGCTGCCGGAGGCGCGCGCCATCGCGCGCAACGTCGCTGCATCGGACACGCGGCCGTAGCGCGCCAGCAGAGCGCGTTCCTCTGCATTGGCTTCGCGATGAAACAGCGCGAAGGATACATCGCCGCCGAGAATGGTGCGGCCTTCACGCGCAAGCCCACCGGCAAGGCTTTCGGCCAGCGAGCCGACGCCCGCGATCGCCATCACGCCCAGTCCGATGCAGAAGATCAGAACGTAGAATCCGCGCAACCCGCCGCGCAATTCGCGCATGGCAAATCGCAGCGGCAACGACCAGCCGTTCTGCCGCGGTGGAGTCGCAACCAGACTCACGGGTTCGGCCTCATCAAGGTCAGGCTCATGCGCTTGCGGCCTCGCGCACGGCCTCCGGCGCGGCATCGTTTTCGATACGGCCGGACCGCAGCCGCACGACGCGCCGGCAGCGGCGCGCGAGCGAGGGATCATGGGTGACCAGGATCAGGGTCATGCCGCGATCGACGTGACCCTTGAACAAAAGCTCGACCACTTGCGACCCGGTCTTCTCGTCGAGATTGCCGGTCGGTTCGTCGGCGACGAGAATTGCGGGATTGGGAGCCAACGCGCGCGCCAGCGCCACGCGCTGCTGTTCGCCGCCAGACAGTTGCGCGGGATAATGCGACAGCCGCTCCTTCAGTCCCACGCCGGCAAGCTCGGCGGCGGCGCGGTCATGGGCGTCCGGCACACCGGCAAGTTCGAGCGGCACCGCCACATTCTCGAGCGCCGTCATGGTCGGGATCAGATGAAAGGACTGGAAGACAATGCCGACATTGCGGCCGCGAAAGCGCGCCAGCGCATCCTCGTTCAGGCGGCGCAGGTCTTCGCCGGCAACAACGATCGATCCGGTATCGGCGCGCTCCAGGCCGGCGAGCACCATCAGCAGCGTCGATTTGCCCGAGCCCGAGGGCCCGACCAGGCCGATTGCCTCGCCGCGGCCGATGGTCAGATCGATATCCTTGAGAATGTGAACCCGGGCTGCACCGCTGCCGAGCGACAGATTGACGCCGGACAGGGTGACGGCGGTTCCGGCAGGCGCTTGGTGTTGCTGCATTGAAATCTTTGCTTCGCAGGACGATATGGCAGGATCCGGGTCCGATCAGGTCCATATGGTGCGATGACGAGTTTAGTCCATAGGCTCAAAGTTACGGCACTCGCGCTGGCTGGTTTCGCTGCCACACTCGCGACGCCGGTTGCCGCGCAAACGCATGCAAAAGGATCGCCTCTGAAGATCGTGGCCTTCGGCGATTCGCTCACCGCCGGCTATGGCCTGTCCGCGCAGGACGCCTTCCCCGCGGCGCTCGAACGCGCGCTGAAGGCCAAGGGCCACAATGTCGAGGTCGAAAATGCCGGCGTCTCCGGCGACACCGCGTCGGGCGGATTGTCGCGGGTCGACTGGTCGATCGCCGACGGAACCGATGCGGTGATCGTCGAACTCGGCGCGAACGACATGCTGCGCGGGGTCGAGCCCAAGGTGACGCGGCAGGCGCTGGATGACATTCTGGCGAAACTGAAGGCGCGCAACATTCCGGTGCTGCTGAGCGGCATGCGCGCCGCCCCCAACATGGGCGCCGAGTATGTCCGCGAATATGAAGCGATCTTTCCGGCGCTCGCGCAGAAATATGACGTGGTGTTCTATCCGTTCTTTCTGGAGGGCGTCGCCGCCGATCCCAAGCTTGCCTTGCGCGACGGCGTTCATCCGAACGGAGCCGGCGTGCAGATCATTGTCGATGGGATACTGCCGAAAGTCGAAGAGCTGATCGCGCGCGCGAAGACGCGGGCGCCAAGCTAACGCTTGCGCCGCTTCGGCGAATCCGTTCTTGTTGTGCGCAGCCCTGCTGCGTTTTGTCACGCGATTGTCACGTCCAGGACGTGACGGAAATGGGAGGTTCTCGATGCCGCGCCTTTTCACCGCGATCGAGATTCCCGCGAATGTCGGGCAGATGCTGTCCTTCCTGCGCGGCGGACTTCCGGGTGCGCGCTGGATCGATCCCGAGAATTATCACATCACGCTGCGCTTCATCGGCGACATCGACGCCAGCGTGGCGAACGACGTGGCCTCGAGCCTCGATGGCGTGAATCGAGCGCCGTTCGAATTGCGGCTCGACGGGCTGGCCGCGTTCGGCGGACGCAAGCCGCGATCGGTATATGCCAATGTCGCGCCGTCGCAGGCGCTGATGGATCTGCAGGCCGAGATCGAGCGGTTGATGCAGCGGGTCGGCCTCGCGCCCGAGGGCCGCAAATTCACGCCGCATGTGACGCTCGCCCGATTGCGCGATTCGTCGAGCCGGCAGGTCGCGGATTATCTGACCGAACGGGCATCGTTTCGCTCGGCGCCGTTTAGCGTGGAGCGCTTCGTGCTGTATTCGTCGCGCGATTCGGTTGGCGGCGGGCCGTATGTGGTCGAGGAAGCCTATCCGCTCGTGGCGATGCCGGCGAAGCGGGCGGTCTGACTGGTCAAGCCCGGCATGATGTTGGGGCGTCAGCCGAACCTTGCCATCTGCGACCGGATGGTATGCGGCTCGCCGGTCATGGCGACCATATCGAGACGGTCGAGGCCGTGCTTCCTCGCTTCGTCGCTGGCGCGCTTCATCATCACCTGGGCAAGATCGTCGGTCTGATAATCGGGCTCCGCGATCAATGTCGCCGCGGCGCGCTTGCATCCGCGGTCCGGGATGATCTCGACACTGGCGCGCAGGCGCCCCTGCTCATAGGCGCCGATCACGATCGCCTGCGACGACAACAGCCGCAGGCAATGCGCGTCGACCGCATGATCGTCGTTGCCGTTCGCGAAGAACAGGCAGCGGTCGAGATAATCGAGACGCAGCAGATGCGCGTGATGGTCTTCCATGCTGCAGGCGGGCAGCACCCTAATGTCGTAGCCGTTGCTGGTCATGCTGCGCCCTTTCCCCTTGAGAGGGCGACAGCTTGCGCCGGGAACGGATACCGGCTGGTTAATGTCAGGTTGATTTCAACAGGCGGGATTGCGCGTCGAGGATCGCGGTTGCGAAGCTCTGGCCGTCGGACACCATCTCACGCACGACCGACAGCGGCGTCGGATGCGGCGCCTCCACTTCAGCGACCACTTCGCCGAAATCGAAACTCAGTTCCGCGTCGAATTTCCGTGCCAGCTGCTGCATCCTGCGATTGTCGGCAAGGCAGGCCATATGCAGATGAGCGATGCCACGGTTGCGCGCGGTCAGCAGGGTGCGCTCCAGCAGCGCGGAGCCGACGCCGTGGCTCTGCCATTCGTTTTCCACGCTGAAGGCGGCTTCGGCTTGCTTGGTGAACCGCCCGCCGATCGGGCGCAGTTCGGCCGCGCCGTGCATCTGCCCGTCGACGAAGAAGCCGTGCACGATCGCGTCCAGCCACATCGTGGTGTCGACGAAGTTGCGGATATAGGTGTCCGATACGCCGCCGCCGAACCGGCGATGGCGGCTCTCGGGATCGAGCCGCAGCAGGTGGTCGCGATATTTATAAGCTTCCCCGATCCACAATTTGCGGATCAGGCCCCCATCGGGGAGCGGGTCGAGTACGGTCATTCGGTCTCCTGACTTAGCGAGACCCTCCTCGTCCCTCCCCAGAGACGCGCCGCATGGCCGGTAGCGGCCAAGGCGGCGATTCGAAAGATAATGTTGCGATGCAGCATTTTTAAGACAGGGCCAAGCTGCATTTTTCGGCAGCAGCCATGCATCGGCTGGCTGCCGCCGTTAAACCTTCGTTAACCGCGCCCACGCGGTCTTGCGGCGCCTGCGCTGCGGCGGCTATGCCTCGGCTTCATTTCCGCCTCGCCCGCCGATCCTCATGATTTCATCCATCAGCGACCGCTACGCCGCCCTGATCGCGGACGGCGCCATCTCGCCCGACGCAGCGCAGGCCGCGGCGGTCGAGAAGCTCGGGTCGCTGGAGCAGCGGCTCGTCGAACAGCGGCGCGCCTCGAAATCATCCTCGCTCGGCTGGCTGTTCGGCAGTCGCGTGAAGAAATCGCCGCTGAAGGGTCTCTACATCTACGGCAAGGTCGGGCGCGGCAAGACCATGCTGATGGACCTGTTCTACGAATCGAGCCGGATATCGAACAAGCGTCGCGTGCACTTCCATGAGTTCATGTCCGAGGTGCATGAGCGCATCTACGATTTTCGCCAGAAAGCGAAAGCCGGCGAGATACCCGACGAAGACGCGATCGTGCTGACCGCGAATGCGATCGCCGACGACGCCGAACTGCTGTGTTTCGATGAATTCCATGTCACCGACATCGCCGATGCGATGATTCTCGGCCGGCTGTTCACGCAGTTCTTCAGCCGCGGCATGGTGGTCGTGGCGACGTCGAATGTGGCGCCGGACGATCTCTACAAGGACGGCTTGAATCGGGCGCTTTTTCTCCCCTTCATCAGGCTGCTTGACGAGAAGATGGATGTGGTGCGGCTCGATGCGCGCACCGATTTCAGGCTGGAAAAGCTGGTCAAAGGCCGGGTCTGGTATGTGCCGGCGGACGAGCGTGCCGATCGCGAGATCGACGAAGCGTGGTCGCGCATCACGCTCGGGCAGGGCGGTTCACCGCAGGATCTCGTCGTGAAGGGCCGCAAGCTGCATGTGCCGCAGGCGGCGATGGGTGCGGCGCGCTTCTCGTTTCCGGATTTGTGTGTGCTGCCGCTCGGCTCGGCGGATTTCCTGCGGCTCGCGCATGAATACCATACGCTGGTGATCGAGCGCATTCCGGTGATGCGCTTTGCCCAGCGCAACGAGGCCAAGCGGTTCATCATCCTGATCGATTCGCTCTACGACAATGCGGTGAAGTTGATTGCATCCGCGCAGGCGCAACCGCACGAACTGTATGTCGCCGACCAGGGGCTCGAACTGTTCGAATTCCAGCGCACGGTCTCGCGCCTGATCGAGATGGGATCGCAGAGCTACCTGGCGCTCCCGCATGGACCCCGCCGCGATGCCGATACCCGCGGGCAGATCATCGATACGTGACGTCGTCGCCCGCAGGCGGCAGAGGGCAGACCTCATCCCGACCCCCACAATCTCGCTGCCGCAGCACACCCTTGTGCGCTGCAATGTCGAATTGTGTATGGTTGGGCGTCTTCGCCCTTGGCAACGGCCCACCTCACTGGAATAATGTATATCAGCAGTGAGGCTGATCCATGCGACCTTCGCCTTTCGCAAGCTTGTCGCCGATGGCAGGACACGTTAACCACCGCCCGGTCGCAGTTCCGCGACCTTCCCACGAGCGTCATGCCGAAGCCGAAGCGGTTTCGGTCCGTGACGCCCAAACGGTCCTGACATAAAGGTTCATCTCCTCATGGCGCGTCCCAAGATTGCATTGATCGGCTCCGGCCAGATCGGCGGAACGCTCGCCCACCTCATCGGATTGCGTGAGCTCGGCGACGTTGTGATGTTCGACATCGCGGAAGGCATTCCGCAGGGCAAATCGCTGGATCTCGCGCAGTCGTCGCCGATCGACGGCTTCGACGCCAAAATGTCCGGCACCAATTCCTACGATGCGATCGAGGGCGCCTCGGTCTGCATCGTCACCGCCGGCGTGCCGCGCAAGCCCGGCATGAGCCGCGACGATCTGATCGGCATCAACCTGAAGGTGATGGAGCAGGTCGGCACCGGCATCAAGAAATACGCCCCGAACGCCTTCGTCATCTGCATCACCAATCCGCTCGATGCGATGGTCTGGGCGCTGCAGAAATTCTCCGGCATGCCGAAGAACATGGTGGTCGGCATGGCGGGCGTGCTCGATTCGGCGCGCTTCCGCTATTTCCTGGCAGACGAATTCAACGTGTCGGTCGAGGACGTGACCGCCTTCGTGCTCGGCGGCCATGGCGACACCATGGTG
>CAZXJZ010000123.1:0-14551 GCA_964641065.1 uncultured Hyphomicrobiales bacterium | reverse complement strand
GCTCGATCATGGGCGCGATCGTCACCGGCTTCGGGCTCGGCATCGTCGAGGGCCTGACCAAGGTGTTTTTCCCGGAAGCCTCCAACACCGTGATTTTCGTCATCATGGCGATCGTGTTGCTGATCCGGCCGGCGGGCCTGTTTGGACGGACGGCGTGACATGACCGAACATGCCATCAACGCCCAGGTGACCGCCGCATCCGCGCAAACGTCGCGCAGCGAGGTGATCGGCTTCCTGATCCTCACCGCGTTTGTGATCGCGGCGCCGGCCTTCATCTATCCGGTGTTGATGATGAAGATCCTGTGCTTCGCGCTGTTCGCCTGCGCCTTCAATCTGCTGATCGGCTATGTGGGCCTGCTGTCGTTCGGGCATGCGCTGTATTTCGGCTGGGCGAGTTATGTCGCGGCCTATGTCGCCAAGTCCTGGGGCTTCACGCCGGAACTCGCGATCATTGCCGGCACGCTGGTCGGCGCGGTGCTGGGGCTGTTTGCCGGGGCGCTCGCGATCCGCCGTCAGGGCATCTATTTCGCGATGATCACGCTGGCGCTGGCGCAGATGATGTATTTCTTCGCGCTGCAGGCGCCGTTCACCGGCGGCGAGGACGGCATCCAGGCGGTGCCGCGCAACCGCCTGTTCGGGCTGATCGACATCAACAATCCGGTCGGGATGTATACGCTGGTTGCGGTGGTCTTCCTCGGCGGCTTCCTGGTGATCTACCGCATCATCAATTCGCCGTTCGGCGAAGTGCTGAAGGCGATCCGTGAGAACGAGGCGAGGGCGATTTCGCTCGGCTACAAGACCGAGCGATACAAGCTGCTGGCCTTCGTCCTGTCGGCGGCATTGTCGGGCACCGCGGGCGCCACCAAGGCGCTGGTGGTGCAACTCGCCTCGCTCACCGATGTGCATTGGTCGATGTCGGGTGAAGTCGTGCTGATGACGCTGGTCGGCGGGCTCGGCACCATCTTCGGCCCGGTCGTCGGCGCCTTCGTAATCATCTACATGCAGAATGCACTGGCCGAATTCGGTCAATGGGTGACCATCATCCAGGGCGCAATCTTCGTTGTCTGCGTGCTGCTGTTCCGCCGCGGCATCGTCGGTGAGCTGGCGGGCCTGCTACGGATCAGGCTGTAGGTGAGGTCTTGCTTTCCCTCTCCCCTTTGGGGGAGAGGGTGGTCCGCCCGAAGGCCGGACCGGGTGAGGGGGCTTTGCGGACGGTGGTTAAATACGAACGCCCGCCACTTGCTACATCGCGCGCACGATCCATGCGCCGCGACATGACCGATGCCGAGAGAAAGTTATGGTTTTTGCTGCGAAGCCGCAGGCTCGGTGGCGCCAAATTCCGACGCCAGGCGCCGGTCGGTCCTTTCATCGCGGACTTTGTTTGCCTCGGAAGCAAGCTGATCGTTGAGGCTGATGGCGGGCAGCATTATGTGTCGGACAGGGATGCGAATCGAGACCGGTGGCTGATGGAACAAGGCTATGTTGTTGTCCGCTACGCGAATAATGACATCCTGAGCAATCCGGACGGTGTGCTGAGCGATCTCGTATCGAAACTGACGGCTCCCCCTCACCCGGTCTCGGCCCGCTACGCGAGCCTCGACCACCCTCTCCCCCGGAGGGGAGAGGGAAAGGGCAGCGAGACGTAATTGGACTCCACTGTCTTCGCCGCCGTGCTGTTCGCCGCCGCCTGTCATGCCGGCTGGAACGCTGCGATCAAGACCGGGCTCGATCCGCTCACCTCGACCGTGCTCATCACCACCGGCGCCGGGCTGGTTTCGCTCGCGCTGCTGCCATTCGCAGGATTGCCTCCGGCCGTCGCGTGGCCATGGGTGATCGCGTCGGTCGTCATCCACCTGTTCTATTTCATCGGTCTGAGCGAAGCCTATCGTACCGGCGATCTCGGGCAGGTCTATCCGCTGGCGCGCGGTTCGGCGCCGCTGATGACCGCGGGCGTCACCGCCTCGTTGCTTGGCGAGCGGATCGGAGCGGCCGGCTGGAGCGGCATCGTCATCCTTGCATCCGGCGTGCTACTGCTGTCGCTGCGCGGCGGCCGTTTGATGGAGCCGCCGGACCGGCGCGCGGTCGGCTTTGCATTGTTCACCGCGCTGACGATTTGCCTCTATTCGGTCGTCGACGGCATCGGCGGACGGGCCGCGGGCAATCCACATGCCTATACGCTGGCGATGTTCATCGGCAACGCGCTGGCGATGATCGTTTATTTCCTGATCCGCCGCGGTCCGTCCGCCATAGCGCCGATGCTGAAAACATGGCCGGTCGGCCTGGTCGGCGGCAGCCTGCAGCTTCTGTCCTACGGCATCGTGATCTGGGCAATGACTCTGGCGCCGATCGCGCTGGTGGCCGCGCTGCGCGAGACCAGCGTGCTGTTCGGCGCATTGATCGCGGTCGTGTTCCTCAAGGAGCCGCTGCGCCCGGCGCGCATCAGCGCGGCGCTGATGATCGTTTGCGGACTGGTGCTGATCCGGATGAGCTAGCGCCGGCGGGCGTGGGGCCGCCGTCAATTCCATATCGCTTCGCCAGGTCTTCCGGCTTCGCGCCCATGCGATAGCGCAGCCGCATCATCCATCGGTCGCGCAATGTCCGCCACAATCCCTCGCGATCGTAGCGCTCGCCCGGCACGGTGACCCGCGAGGCGACGCAGATCGGCGGCGAGATGGCGTTCAGCCGCTGGCACAATTCGACGTCTTCCATCACCGGCAGATGGCTGAAGCCGCCGATCCGGAAGAAGGTCTCGCGCTGTACGAAGATCGCCTGATCGCCGGTGGCAATGCCCGACACCCGCGAGCGCCAGTTCAGCCAACGCGACACCAGCGGCAGCAGCATGTGCCGCCCGGCGATGCGCAGGTCGAACCGCCCCCACACCGACGTGTCGCGCGAACGGCCGACCATCACCTGGGTATCGGCGTCCGCCGGCAGCGTGGTTTCGGGGCGCAGGAACAGGAAGATGAAACCGTTCGCGACTTTGGCGCCCTCGTTCATCTGGCGGCCGAGGCCGTGCGGCGCGCGGATCACCTGGTCGGCGAGCGGCCGCGCCAGCATCGCGGTGTCGTCGGTCGAGCCGCCATCGACCACGATGATCTCGACATTGCGGTCGCTGAACGGTCGCAGCGCCTGCAGCACCGGACCGATGCGGCGCGCGTGATTGTGCACCGGGACGATGATCGACAGTACGGGTGGCGATTTGCGCGCGGCGGTCATGGCTCCCCCGTAGCATCCGTAGCCCGCATCAGCGAAGAGACATGCAGGGTCTTGCGGTCCCGGATTTCGCTGTCGCTCATCCAGGCTACAGACTCAACATGCAGGAGCAGACCTTACCTTGACGGCGCCAGCGCGGCATTGGCGGAGGAATAGGGCAGGCCGATCCGTCCGAAGCCCGGCAGTTTCAGCGCCGGATTGCGGATATCGAGCCCGGCGACAAGCCCGCCGAGATTGAACTCCAGCCCCTCGATCCAGCCGGCTTTCACCCCGAGCAGCCCGTAGAGGCTCGCCTCGATGCCGGTGCCGGAATCGGTCAAGCCGAGATAAGGGCCGGGACGGAAATCGCGGCCGATCGCGTTCGGCGGCAGCGTCGCCTGGATCTGCGGCACGTCGCGCAGGATCGCCGCGACGAAGGAATTGCTGTTCGGCCCGGGCCACAGCCGGTAATCGCCGTAATTGGCGTAGCGGTAATCCTTCACGGCCTTTTCGATGGCCGGGATGACGGCTTCCGCCTGTTCGCCCTTGATGTCGGCAACCACGGTCGGCGGCGAGCCGTACCAGCGCCCGTCCGGCGCCCAGCCATTCAGCCGTACCGGATTGCCCCAGCCGACCACGTCGTAGCGGGTCCAGCTTTTCGCGCCGGGCCGCTTGAACACCACCCAGCTATGCACCGCGACCGCCCCCTTCAGCCCGCCAGTGCGGCCTGACAGAAACAGGACCCGCGCCTCCGGATGCGCCGAGGCCGCAGGCAGGGCGCCGATGCTGGACCAGTCGGCATTGCGCCAGCCGCTCGGGCGGTCTTCGAACGCGAACAGGGCAGCGCGTGCCGCGACCGGCAAGAGAAACAGGGCGAGAATGGTGAGCATGATGATCTTGCGCCAGGATCGGCGGCGCGCGAGCGGTGACTCCATGGCGGTAAATTAGGAATCGATTTGCGGCACCACAAGGGCGGTGATCCTCAGCGCACCCGGTTCCCGCTCAACGTCACGTGTGCGTGCTTGCCGACGCCATCCCGGGTCATGTCGCCGGTGACCCGCTTTTCCCATTCCAGGCCGACCACCGCGCCGCCCTTGGCCTCGGCGATCAGGTTGTTGGCGATCAGCGCCGTGCCCGATCCTTTCACCACGCTGACCGCGACTCCGATATTGGTCCCCCGCATCACGTTGTCGCTGACGATCACGTCGCGCAGATACGGGCCATAGCCGGCCGCGATGCCGATCACGGCGGTGTTCTCGATCACATTGCCGGTGACCACGCTGTCGGCCGCGATGGCGATGCCCGCGCCGCGATCTTCGCTGACGCCGGCGGTGATATTGCGAACGAGATTGCCCTGCACCACCGCGAGCCGGCCGCCGACATCGAAATTCGTCACCGAGATACCGAGCGTTGCGCCGTCCACCGTATTGCCGGTGATCACCGCGCCTTCGAAAGAGAATTCCGAATAGATCGCAACCTCGCCGAGGCGGGTGCAGACATTGCCGGCGATCTGGATATTCGACGCCGAATTCCCGCGCACCGCCGAGAACGCGCAGCCGTCGATGCGGTTGCCGCGCACCAGCACGTTGCCGGCGCGGTAGACGCTGATGCCATTGCCGTAAGGCCCGTCGCCGCCAGCATCGGCGCGGGTGTCCTCGATGCGGTTATCGGTGACGATGGTGCCGTCATTGCCGAATGCCGTGCGCCAGACCTGAATCCCGTTATTGCCGGAGCGGCGGATCACGTTGCCGGCGATGCGAAGTCCGGTGGAGTCGATCGCGAACAGCGCGCCGTCGCCGGCATCCTCGATCACGCAGCCGGTCACCGCACCCGAGCAGCGTTCCAGGGTGATCGCATTGCGTCCCGCATTGACGATGGTGCAATCGGTCAGCCGGACCTCCTGTGCATCGACCAGATGCACCAGCGCTCGGCCTTCCGCCGGCTTCGCCTTCAGCCCGTCGATGACCAGTCCGGTCAGATCGATGTTCTCCGCCCGCTCGCCGACGAACAGCGAGCGCGCATGCGCAAGCGACAGCCGCGTCGCGCCGCGCGTGCCGACGATCCTGGCATGCGGCGGCAACCGTAACTCCGCGACACGATAAGTGCCGGCCGGAAGGATCAGCGTGGTGCGCGCCTGCGCCGCGCGATCGATCGCACGCTGCAAGGCTTGCGACTGGTCCTGCGCGGAATCGGGTTTCAGCCCCAGTTGGCTGGCATCGAGGCCGAGAACGGGCGCTGCTACCGCCGGGGCAGCCGCGCCCGCAGCCCCGAAGGCGCTGGCGGCGATGATGGTGCGGCGGTTGACCGGCATGGCGATGCTCCCGGCGTGATCGGGTGGGGCATCAACATAAGCCCTTGGCCGCCGTCGTGGATCGGCCTGGCGCGCACAATCGCGCGGCAGGGTTAAGGGCCGGAACTCGCCGCCATGCAGGCGGTCAGGGCATCGACTCGCATCCGACCGCGCCGCGCGACACCACCCTTGTCTTTCCGCCGGTCTCGACGATGACCTCGGTCGCATAGACCACGATGCTCGGATTGTTGCGCGGAGCGTTGTCGCGGCCGTACGCCTCGTTGCAGATCTGCGCCGGCGGTGCCGGCAGATCGGCCGGCACCAGCTTCTCCGTCACAAGCTGCGCCCAGCATTTTTTCGCGTCCTGCATCAGCGAGCAGGGCGCATTGACGCCGCGCCTGTAGCGCAGGCGAAGGTTACCATTCTCGAGGGTGAGGGTCTGCAACACCGGATGGCTCATGGCGGTGTCGCGCAGGAGGATGTGTCCGGTTTTCGTGTCGATGATCACGAACCCGGTCGCGCCATGGGGATCGAGATCGGAGAATAGGAGATACGATCCCTTTCGTCCGTCGAGAGTCATGCCGGCGGTGTCGAGCAGGGTCTCGCCCGGAACCGCACCGGCTTTGCAGGAGGCCTTCGGATTTCGCACGATCGCCGCATTTTCGGATTCGGGACCGTCCTGGGTCTCCCGCACCATCAGGTCGGAAAAATAGGTGCAGCGGATTTCCGTCGAGTCGTCGGGCTTCGGGTTGGTGCTGCGGACCGCCGCGGGCTTGTCGAATTGATCCGGGGTCTGCGCGAAGGCCTGTGTGCCGGCGAGCAGGATGGTGCATCCGCTGAAAACGGCCAATATGCGCAGCACAGAACGCAGGGGCAGGAGCGTCATCGATCAACCTCACGGATCGAATGTGTCTCGCTTAACTGCGCGACGCAATCAAGCCGGGAGTGACGACGCCCTGCTGCCACCTGCCGCTACATGATCTGGAACGTGTTGCGTCCCGGATTGGCGCGGAACACGCCGCCGATGCAGCGGCCGGACGGGTCGACTGCGATCCAGGGATGCGTGGCGAAGGTGCTTTGCGTGTAGTTCTGACCCGGGTTCAGGGTCTTGTAGTGCTTGCGCCCGCCCTTGTAGTCCAGCCAGAAGATGTCCACCCTGCGGCCCGACCGGTTCTGGAATTCCAGTGCCGATTTCTGCGCACTATTGTCGGAGCGGACCGTACCGGGGGCAGGGCAGCCCGGTCCGGCGACTGAACCGGCCGGCGCTGCGCCCGCGGTCCTGATCACGCATTTGATGGTGATCGCTGGCCGGTTGCAGCCGTCCTTCCAGAACTCGACCTCGGTTCCGTTGCGATGCTGACCGCAATAGCTGCCGGCGCCCGGGCAGGTGCAGCGCAAGCCGTGAACGCAGAGCGGATTGCTCGCCGTGCCGGCGGTGGCTGCCTTGACCCGGAACGGGCCGCCTACCTGCACCCATTCGACCGAGGTCTGCGCAAATGCCGGCGTGTGGAAGGCGAATAGCGTTGCTGTCACGATTGCTGCGACAACAGCGAGCGCGGCTGATTTCATGTCGGGCTTCTTTCGTATGCGGTGTTGTTGTTGCGGCGATGATCACAGTCGGATCGTCGCCGCAGCTGGCTGGGGCCTGATATTCGATGCTATCTCTTCGCGAAGACTGCTGTGGCGTCCGGAGCACGCGCAGGCGGCGCGAAGTCTTCCCAGAACCGCGCATGCATCTGATTGTTTCTGGGGTTGAGCTCGAAATAGTTCTTGCCGTTGGTTGAAAAGCTCAGGCTGCCGTCGGGGCCCTTCGCCACCGTCACGTTGCGGCAATCCTGCTTGTAGCAATAGACCGCGCTCGTCGATGACTTGAGCTCGAACGAACTGGTGTTGTTCGGATCGCGCTTCGACTTGAGCGCGCCCTTCCAGTCCCAGCGGGCCTGATAAACGTTGCCCTGCGGCCGGCCGCCGCCGCCCTGGTTGGCGAGACATCCCTGCAACCGGCCGCCCCAGCTTGCGAGCGCCCTGTCGACATCGGCGCGCGGCTTGGTCCGGCACCAGTCGAAATGCCCGACATGATTGCGATGTCCGGCGGGCCAGCCGGCGCATTTCGCCTGCAGCGCACGCTCGGTGGCGGAGACCATTTTGGCTGCATACTCGTTGCAGAAGTCGAAGTTGTCGCCGCGTCCGGGAGGCGGCGGTGCCTGCCGGAATTGCGCCACGGGAGGTGGCGGCGGCGGTGCCTGCTGGAATTGCGGCGCCGGCACGAATTGCGGCGCCGGCTGCGCGACCGGAGCCGGCGCCCGGCGGCGCGGCTGGCCGAGCACTTTCTCGTCGCGGCAATCGAACAGGGCATTGAGCGCGCGGTTGCTGCCATTGATCTGATAGGGCCACTGGCGTCGGTCCGTCAGGGATTTGATGAGCAACTGTCGCGCATTCATCATTTCGTCGGCGGAGCCGGGCTGGTCGGTGGGCTCCACGATCCGGATCCATTCGAAGCCTTCGCCGTCGGTAATCATGTTTCCGACGGTGCGCTGCGCCGACGAATTGGGCACATCGAATATGTATTCGAGGTCGAAACTCTTGCGGTTGTCGGCAAGCATGTTCTGACCCTGGAAGTCGATGGCATACAGGTTTGCGCCCGACACGACGCGAAGCTGGACTCCCTGGTCATAAACCCGCGTCACCTGGCAGAAGGCGGGGATCTGACGCTGGCGCTCGGCCGGCACGAACTCGACGATCCAGTCGCCGAGCGTGGCGTAGGTCTGCACATTCGTGGGTGCCACGTCCCGCTGCCCGAAGGCCGGGGCGCCGAACGATGCAGCCAGTACTAGAATTGCAGCAGCGGATGCGGCAGTTGCCGCCACGTTCCGCGCCTTGACGGTTTTGTCCAACCAGGACGCAGTCATTGACACTTTCCTTTGTTGCTCGCTCGCGCATCCATGCGGGCGTGCGGACGCACGTCGCTTTGCTTTGCAAGCGTACGAATGGCTCGTTGTGGGTTGAGGCCGGCTGAGGAGTTTCAGTCAGCGCAATCGGCAGCCGGTCACCGACCGGCCGTTGAGACAGCTAATGAAATCGCCCTTGGTTCTGAAAATTACGCCCCCGCAAAACCCGTCTGACGCACCCATGCCAGCGGCCCGGAGCATTGGACAACACGTCCTGAAGCGGAATCGCCGTTATTGGTGAACCGGCTGACGGCGCTTCCGGCGCAGCGTTGCGATCGTGGTCTCGATGATCGCTTCGCCTGCCGCCAGCAACGCATCCGGCGTGATGCGCAGTGAAGGCTCCGGCACATGAATGAAAGCTGAAAGTTCCACGCCGTGCGTTTCGCTCGCGCGAGTCGCATGCCAGAGAATGTAATTGCACAGATAATCACCGGCATTGCGCGACAGCCGCGCCGGCAATCCCGCGCGCTTTACAGCGCGCAGCAAGCCCGCAGTCGGCGCGCGTACGGCGAGGGTGCGAGCCGCGGTCGCCTCGATTGCACATGGGCCGCGTGTGAAACCGCCTGCATCGGGATAATGCGAGATGCGATTGCGTGCGAGCGTCTCGACCCGGATCGCGCGCGAGCGCGTGGCCAGCCCGAACATGACGATCGCGTTCGGCTCGAAAGTCTTCAGCAACCGCGGCAGTGCGCGGTCCACCGTATTGTAGCGGGTCGCAAACACATGCGACTTGACCGTGGCCCCCGACCAGCGCTTGCGCCCGAGTGCGCGAACGAGCGGACCGGTCGGGTTGTCGGGCGCGCCGGGAAACGGGCCGAAGCCGGTCACCAGAATCCGAAGCGGCCGGCTGCGGGAACGTGCGTGAGCGGCGGGGATTGACTTCCGGACCTTGCGTTTCAACCGGGACTTTTTCGTCATGGCCCTGACTGCGTTCGCGATCAACTGCTCCCTGAAAGGGATAGAGAACGAGGAGAAATCGTCAACCGACGTGCTGATCCGGCAATTACTGGACGCATTGGCCGGTCACGGCGTGTCCGGCGGTGCAATCGTGCGCGCCGCCGATCACGATATCAAACCCGGGGTCGAGAGCGACGAAGGGGAGGGGGACGCGTGGCCCGGCCTGCTCAAAGGGATCCTGGCCGCCGACATCCTCGTCATCGGCACCCCGATCTGGCTCGGCCAGCAATCCAGCATCTGCAAGCGGGTGCTGGAGCGCCTCGATGCCATGATCCATGACATGGACGACCGCAAGCGCATGAAGACCTACAACCGGATCGCGCTTGTCGCGGTGGTCGGCAACGAGGACGGCGCACATCACGTCTCGGCCGAACTCTATCAGGCGCTGTCCGATTGCGGGTTCACGATTCCCGCGAACGGCATGACCTACTGGGTCGGCGAAGCGATGCAATCGAAGAATTACAACGAATTCCGGTCCGCCCCGGACAAGGTCGCGGTAGCGACGGCGATGGCCGCCGCCAACGCTGCGCATCTGGCGCGGCTGCTGAAGGGAAACAATTATCCCGGCGTGACGTGAGCGGTGACGCGCGCCGTTACAGCCGCTTGCGCATCCGCATCAGCGGCACCGGCGTGCCGCCACTGGCATCGCTCACATCGGCGACGGCGAGGTAACCGCAGGCGCGATACAGCGGCACGCCGGCCATCGTCGCCATCAGTTCCGCATGGATGAAGTTCTCGGCGCGCGCAGCGGATTCGCACAAGTCCAGGATCAGGCGACCGACGCCGCGGCGCGTGAAGTCCGGATGCGTATACATGGCGCGCACGCGCGCGGGATCCTTCGCCGGATTGAGCAGCGCCGGGTCGCGTCCGGGCGAAGCGTCGCTGCCATAGAGCGTGGCGCGCCGGCTCCAGCCGCCGCAGCCGGCCAGCTGGCCGTCCTGCTCGACGATGAAATAGGTGCCGTCGTCGATCAGCTGCGTGTCGATGCCCATGATCGTGCGGCTGGAGGCGATCTGCGCCGGATTGAGGAACGGCTTCTGCAGTTCGCCGATCGCAAGTTCCATCAGCGCGGTCAGGGCCGGGAGATCGTCGCGGGTGGCGAGGCGGTGCTGCAGATTGACTTTTTGCGTGTCGTTCGCTTTCGGGTCGTCGGTGTTCGGGTCAGTGGGTCTCGCGTCGTTCGCTTTCACGTCATTCATTCGCATTCATAATCCCATGGCGCTTGCGATCTCCTCGACCGCGAGCATTGGCGACAGCTGTCCGGCCGCCACCGCTTTTTCGAGTTGCGGCAATCTGCCCTTGAGTTCGGGATCCGCCCGCAGTTTCGCGAACAGCCGCTCTTCGAGCATCGACCACATCCATGTGACCTGCTGATCGCGGCGTTTCTTGGCCAGCGCGCCCGACGCGTCAGAAGATTGCCGATAATTGCAGATGGTCTGCCAGATCGCGGGCAGCCCGTCGCCCGTTAATGCGGAATAGGTGATCACCGGCGGCGTCCAGCCGTCGCTCGCGGGCTTCAATATATGCAGCGCCGCGCGATATTCAGCCGCAGCCTGCTGCGCACGCCGGATATTGTCGCCGTCGGCCTTGTTGACCGCGATCATGTCGGCGAGTTCCACCACGCCCTTCTTGATTCCCTGCAATTCATCGCCTGCGCCGGGCAGCATCAGCACCAGGAAGAAATCGGTCATGCCGGCGACGGTGGTTTCGGACTGGCCGATCCCCACCGTCTCGACCAGGATCACGTCGTAGCCGGCGGCCTCGCACAGCAGCATGGTCTCGCGGGTTTTCGCCGCCACGCCGCCGAGCGTGCCGGAGGACGGCGATGGACGGATGAAGGCCTTCTCATCGGCGGACAGGCGCTCCATCCGGGTCTTGTCGCCGAGGATCGAGCCGCCGGTGCGGGTGGAGGAGGGGTCGACCGCGAGCACCGCGACCTTGTGTCCGTTGCGGGTCAGGAACGAGCCGAGCGCGTCGATCGTGGTCGACTTGCCGACGCCCGGCGAGCCGGTGATGCCGATGCGGATCGCCTTGCCGGTCTGCGGCAGCAGGTCCTGCACCAGCTGATGCGCCTGCTTGCGGTGATCCTCTCGCCGGCTTTCGATCAGCGTAATGGCGCGCGCCAGTGTGGCGCGGTCGCCGGAGCGGATGGCGTCCGCCAGTGTTTGGGTGTCGCTCGTCTTCGAGTTCACGATGGTCAGGAACGCTCAGGGCTTCGTGCGTAACGCTTCGTCGCGTCAGCGGCAAACGCGGATTCGCTTCCGGCGCAAGCCATAGCACAAGTGTGGGCTAGCGCGCAGCGATCCTAGTCCGAACACAGCTTGTTCTCGTCCAACAATTTGCGGGTGGGTCCGGTGGCCCAGTCGCAGGTCGGCTTGGCCACTCCGCGCGCCTCCTGCAGACGGTCCCCCGCCATGGTGATCGCCAACGCGACCTGCATATACATCGCGAATTCGGGGTTGATCGTTTTGCGCCACAAGTCGACCTCGGCCAAGCCGGCGCGCAACTCGTGCTCCGCCGTGGTCATGTCCCTGGCGTCGATCAGATCGATTGCGCGGAAATAGCGCGGCCGCGGATCGCGCGGATATCTGGCCATCAGGTCCGGCGCGCGCTCCCGCCATTCGGTTGCGTTCTTCGGTGTTTCGCTGTCGGGGATCATCGCGGCGCCGATGAGGCCTTCGCGATAATTCTGCGGCAACGGCGTGAAAGCGAAAATGAAGGCCGCCAGCCCCGCGAGACCGATCGCAGCGCCCGCACCCGCAAAGCGCGGATGCGGCTCGTCGCGGCGCCAGATCACAAGCAGCAAGGCGCCGACCACAAGGCCGCCGAGCGCGCCACCGGCGTGAGCCGCTATGTCGACCTTGCCGCCGGACGACGTGACCGGCACCATCGACGCCACCAGGACGTAAATCGAATTGGTGAGGAGGACAGTGCGATCCGCCCCTTTCGGAAAATGGAAGGCGAGCACCAGCAATGCGGCGAACAGCGCCATCACCGCGCCGGAGGCGCCGACCGACACCAGATTGTCGGGATTTAAGACGAGCGAAGACAGCGCGCCGGAGATTGCGCCGATGACGAAGAGGGCGGCGAGCCAGGCGCGCCCGACCAATCCCTCGAGGATGCGAGCCGAGATGTACAGCGCGACGCAATTGAGCAGGAGATGCATCGCGTCGGCATGCAGCAGCGGACCCGAAAACAGCCGGAACCATTCGCCCTGCACCACCAACGGGCGGTAGATGCCGCCAAAGGCAATCAGCGTTGCGATCGAGGGCTGCAACATGCCGGTCCATGGGCCGACTCCGAATACGATCTCGGCGGCAAAAATCGCGCACAGAACTGCGATGATCGCCGTGGTGAGATAGGGAAATCCGGGTTCGACATGGCCGATGGCTGCGGCGGGCGTCGCCGGTGCGATCAGCGCGGTTTCGCGCGGCTCGGTCATCAGCTTGCGGATGAAGCGGGTCGGCGGCATCCACGATCCGAACAGGGAGTTGTTCCAGATCGTCATGTTTGACGGATCGACGATCCATCCGGATGGCTGCACCTTCGAGAAAATGCTGGATGGGCGCATCGGCTTCAACCGCTCGCGCGCGGTTGTATCCTCAGGGCCGACCTCCATGATCTGGATTTTCACCGGCATCTTCGCGCGGTGAATTCGCCCGGTATATTGCAGGCATGCTTTGCCGATATCGTTGACGGCTTCGGGGGTGAGGTCGAAGGTCTTGCCGGGATTGGTTTCGCGGTCGATCAGACAGGTCAGCGTCAGGCTGTAGCCATCGTGATGCATCAGCGCGATATCGCAATTCTCGGCAAGCGGTGCGGCCTCGACTACGAGGCCGACCGAATAGCCCTGCTTGGCGACGAACTGCCGCGCGAGATAGGTGCAGAAGGTGTCGGGGGCGTCGGGGAGGATGGAATAAGCAGGCGCAATCTCTGCAACGTCGGTCACGAACAGCTCCCCCAATGCCAGGCGAGTGTCACTTCGATTGGATGCGGGCTCAACCCGATCGGGTTCGAATATCGATCAAAGACTCTTGAACGGTGGAGGGGGAGGTCGGGAGCGGCACGCGCGCCGCGCCCGATTACTCCGCCGCCTTCTGGCCGTAACCGAGCCGCGTGTTGAGCTTGCGGATCAGGTCTTCTGCCGCTTCCGCGATCACGGTGCCGGGCGGGAAGATGGCTTCCGCGCCGGCTGCTTTTACCGCGTCCCAGTCCTGCGGCGGCACCACGCCGCCGACCACGATCATGATGTCGCCGCGGCCCTGCTTCTCAAGTTCTGCCTTAAGTTCAGGAACGGCGGTCAAATGGGCGGCAGCGAGCGAGGAAAGCCCGACGATATGCACGTCGTTCTCCACCGCCTGGCGCGCGGCTTCGGCCGAGGTCGCGAATAGCGGACCAATATCGACGTCGAAGCCCAGATCGGCGAAAGCCGACGCGATCACCTTCTGGCCGCGATCGTGGCCGTCCTGTCCGACCTTGGCCACCAGTATACGCGGCCTGCGGCCCTCATCCGTTTCGAATTGCGTAACGAGCTTCTGCACCCGATCGACGGCGTCGGACATTCCGCCGACCTCCCGTTTGTAGACGCCGGAAATCGCCTTGATCTCCGCGCGGTGACGCCCGAACACCTGTTCGAGTGCCAATGAAATCTCGCCGACCGTGGCCTTTGCCCGCGCCGCATCGACCGCAAGGGCCAGCAGGTTGCCGCCCTGCGTCGCGCCGTTGGTCAGCGCGGTGAGAGCGGCTTCGACGGCTTTCGGATCACGCTCCTTGCGTAGCCGCGCGAGCTTGTCGAGCTGCAGCGTGCGCACGGTTGAATTGTCGACCTTCAGAACGTCGATCTGCGCTTCGCTCTTCGGCTTGTATTTGTTCACGCCGATGACCGATTGCACCCCGGCATCGATCCGGGCCTGGGTCTTGGCGGCGGCTTCCTCAATCCGCAGCTTCGGGATCGATGCTTCGATCGCCTTGGCCATGCCGCCGAGCGCTTCCACCTCCTGGATGTGGTCCCAGGCCTTTTTTGCAAGTTCGTAGGTCAGTTTCTCGACATAGAACGAACCGCCCCACGGATCGATGATGCGCGTGGTGCCGCTTTCCTGCTGCAGCACGATCTGGGTATTGCGGGCGATGCGCGCGGAGAAGTCGGTCGGCAGCGCCAGCGCCT
>CAZXJZ010000122.1:0-14599 GCA_964641065.1 uncultured Hyphomicrobiales bacterium | reverse complement strand
GTGAACAGCACGATGTCGTGGATCTCGAAATTGTAGGGCAGGGCGACCACCGGCTTGTGCGTGGTCTTCAGGGTGACCGGCTCATCGTCCAGCACCCAGTCGCCGATATATTCGACGCCGGCCTCGCTCAGGTAGTCGAGCGTGTCGAAGGTCTGGGTCAGGCCGGGGCCGAACCAGCCGCGCGGGCGGTAGCCTGCAAACTTTTCGATCACGTCCATCGCCTTGTTGATGGTCGCGCGCTGGTCGTCGAGCTTGTGCATCGGGATCTGCTCGTAGCCATGGGCGTTTAATTCCCAGCCCGCTTTGAGGCAGGCTTCGACCACCTCTGGATAGCTTTCGCAGACCTTGGCATTGAGTGTGACCGTCGGGGTTGCGCCGACGCGCTCCAGCATTTTCTTCATCCGCCAGAAGCCGACCCGCATGCCGTATTCGTGCCAGCTCCAGTTCGGATGGTCGGGCAACAGCGGCTGCAATTGCGGCGGCACGATCACCATGCGCGCCATCGCCCGCGAGATATCCCAGTCCTCCAGGGCCAGCACCGGCCAGATCACCATTCGCACGCCGTCGGGGAATGTCAGCTTGGGGCGGGTTTCGATTGGTGAAAAGGCGATCCGTTCACGCGGCTGCATGGCATTCCTCCAGATTTGGCTTGTTATGGGCGTTGCAGCGGCGGGGTCAACCGATCACCCGGATCGGCTTGCCGTCGAGGAAGGCGCGGATCGCCTCCACGGTCCCGCCGTAAAAGGCGCGGTAGCCGTCCTGCGTCACATAGCCGAGATGCGGCGTGATGACGACATTCGGAAGCGTGCGCAGGGCATGGTCGCGCGGCAGCGGTTCGGTATCGAAGACGTCGAGGCCGGCGCCTGCGATGGCCTTGTTCTTCAAGGCTGCGATCAGCGCGGTCTCGTCGATGATCGGTCCGCGCGACGTGTTGATGATGTACGCGGTGGGTTTCATCATGCCGAGATCGGTTGCGCTGATCAGCCCGCGGCTGCGGTCGGACAGCACCATGTGGATCGAGATGAAGTCCGATTGCTGAAACAGGTCGGCCTTGGTCGCGTAGCTGACGCCGTGTTCCGCGCACCGCTCCGGGGTGAGATTCTGGCTCCAGGCGATCACCTTCATGCCGAATGCCTGACCCACCTTCGCGACCCGCTGGCCGAGATTGCCGAGCCCGACGATGCCAAGCGTATGGCCGAAGAGATCGGCGCCGATGCTGGCCTGCCAGGCCTCGCCCGCCTTCATGCGGGCATTCTCCTCACTGATATGACGGGCCAGGTCGATCATCAGGCCGATCGCGAGTTCTGCGGTCGGGTGCTTGGCGCCCTCGGTTCCGCAGACCAGGATGCCTCGCTCCTTGGCCGCAGCGACATCGATGGAGGCGTTCTTGAGGCCGGTGGTCACGATCAGCTTCAGGTCCGGCAGCTTTTCGATCAGGCTGCGCGGAAACGGGGTCCGCTCGCGCATCAGGCAGACGATGCCGAAGCCCTGCAGCGCCCGGGCGACGGCCGCCTCGTCGCCCAGCCGCTCGTTGAACACCGTGACATCCGCATCGCCGGTCACCCTGGACCAGTCGGCCATTTTCAGGGCCACGTTCTGGTAGTCGTCGAGCACGGCGCAGCGGTAACGCATCGGAAATGCCTTCGGTTTGAGCGCGGACAGAGCCAACACATACCGATCCGGGAACCTGGCGCAACCGGCCCGTTCACGAGCGGTTGAACCGTTCGATCTGGTCCCGCGACCTAGTTGGATCGATCCCCCTGCGCTGATAATGTGCGCCATCAGCGAGTTCGGCGGGTTTGGCTTGCGGAGGCTAGGCGATGAAGCGTCTGACCACGATCCTGTGCGGCCTCTGCGCCGCCTTCGTGCTGTGCTTGGGGCCGGCCCAGGCTGAAAAACGCGTTGCGCTGGTGATCGGAAATTCCGCCTACCAGAATGCCTCCAAGCTCGCCAATCCGGTCAACGATGCCAATGCAATGGCGGAGATGTTCCGCCGTTCGGGTTTCGAGGTGGTCGAGGCCAGGACCGATCTCGGGAACCTTGAATTCAAGCGGGTTGCGCGAGACTTCACCGCAATCGCCCGGGATGCCGACATCGCCGTCATGTATTTCGCCGGTCACGGCATCGAGGTGAACGGCACGAACTATCTGCTGCCGGTGGATGCCAAGCTCGCGACCGATTTCGACGTCGAGGACGAGGCGTTGTCGCTGGATCGTCTGGCGCGCGCGCTGGAGCCTGCGAAGCGGCTGCGGCTGATCATTCTCGACGCCTGTCGCGACAATCCGTTCGTGCGGACCATGCAGCGCGGGGTGACGACGCGTCAGGTCACCTCGGGGCTTGCCAAGATCGAGCCCACGACCAGCGACACGCTGATTGCGTTTGCGGCCAAGGCCGGCTCGACCGCCGAAGACGGACGCGGTTCGAATTCGCCGTTCACCGCTGCATTGGTGAAAAATCTCGCGGTGCCCGGCCGCGATATCCGGATCGCGCTTGGTTACGTGCGCGACGAGGTGGTGCGGGCGACCGGCAACAAGCAGGAGCCGTTCGTTTATGGTTCTCTGGGTGGCGCCACGGTGGCGCTGGTCCCCGAGGCCAAGCGCGAGATCGCTGCGCAGCCGGTCGCACCGTCCGCACCGGCACAGGTTGGCGCCGACCCGCGCCGGGATTACGAATTCGCCGAGCGAGTCGGCACCAAGGAGGCCTGGGACTCGTTCCTGGCCGTTCACAAGTCGGGATTCTACGCCAATCTTGCGCGCTCCCAGCGCGAGAAGGTGGCGCGTGACGAAACGACGATCGTCCCGCAGGTGCCGCCGGCGCCTCAGGTTGCTCCGGCTCAGTCGGCACGGCCGTTGGCTCAGCCGCAGATCAGTGCGCCGCCGTCCGAAGCGATCAAGCAGCCGCCGACTGAATCGAAATCCGTTGTTGCGGTGTTGCCGCCAGCGGCCGACTCGAAACGCGAGATCGAAGCCAAGCCCGATCCAAAGGGTGAACTGCGTGTCGTGACGCGCACCCTGCAGACCGAATTGCGCCGGGTCGGATGCGATCCGGGCTCGACCGACGGGATCTGGTCGCCGAAATCGCGTGAGGCGCTCGGGCTGTTCAATCGCCATGCCGGCGTGAATCTCGACACAGAGGCGGCCACTATTGGCGCCCTCGATGCGGTCAAGGCGCAGCGCGGACGCATCTGTCCGCTGGTTTGCGGCGCCAATCAGCAGGAGCAGGGCGGACGCTGTATCGCCATCCCGGCGAAGCCGCAGCTCAAGAAAGAAGCGGTGCGTCCGGAGCCGAGCGCACGCGAACGGGCACGTGAGCGCGCGCGGGAGCGGGCCGAGCAGAATCGCGAACGGTTGCGCGCGCGCAGCCGGGAGGACAATGTCAGCCGCCGACCGGCAGCCAGCCGCGCGGCCTGTCCCGCCGGCTCGTCACCGATGCCGCAGGGTGGCCGGATGTGCTGCGAAATCACGCCGGAGCGCGGCGCGACGCGCATCTTCTGTCTCTAGCGATACGACGCGAGCATTCGTAAGCGATAAGACGCGAGCCACTCGCATGCCCCGGTGTGGGGACGCAAGCGCGCAACACCACCGCGTCCGCCGCGTTGCTCGCGAACGGCACCCGAATTCAGCACCGGAACCGAATCGTCCCGGTGGACGTGGACGGCGGTCTTCCTTCGACCCCGTCAATGCGCCGGGCGTTGCCTCGGGAAGGACGCCGCGGCAGATCGCATCGGGACGAACAGGCAGCGCGTATTGGCGCCCTGATGCTTGACCCAATGCTTGTCGACATTGTCGTAGTCGCAGGCACACCGGTAGAACTTGCCATCGGGTGACCAGGCGGTGCGCTTGCGCACCTGTCCGGTCGACTTCACTTCCCACTCGTCGTCCGGAAGCGCGCGCAATTCGCGCTCCGAGACTTCCCAGCAGCAATCGTTGGTGACGCAGCAGGTCGCCGGGATCCAGGTCAGAAGCCATGGATTGGAATGGTATTCCCCGGCCAGCGCGACGCTCGCAATCGCGAACGCCGTCATCGCCGCAAGCGCCAATGCCCACAGGGCGTTCCGGCGGCGCGGCGTGTCGGTAGCGGCCCTCTCACGCGACTCCTGGGGCCGCTCGGTTTGCATCGGATCAGAGAACGTCGGCGACGCATTACAGTTGGTCATCGGGTGTGACATTGCTTTTCTTCTTTCGGGTTCAGATCCCGGCGTGCTTGTGACAAGCAAGCTTCTTGCCAAAAATGCTGCACTGCACACGTTTGGCCCGCCGCGAGGCTCAAACGCCACGATTTCCGGATTCCGCTACCTCCCCGGGCGGTCGACGCCGGCCGGCGTTGCCTGCAACCTGAAGGCGAGTCATAGTGATGGTATTGGGGGGCGTCGTCGTGCGTGTATTTGCGGTCCTCGGTGCTTTGTCAGTCTTGTCCGGGTGCGTTACGGCAGCGGCGCCCGAGGCTGGCGACTGGAAAATCGAGCGGGGCTACGACCGCATCCTCGGCAAGCCGGCCGGCGTGGCGCAGGTCAATGCCCGCAGCCGCAACGAGCGTCAGCAGCAGCTACGATATCCTCAGGTCCAGCTTCAGACCGGCTCGCTTCAACTGGGTTGCTTCGACAACGTGCCGGTCGTGCGCATTGCCTTCAACCATCGCGTCGGATCGAACCGCACCTCGACGCTGAGCTACCGCTTCGACAGCAATCCTGGCCACGATGCACAGGTCCGCTTCCTGCAGACGTTTTCAACGGTGGTGATCGAAGACCCGAAAGAAGTCGCGCTGTTCCTCGAGCAATTGCGTGCGGCCGGGACGCTCTATGTCCGCGTGATGTCGCACGTAGCAGGCACGACCACGGTGGAGTTTCCGCTCAAGGGCGCGCCGCTTGCGATCGATGCGGCGTATCAGGCCTGCCCGGTCGACTGGCTGAAACCGCGCACCGCCGACGCTCCGGCGCCTGGACCACGGCGCTCCGTATCAACCTGATACAAGGTTCGCATCTGTTCGCCTGGAACGAATCGCGTCCGCGATTCGCGCGTGTTGTCAGGCCTTAAGAGAATCTTGCACCACTTCAGCGAAGCTGATTTTTTCCGGCGACATTCAACACATATCGGCGTCGGCGACGCCGGAATGCGAGCGACATGCCACTGCGGACACTATCGACTTTTGCCAAGTCATTGCGGGCACGCTCGCTGCCGGAACTCGTGCCGTTTGCGATTCTCGCCCTGATCGCGGCCATGCTCGGGATCTTCGGCAAGATCGCCGACGAGGTCATGGATGGCCAGACGCATGCGTTCGATGAAGCATTGCTGCGGGCGCTGCGCAATCCGGCCGACCTCGCCGATCCGATCGGTCCGGCCTGGCTGGAACTGGCCATGCGCGACATCACCAGCCTCGGCAGTTTCACCGTGGTGGCGCTCCTGACGCTGGTAGCGATCGGTTATCTCGCGATCGACGGCAAGCGGGCCGCGGCTTTGCTGGTTGTGGTCGCGATCGCGGGCGGCGTCGTGCTCAGCGAAGGCCTGAAGCATCTGTTTGCGCGGCCACGTCCCGATCTGGTCGCGCATCTGGTCGAGGTGCAGACCGCGAGTTTCCCGAGCGGACATGCGATGCTCTCAGCGGTGACGTATCTGACGCTCGGCGCCTTGCTGGCGCGAATCCAGAGCCGCAGGCGGCTCAAGGCCTATGTGATATCGGTCGCGATCCTGCTGACGCTCCTGACCGGCGCAAGCCGCGTCTATCTCGGCGTGCATTGGCCGACGGATGTTCTGGCCGGCTGGAGCGCCGGCGCGGCCTGGGCGATGGGATGCTGGCTCCTGGCTATGTGGCTGCAAAGCCGCGGCCGTATCGAACAGCCGGACAGCAACGGAACATCCGGCGGGGTCGGTTAACGCAATGTCAAACCCGCGCGTCTAGGATGATCGGCAGTTGCGTTTGTGTCTGCGCGGCCATGGGCTGCGCATATCCGGGGACGTTGCATGCCCTGCGTGAGTAACGAGTGCCGGTCCTGCGGTTCGCCGATCGCTCCGGACGAGCCGATCCTCACCAAGTTTCAGCGCTGCTATTATTGCGGCCGTCATCATCCGCTCGGCAGCACGTGGACGCTCACGACTGTGCCGGTGATGATCGCGGCTGCGATTGGACTGCTGACGATCTGGTGGACGAATTTGCTATCGTGAAAGATTGCTGACGCTGCGTAGCTTGTTCGCAGCGCGCTGTCATCCTTGTCCCGGCAAAGCCGTTCCGTGCTAGGCTCCCAAAAAACCGGGGGCTCAAGCTCCCGTAAAAGTCCGGGAGCAAACGTCATGACAAGGTTTCTGATCGCCGTGCTCGGTGCGGTGATGCTGGTGTCGAGCGCGCATGCGCAGAGCTATCCGTCACGTCCGATCACACTCGTGGTTCCGCTTGGCCTCGGCGGCTCGACCGATGTGATCGCGCGGATCATGGCCGAAGGCATGCGCAACATCCTCGGCGCCACGATTGTCGTTGAGAACACCACAGGCGCCGGCGGCAGCATCGGTGTCGGCCGGGTCGCACGCGCCGCGCCGGACGGCTACACGATCGGCATCGGGCAATGGGGGACGAATGTCGCAAGCGGCGCGATCTATCCGCTGCAATTCGATCTGGTGAAGGACTTCGAACCGGTCGGGCTGATCTCGACCCAGCCGTTTCTCATCGTGGCCCGCAAGGACATGCCGGCGAACAATCTCAAGGAGCTGATCGCCTGGCTGAAAGCCAATCAGGACAAAGCCTCGCAGGGCAATTCCGGCGTCGGGACGCCGAGCCATGTCGGCGGGCTGATGTTCCAGAATGCGATCGGGGCGAAGTACACGATGGTGCCGTATCGCGGCGCGGGTCAGTCGATGCAGGGGCTTGTGTCGGGTCAACTCGACGTCATGCTGGACACGCCGGCGGTGTCGATGCCGCAGATCGAGGGCGGCAACATCAAGGCCTATGCGGTGACCGCGAAGTCGCGCATTCCGGTCGCGCCGGATATCCCGACGACCGACGAAGCCGGGCTGCCGGGATTCTATTTTTCATTCTGGCACGCCTTCTGGGTGCCGAAGGACACGCCGAAGGATATCGTCGCCAAGCTCAACGATGCGCTGGTGAAGGCGCTGGCCGATCCGGTCACGCGTGAACGGCTGACCAAGATTGCGCAGGAAATCTTCCCACGCGACCAGCAGACGCCGGAAGCATTGGCTGCTTTCCACCAGGCCGAGATCGCCAAATGGTGGCCGATCATCAAGGAAGCCGGGATCAAGCCGCAATAGCGTCAGGGGTCAAATGGTTGCGGTCTGGTGAGGTCAGCCGACGCGATCGAGAGCGTCCGGAAACCATGCCGCAACCGTTGATTTGAGCGGGATGTCAGGCAACGCTATAGGTCGCGCCGGGACGCAATCCGCGCCCAAATGCCCTGGAGCACGACGATGAAACCCGTAAGTCTCGCCTTGGCTGCACTTGCGATTATGACGATGCCTCATGCCGCGTCGGCGCAGATGACATCCGACGATCTCAAGTGGGTGAATCAGTGCATTTCCGACAACAAGGGCGAGAAGGGCGGAACGCCCGCCATCGTGCGCGCCTATTGCATTTGCATGAACGAGAAGATGGACGACAACGAGACCCGCTCGATCACGCAGTGGGAAAAGGCAAATCCAAAGGCGCGGGTGGCGTGCGAAAAGCAAGCCGGCTGGAAATAATCCGACAGGCGATTGTGTCCGGGCGTCGTCGCTGGCGCTCGCGGTGAGTCTGTATGCGCCCGCATCGCGACGCCTATAATGTCGTGCGCACGTCAAGATTCGTCGGCACGATAGGCCATGAAGCAGAAAAAGAACAAATCCCGGCGGGCGCCGATCGAAGCGGCCGGCGGGATTGTGATGCGGGGGCGGGTCCGGCCGCTGTTTGCCGTCGTGCAGTTGCGCCGCCAGAAGAGTTGGGTGCTTCCCAAGGGCAAGCTCAATCGCAACGAAACCGCTCTGGCCGCCGCCAGGCGCGAGGCGATCGAGGAGACCGGCCACGATGTCGAGGTGCACGAGTTTCTCGGCTCGCTCGTCTATCAATCGGCCGGCCGGCCCAAAACCGTCCGATTCTGGCGCATGCAGGCGAGCGGCCGGCCGGTCGCAAAACTCATGCGCGACGTTCGCGCGGTGCGCTGGCTGTCGCTGGCGCAGGCGACGGAAAAGCTGACGCATGAGCGCGAAAAGGTGTTTCTGGAAAAGGTCGGCCGCAGCTTGGCGCGGCAGCCGTCGTTGCCTAAACGCAAGGCCCGCACGTCCTTGCGTCCCAAGAAGGCGGCCGTCCGCAAGCGCGCGGTGACAGTCAGCGCCAAACCGCTGAACAACCCGAGGCCGGGGGAGGCGCAGGCGCTAGCGGTTCCGGCCACCCCGGTTTTCCACAGCCTGACTGCGGGCCGCAAGCCGCCCGCCATCGTTCGGAAGATTTGGAGCTTGCTGCGCCACTAGCCATTGGTCCCCGAGCCGGAAACAGTCGCCACGGCGTTCACGGCCGGTTCAACCAAACCGGACAGACTGACCGGACGCTTGACCTGAATGTCGGCTTGCCGGAAAGGACACGACATGAAACGATCCGCCATGAGCCGACCATTCATGAATCGATTAGTCGCTGGCTGCCTGGGCACGATCACCTTGGTTGCGGCGGTGGCGGTTGCGTCCGTGGATGCGAACGCCCTCGACCGTCGACATGTGATCGGCGGGATGTCCGCCAACGAAGTCATGGGGATCCCGGATCACTATCCGGCGCCGGCTTACTACGCCGCGCCGCTCGGCCCGCCGCCCGGCTGCGTGATTCGCCAGCAGCGGGTGTGGGATGGCTATCGGTGGCGCTGGCGCAAGCTGCGGATCTGCCACTAAAGCTTTTTCCAGCGAAGTGGCCACCGGCTTGCGTGAAGAAAAGGCGTCTGCGCAATGACCTTTAGGCATGATCGCGTCGAGATGAAGCTGCGTTCACGGCGCGATCAAAATTGCGACAAAATGCCACGAAAAACTACTTTCGCGTAAGTTTTTGCCGCTAGTTTCAACTCGCGGGTAGCCAATTCGCGCTGGTTCCCCCAGCCGATCTCTCAAGGAGAACATGCATGAGGAAGCTATTCATCGCGCTCGTCGCTGCCGTGACGATCGCGGGTTCGGTTCTGGCGGTGCCCGGCGAGGCTGAGGCCCGCTATTGGCGCGGTGGCGCGGTCGCTGCCGGCGTTGTGGGCGGTCTTGCTGCCGGCGCCATCATCGCAGGTGCGGCCGCACCGTATTATTACGCTCCGCCGCCGCCGCCGGTCTATTACGCGCCGGCGCCGGTCTATTACGGCCCGCCCTGCCGTTGGGTAAAGCAGCGCTGGTGGGATGGCTACGTCTGGCGGGTTCGCCGCGTCCAGGTGTGCTGATCCAACGCTGCTGATCTAGCGTGTGATCGGTCGTCTGCCGATCCGGCAGGACCCATGAACAGCCCGGCGGTGCGATGGCCCCGCCGGGCTTTTTCGTCGGCGCGCTAACGGCGGGCAGCCATACGCTCCGCAAGCGCGCGCGACGGCCAGCAATCGAGCGGAGCGCCGTTGGCCTTCTGCCAGGCGCCGAGCGCCGCGCGTGTTTTCATGCCGGCCTTGCCGTCGATCTTGTCGCGGTAGAACCCGGTTTCGGTCAGGTGACGCTGGATGGCCTCGATCTGGTCCGACCGCGCCTGCTCGATCTTGCCCCATGGCGTCGCGAAATTGCCGCCGCCGGCGATCCGGTCGGCCAGATTGCCAACGAACAGGGCGTAAAGATCGGCGAAGTTGTACGCTTTGAAGACGTAGAAATTATTCAGCGTCAGGAAAGCCGGACCGTTGAGCCCGGCCGGCAGGAACAGTGACGCCTGCTCGGCCAATTCCTCGCGCGTCGGCTTGTGGGTGAGCGGGACGTAGCCGCGCTTGATCCAGTCCGCGACAGTGGCCTTGGTTTCCGGTTCTGCGATCGAGCAATCGACACCGTCCGGCAATTTGACTTCGAAGCCCCAGCGCTTGCCCTTGTCCCAGCCCTTGGCAAGAAGCTGGCTGGCCGCCGAGGCGAGTGCGTCGGGGATCGAATTCCAGATGTCGCGATGACCGTCGCCGTCGAAATCGACGCCGTATTTGAAGAAGTCGGTCGGCAGGAACTGGGTATGGCCCATGGCCCCGGCCCAGGACGCCTTCATCGCCGACCGGGTGACATGCTGTTCTTCCAGGATTTTCAGCGCCAGCAGGAATTCGCCGCGGAACAACTCCTTGCGCCGGCCGAGCCAGGCCTGCGTCGCCAGCACGTCGATCGCGTTATGCGGCAGTTTGAAATTGCCGAAATTGGTTTCGCGGCCCCAGATCGCGAGCACGACCGATGCCGGCACGCCGAAGCGCTGCTCGATCGACGCGAGCGTGGCGCGGTGCTGGGCTGCAAGCTTGCGGCCCTGTTCGGTCAGGCGGGCGAGAGACGTCTCCGAGAGATATTGCGCCGGCGTACGCTCGAATTCCGGCTGGCCTTTCGGAGTAGCTTTCGGCTTGCCGGGGATCACGAGGTCGGGCAGCGACAGATCGGGTTTGAGCCCGCGCGTGGCGTCGTCGAACGTCGTGCGCGAGACACCGAGTGCCTGCGCCTCCGGCCACAGCGACTGCACGAAGCGCTGGAACTCTGCCTCGCTCTGCGCCTGCGACACACCGAGGCTCGCAAACACCATCCAGACGGCGAGGAGGGTGGTCCGGATCATTCCGCGGCTCCTAGTGGAGCGGATTTGACATTCGCTACCCACCCCGCCGCAAGCTCGCAATGCGAATGTCAAATTCAAAGCTCCACTAAAGTCCAATATTTGCTGGTGGTCCTTTGATTCTAACGTTCGCAAAAGAAGTCGCCGGAAAGGGATGCGAACGTTAGAATCGGACCACTAGTTTCGCGTCGGTCAGCCAGACTGCCACAATGTTTGCGGCGGCACCTTGACCGTGATCGGCTCGCCCGCGCGGATCGTGCCTGGCCGTTCGACCGAGGCGACCACGCCGCGCAACCCTTTGGCCTTTGCCGGAAACGCCAGATCGAGCCCGCCGGGAGCCGCGCTGGGCGTGAGATGCTGCGCAATCGCCCGGCCGGCGATCCGGCACGGTGCGTTCGGCGCCTCCACCACGATCGTCGCCTCGGCGAATACGATGCGGGTACCGGCCGGCAGCAGGGTGAAATGCGGAATATTGGAGACCACGATATTGGCGCCGATCCATTCCGGCGCAATGCGATCGACCTGCATCGCGGCTGCAATCGCGGTCAATTCCTCGCGCGACACGGCGGTGATCTGCCGGCCGGAGCGCATCTCCATGCCGCGCTTGTACCAGGGCTCGCGCGGTCCGGCCTTGCGCGTGAAGCCAAAATGGCGTGAGCCGGCAATTCCCTGAAGATCGAGCGCGATCTCGGATACGGCTCGCGTTTCCGGATGCGGCTCGGTTTCAACGAACAGAGATTCGCATTGCCCTTTGACCTCGCAGCCGGGCAGCGATGGCAATGCGGCAAAGGCGAAGCGCTTCTGGCTCATCTGCGCCTCTGACTGACTGATTGAAAAAAGACACTCTGCATCGGCTGGAGGGTCATGCGCTCTGTCATCCAGCCGGCTGCGCGGTTTCGCTCCGGGCGAGCAGATGCTGCTTGAGTTCGCCGATCTCGGCCCGCAGCCGCTTCATCTCCTCGATGATCGGCTCGGCCTCCTGATGCAGCATGTCGCGTTCTGCCTCCCGTTCTTCGGAAACGACCTTCTCGTGCTCGGACTGCATGGCGCTGACCACGACGCCGATAAACAGATTGAGAACGGCAAAGGTGGTGACGATGATGAAGGGCACGAAGAACGCCCAGGCATACGGATACTTTTCCATCACCGGCCGTACGATTCCCATCGACCAGCTCTCCAGCGTCATGATCTGGAACAGCGAATAGGCTGAGGCGCCGATATTGCCGAACCATTCCGGAAAGGATGCCGCGAACAGCTTGGTCGCCATGACCGCGAACACGTAATAGATCAGCGCCAGCAGCGCGACGATCGATCCCATGCCGGGCAAGGCGGCGATCAGGCCGCCGACCACGCGGCGCAGCGACGGCACCACGGTGATCAGGCGCATGACGCGCAGGATGCGCAGGGCACGCAACACCGAGAGATTGCCGGTTGTTGGAATGAGCGCGATTGCGACCACGAAGAAATCGAACAGGCTCCAGGGATCCTTGAAGAAAGCCAGCCGGTGCACGAAGATGCGAGCCGACAGTTCGACCACGAAGATCGCCAGCACGATCGCGTCGATCGTCAGCAGCACGGGGCCATAGGCATCCATCGCGGTCTTGCTGGTTTCCAGGCCCAGCGTGATTGCGTTGAAAACGATCACGCCGGTGATGAACCATTCGGTACGCGGATTGTCGAGGATGGATCGCAGCCAGGCGGTCACGGAAATCTCTCCGACGGTTTGACCCCGGACAGGAAAGCCTTGCCGGTGTCGTGTTGGATGCGCGACGCGGTTTGCCGGTCGCAAGATGGATCAGTTTTTAGCCGAAACGCCGGAACCGGTCTGCTGAGATTTTTCCGAGATTGTTCTGATACGCGCGTGGCGTTCGCTTTTTTTGGATCGTCACAGATGAGTTCGTGAATGCAGGTTCAGGCTGACGATCCGGCACCAAATTGAGCCGACGATGCCTAGCGCACCGCCACCATGAACAGGCGCGGGAAGCGCAGCAGCACCTTGCCGTCATAGTGCGGCGGATAGGCGGCAGCGATCCGGGCCGTATAGGCTGCGAGGAAGGCCTGACGCTGCACTGGCGTCAACGGATCGATGAACGGCCGCAACGCCGTACCCTTGAACCATTCGGTGACCGCTTCCGGTCCGGCCAGCGCGTGCTGGTAATGCGTGTGCCAGATGTCGAGCCGGGCACAAAGCGGCTTCAACGCGTCGTAATAATCGCCGGGGGAGGGAAGGTCCGCCCGCTCGAACGCAGACGGCGGAATCAGGGACGCAAACTCGCCTTCGCGCGCCAGCTCCCGCATCCACACATGCGAGGGTTCGTCGGTGTTGTCGGGCATCTGCACAGCGAGCACGCCTCGCGGGCTCAATTCGCCCAGCAGACGTTTCAGCACCGGGAGATGATCTGGCACCCACTGAAAGGTTGCGTTGGAATAGAGAAGGTTGGCGTCGGCCGGCGCGGCCCAATGCGCGAGGTCGGCCTGCCTGAACTCGCATCGCGGCAGCCGTTCGCGCGCCTGGCGCAGCATGTCGGGGGAAGAATCGATTCCAACGATTTCAGCGCCGGGAAAACGTGCGACCAGGAGTTCGGTCGAATTGCCGGGGCCGCAGCCGAGATCGTAGACCCTGTTTGCGCTTTCGAGCGGGACCTGTGTCAGCAGATCGCGCGCAGGCCGGGTGCGCTCGTCCTCGAACTTCAGATATTGCTGCGCGCTCCAGTCGGCCATCCGTCACTCCTTCGCAGAGGCGTGTCATGCCATGCCGCCGCCGTGCCTCCAATATCGTCATCGCCGGGTCGTTGTCGCGTATGAGGCTCCCGCTATCCGTCGCACCCGGGGGACAAGCCGGGCGAGCCTGCGAAATCATGACGACACGACTCGGGAACTATGATCTTATTGCAACAGTCAGCATCGGGGGGTGCATATGAAGACAGTCGCAATCGCCTTGGCCGTTATCGCCGGACTGGCGTTTTCCGCCAAACCCGCTTCCGCGCAAGCCTGTATTGGCGGGATTTTCATCGCTGCGTTCTATGCGCATGCGACCGAGAACCGTGAATTAAGCGCAAAGGAGGCGGCGACCTGCGGACTGTTCTACGGCGCCGACCGCGACAAGGCCCTGCGAAACGGTAAGCCTATAGCTGCCAAGGCTCCGGCAAAGAAGCCGGCAAAGACGGCCGCCAAGGCGCCCAGGCCGCAATAGCCAATTCGCGAGGCAGCAGCCCCGCCATCACGTCGCTCTGCAGCGCGCGAGAGCTTTACCGCGCGCTGCATGAAACGCGTTTTAGCGCGTGAACTTCTTGTATTTCAGCCGGTGCGGAATGATGCTGTCCTGGCCCAGCCGGCGCATCTTGTCGGCTTCGTATTCCTGAAAGTTGCCCTCGAACCATTCGACATGGCTGTCGCCTTCGAAGGCCAGCATGTGGGTGGCGATGCGGTCCAGGAACCAGCGATCATGGCTGATGATCACGGCGCAGCCGGCGAAATCCTCCAGCGCCTCTTCGAGCGCGCGCAGCGTATCGACGTCGAGATCGTTGGTCGGTTCGTCGAGCAGCAGCACGTTGGCGCCCGACTTCAGCATCTTGGCCAGATGCACGCGATTGCGCTCGCCGCCGGAAAGCTGCCCCACCTTCTTCTGCTGGTCGGCGCCCTTGAAGTTGAACGCGGACACATAGGCGCGTGAGTTGACTTCTTTCTTGCCGAGCAGGATCTGGTCGAGGCCGCCGGAGATTTCTTCCCAGACATTCTTGGAGCCGTCGAGCGCGTCGCGTGACTGATCGACATAACCAAGCTGAACCGACTCGCCGACCTTGATCGTGCCTTTGTCGGGCTGCTCCTGGCCGGTGATCATCCGGAACAGCGTGGTCTTGCCGGCGCCGTTCGGACCGATCACGCCGACGATGCCGCC
>CAZXJZ010000121.1:0-14627 GCA_964641065.1 uncultured Hyphomicrobiales bacterium | reverse complement strand
GAACCCTCGTCATCAGCTTGGAAGGCTGTTGCTCTACCATTGAGCTACACCCGCGAGCGAACCCCGCAGCTTTGCGGATCCGTCGGCCCGCTTGTTTTCACAAAATGCCGTCGGAAACAAGACCCTATCCGAGCGTCCGGACCCGGTCTCGGCAGCGTTCCCCCCGGCATAATCGATTGCAGCCCAACCGTCACTTCGCTGCAGGTACCGGCGCGGTTCCGAGCAGGGCTTCGATCGCAAGCCCGAGCGACAGCAGCATTCGGTCGCTACCAGGCGGTCCGTCGATTTCGATCCCGACCGGCAGCCCGTCTTTTGTCATTCCGGCAAACAGCGACAGGCCCGGGATGCCGGCGTTGCTCCCCGGGTCGGTATTGCGGATCATCGTCGCAAATGTCGGCGCCGGCTTGCCGCCGCCGATCGACATGTCGCCAGACCCCTTCTCCGCATCGATTGGGACCGCAGGCGCAGGCGTGGTCGGGAACAGCATGGCGTCGAGCTTGTTGCTCTTGAAGTAATCGGCAAACAGCTTCTGGAGTGCCGGCCGGTGCACCTTCATCGCATCGGGGTAATCCTTGCCGAACACGTCCTTCAGGATCGCGCCGAACGCGCCCTGCACATCCGGACTTTTGATCTGTCCGGCAATATCGGCAATCGTCACGCCCTCGATCCCCGACGCCTTGAGATAGGCCGGGAAGTCCTCCACGGGCTCATGCAGCGCGACGGGAAACGAGACCTTGGCATTCAGGTCTGCGAGCCCCGGCAGGTCGCCGTCAACGAACACCACACCCGCGGTCTCCAACTTGCCGCGCGCTGCCTTCACCACCGCCTCGAGGTCAGGATCGAGTCCGCTCCAGTACGACAGCGGAATGCCGATCCGCTTGCCCTTCAAAGAACGCGCGCTGACAACCCGTGATCCGGTCATCACGGCATCGAGCAAAGCGACGTCAGCGACCGTGCGGCCCATCGGGCCGATGGTGTCGCGGGTGCGGCTGATCGGCACCACGGCATTGGTGTCGTGATAGCGCCGCTCCTTGCCCCCATTTCCGACCGACGGACGAAGGCCTACGGTGCCGGTCAATGCGGCCGGGATGCGCGTCGAGCCGCCGGTGTCGGTGCCGAGACCGGCCGTGACGATGCCGGCGGCGATCGCAGCCGCGCTACCGCCCGACGAGCCGCCAGGGATGCGCGTCGTGTCGTGAGGGTTCTTCACGGGGCCCGCAAATGACGCGGCATTGGTCGAGGTGATGCCGAAGGCCAGTTCATGAAGATTGGTCTTGCCTATCACAATGGCGCCGGCATCAATCAGCTTCTGCAGCGACGGCGCATTGGCTTTCGGCCGCGCATTGCGCAAGGCCTCGGTGCCACCGGTGGTCGGCATGTCGGCGGTGTTGATATTGTCCTTGACCACGATCGGCAGGCCGGCGAGCGGAGGCAACGGCTGCCCCGCCGCGACCATCGCGTCGATCTTCTGCGCGGACGCGAGCGCCCCCTCGGTGTTGAGGGTAATGAACGCATTGAGGTGCTTCATCTGCTCGGCACGGGCGAGCGCGGCTTTCACCGCATCGGTGGCGGTCATCCGCTTCTCGCGGATCGCAGCGACGATCGCCGTTGCGGTCTCTGGCGTAGCAGCCGGCATTCCCTGGCCCATGGCGGAACTCATGAACGGCAGAACGGAAACGGCCTGGGCTGCCGTGAGACCTGCGACTGCGGTCAGAATGTCACGGCGAGACGCATGCGGCATGGACGGGTCCCTCGATATCGATGGGACAAGTCTACACCGGATTCCGGCTGGATTGGATTGCCAAGCAGGCAACGCTCGCGTGGCAGGCAAAAACTGGTGGAGGGGGCTGGATTCGAACCAGCGTAGGCATAGCCAACGGATTTACAGTCCGTCCCCTTTAGCCACTCGGGCACCCCTCCACGGGAAAAATCGATACGACCGATGATCCTTGGTCGCACCAGGCCGACAAAAGGTTTACCCCGGATCGGCCAGATGTAAAACGCCGCGGCACCTTGGGAAATCCCGAAGGCATCGGACGCGCCGCGCGTTATGGTGGCCAACGCCACTTAAGTCAATGGGAAATCAGGGATATCCACCCGCCTGAGGCGCAGGACAGGCGACGGCCGGAGGCAACTCCCGTCAACAGTATCGGAAGGGATAGCGCAATTCGCACCGCCCCAGCGGCTCTCGCGCGCACCTTCCGTGGCTCGATCTCCTGCCGGGTGCCCGGGACATCAGGATTCTGCCCTGACCGACGACCCTGCTCCCGCGACGGCCGGCTAGACGTATTCGACGCCGACCATGTTGCCCTTGCGCCAGGCGACACGGCAGGCTTGCCTGTTCCAGCTGCCGACGATCGTGAGGGTGAAATTGTTTGCGACCTCCCTCACATCGGGGACTTCGAGACGAGCCCCGCTGGAGGACAGATCGCGCACAAGGCACTCGATCGGATCCTTGCCTTTGATGTCGATCCTCGCGGCTCGTCGAGTTGGAATACGCGGAGAAATGCGACGCTCGGACATGGCCGGCCTGCAATTTGTTGAAGGTCGTCTGATCGAACATGCACGCAAAAGGATAAATTACTATTACCGTCGCCTATCATCCATTAACTCGGCGTGAATTTGAAGGAGCAGATTCTTCGCAGTCGTGAGGCGACCGCCGCATTCGATGCAGGCGCGCGTTCGGTCGCGTTATTCGGGACGTCCGTTTCAGCTTTTCCGAAAAATGGCCGGGAACTCGAAGGGAAATCTCAATACCTGTCGGCAACATTAATACAATCGAAGTGACTTTGAAGCCGTCCGGCTAAGACCTGAGCAACCTGTCATGCGAGGTCAAACATGAAGGTCATGGTTTCTGGCACGATTGCGCTGCTGGTGCTGGTTCTGATCGACACAGCCCTTTACCACGGCATGTATACGAAAGCAGGTCGCGTGGTCCTGGACAGGACCGCGTCCGCAATCCTGCGATAACAATGAGCTGAGACGCGCCCAACAATGAGCTGAGACGCGCCCAAGAGAGCTCCGCTCGGGTCGTGATGAATCCAGATTCCCGTCAGCGGCGCAGATGCCGGATTTATGCGCGGGAAAGTCTGTGCCATGAAGGCGTATGAGCGAGCGGAATCGTAAGCCTTCCTTTCGGAAGAAACCGGATTTCAAGCGGGACCGCCGGGATCGTCCGTCGCCCGGGCGAAAGCCTGCGCGCGCGGCAGAGTCCGATACCGCCCTGCTCTATGGCTTTCACACGGTGGAGGCCGCGCTTGCCAATCCGAACCGCCGCATCCGCGCGCTCTACGCGACCGAGAATGCCGCCAAGCGGCTTGCAGCCGATGGCATTGCGCTGAAGGTCACGCCGCAGATCGTGCGGCCGGACGAGATCGCGCGGCGGCTCGGCCCCGACGCTGTCCACAACGGACTCCTCGCCGAAGCCGACCCGCTCGAGGCGCCGGACATTTCCGAACTCGCCGAAGAGGGCATCGTGCTGGTGCTCGACCAGATCACCGACCCGCACAATGTGGGTGCGATCCTGCGCAGCGCCGCGGCTTTCGGGGTCAAGGCGCTGGTCACCACCGCGCGGCATTCACCGGAGGTGACCGGCGTGCTCGCGAAATCAGCCTCTGGCGCGCTGGACTATGTGCCGATGGTGACGGTGCCAAATCTCGCCCGCGGGCTCGCAGCCATGCGCGAGCGGGGCTTTCTGCTTGTCGGGCTCGATAGCGAGGGCGAGGCCGATCTTGCGGCGACGCCGCTGCGCGCACCGCTTGCTCTTGTGCTCGGCGCCGAGGGCAAGGGGTTGCGGCAATTGACGCGGGACACCTGCGACCGCACCGCCCGGCTGGATCTTCCGGGCGCGATCAAAAGCCTCAATGTCTCCAATGCGGCCGCGCTCGCGCTCTATGTCGCGACGACGCGGCTCGCAAGGTAAGCCGTTCTCACCGCCCCTGCGACGGGGAGGTGAGGACGATCGGCCTCGTCAGTTATAGACGCTGATCGGGCCGTGATGGCGCCGGTAATACCGGTGATAATGCCGGCGCGGTGCGTGATAGGCGCCGCGATAGCCGTAGCGGCCGCCGAGACCGGCGACATACGGATAGGCGCCAACGGCGCGCGGTGCGTACCAGATCGGATCGCGGTAATCGGTCAGCGCCGGGCCGGAATAGACCGGACCCTGATTGACCACATATTGCTGCACGATCGGCTGCTGCTGCACGATCACCGGCTGACGCACGATCACGGGCTGCTGCACCACGACCGGGGCTGCCTCCACCACGATCGGCGCAGCCTGCACGGCAAAGCCGGTGCCGCAGCAGCCGGAGCCCGCATAGGCGACGGGCGCGTTGAAAGCGAAACCGGAATTGCAGCATTGGGCATTGGCGGTGCCTGCCGCCGCAATGGTCACCGCCGCAGCGGTGAGGAGGGAAAACGTTACGCGAGACATGTTACGTCCTTCTCGAGGTTAGCAGTTAGCGACGATGGGGCGGGCGTGGGGGAAAGGGAGGACGCGGCCCCTCGCCGCCCCCCCAGGTATTGATTTCGGGACTGATCATCATCGGCGGCGTCGGCGCATATTCCGTCGGCGGCACATCCATGGATTCCGCCGACCACGAGCGGCTGTAAGCTTCCGCAGGCTTCGGCATCGGCCGGTTGGCAGGCGGCTCAACCTCAAGACGGCCCATATGGGGCCTGGTCCCCATTGTTGGAAAATAGCCGACCGGGCGCCGGTAGCGCACCGGCCGCTCGGGCTCGAGCGGCGGCACGTATGGCGACGGATAGACCGTCACGCCGGGCGGAGCGCCCGGCCGATAGAGACCCCAATCGCCTGAGACCACGCCCCAGGCGGCATTGTATCCGTTGATCGGCACCGGAACGTTTGGCCGTCCCGGGACGACGAGCACCGGTGCATGATCGGCACGCGCCTCCGCAAGGCCTGCAAATGCAGCCGCTATACCGAGCGCACCCAACGCCCAACGCATACGCGAGAACTCCAGCGCGGGCGCCATTCACGCCCCCTCAGCCTGCCGCATTTATGACGGTGACCGGATGCCCCGCGGTTAACGAGCCGCGTAAATCATGGGTTAGGATTAATTCAAAGTGACCGGACCGGCCGCGCCCGCCCGATGTTGCGCCGCCGGAATGAACCGTCACCGGCCGTTTCGACACCAATGGCAGAAGAGCAATCTCAGCCCGGGCTCAGAACAGGTTTTCAATTCTGGGCCGCGCGATGGAGGCGGTCGTGAGAAATTTGTGCGCTATCGTTCTGTCCGGCCTTGTCTTGATCGGCGCTGTGCAAGCTGCACCGGCGCAGACCGCCGAACCAGCACCGCGATTGATATCGGGTCTGATCTGCGACACCCGCGAACAGGCGGAGCGCTTCGTGCTGGTGCTGCGCGACAATGTGGAAAAGGCGATCGGCACCGTGAACACCGAGGCGGGTACGCCGGATGCCTGCATGGTTGCGACCTATGGCTTCATCCCGGGCCAGATCGTGTCGGAGGTCGAGCGCAATGGCGCCTTCGTGGACGTGATCGAAGTGCGCGTGCTCGCGGTCGCCACCGCGGCCGGCCTGCAGATGATCGAACCCAAGATCTATTATTCGGTGATCCAGACTGGCGACCGCAGCGCGTAAATCGCCTTTCGCTTCCATGATCCGTCGTGTGTCTTGCCTTCGCGCATAGCCCGCCTGCCGTCGAGGCGGAACCTCCGCCCATGCCTCGCGTTGCCGCGATAGACAGATTGTCCCGGCATGCGCATTTCGCGACGGCCGGCGGGAGGCCACAATGCGAATGCTGTTCGGAATGCTGACCGCCGCCTTGCTGTGTTGCGCGGCCCCGATTGCCAATGCCGAGACGCCCGGGCCGGATGAGATCCTGACAGGATCGGGTCTGGTCTGCGATACCAAGGAACAGGCCGAGCGCTTCATCTCCCTGATGGGCGACAGTGTCGAGAGCACACTCCTTGCCGTCAATCGCGAGGCCGGCGACGATCACGCCTGCGTCGTCGCCACCTTCGGTTTCGTCCCCGGGGACAAGGTGGCCGACATCGACAAGGACGGCACTGTGGTGTTCGTACTCGAGGTCAAGGTAATGGCGGTCGCGACCGTCGCCGGATTTCAGCTGGTCGAACCGAAAACCTATTATACTGTGATCGCGTCGAAGCAGCGCAGCGTCTGACGGCTGAAGGCGAACGTCTGGAAGCCACTCCCTGCCGGCATGTTCGCGCTTGATCGAACGAAAAAACGTAGTATTGGCAACGCTGGGCCGGCTTAGCTCAGCGGTAGAGCAGCGGTTTTGTAAACCGAAGGTCGGGGGTTCAATCCCCTCAGCCGGCACCACTCTGCTAACGGCTTCTTCGATTGCCTCTCTCCGGACTGGCCCGCAACCGGCGCGCGGAGTTTCCGGTAGGCCTCAATCGCCGCGGGGGCTTCCTTCAGTTACGCCGGGTCGAACTCCGCAATTGTCTGCGCGAGCATCTCGTCATGCGAGCTAGCGTTCGCGGCCCGAGACATGGCTGCGGATGGGTTGGAGATTGTGGCTCAGCCTGCGCAGTTGGCTAAAGGTCGGCAATCAGCCCGCCGTGGCGTCGTCGTTTTTCCCGGGCCCTGGAAGCGTACCCGCCCCCGGCGTCTTCTCGTAGTCCGTCAGCTCGGGTTTGGCTGTACCCACTTTGGTCTGGGATCTCTGTTGAGCCCGCTTCTTGTCCTCGGGCTGGTCCTGCCCGCGCTCGTCCTGGACTATGCCGTGTGTGTTCATGGGCAGACAACCACCCCGGACCTCAGGTGTTCCTCATCATGCGTGGGGCTCGTTGCTTGCTTGGTAAACCGAAGGTCGGGGTCTCGATCCCCTCGGCCGGCACATCAACATTGCTTGGCGACGCCGGCCGTCCTCCGCGGACGAGCTGCCGGCTGCGCCACCTCACCTGTCACACGACGAGGAACCGTCGCCGGACGACCACGTTCGGTCACTGACCCGCAGCGACGAAGCCGAGGCGCATGACCATGAAAATTCCTGTCCTGCTGATTGCCCTCGTTGCGGCGCCTGTGGCAGCCGCTCAGAACAACCCGGCGGACGCCAAAGTCGATTGCTCCCTGTTTTTGAGGAAGCCGAACGGCTCATGGTTCGTGACCGCCCAGACAACGATTGAGCTGGGCGATTCTCAGGTCACGATCGCGGCCGGAGACCTCGGGCCCAGGATGATGAAATTCGGCATGGCCGATCTGTACACCGTCCTGGACAATGCCTGCCCCGACAAGAAGGGCCAGCCGGCGCCGCAACTGCCGAGACCCGACTAGACCTGCCCCATATCGGTTGCGGGCCGTCGGCTGCGCATCACTCCTCGGCGCCGTCGTCCGTCTTGCGCGTCATGCGCCCCTTCACCCAGCCAGCGACCGCGACGAAGGCCGCGCCGATCGCGGCGAACACCACCCAGCGCTTGTCCTTGTAAACGCGCCCATTCGGGCCAACCCATCCCATGAATCACCTCTGGGCTGGCAATGTCCGGCACCCGATCAGGTTCCATCCCAACGCCGTTTCACGAGGTGTCACGCGCCGCAACAGCTTGTGAGACGACATTTTCCGCGCCGCGGCGATAATTGAGGGGCAATCGGCGGCGTGAACCTCCCTATCCGATTGGACCAAGTCAGCCCCGCGTCGGAAACGGCGTGGGGCTTCTTTTTGGTTGGCACCCGATCGAAGCGTTATGCGCAGAAGGCGCTGACGCCTGCCGCTACCGCTCGCTCTGCATGCGGATATAGCCGCCGATCTTCACGCAGGTCCCGGTCCCCTCGATCGGCTTGAAGCCGGCGCCGTATTCCTCGCATGGCTTGGCCCGCTTTTCAGACTGCGCCTTCGGACCGGCGGGCTGCATCTCGGTGGTCGGCCGGGTGGCAAGCGCCTTGGTGGTCGCAGCCTTGCTCTGGGCGAGCGCGGACGTCACCGGAGACAGAGCTATCAGGAGGGCGATGGCGATCGTTCTCATCGCGCCATCCTAATGCGGATCGCGCCTGTTGTCTCGTGCGCCAGTTAACCGTCTTTCTTCAGCCGGCGTTAGCCCGCCGCGCCCACCATTGTCCGGATCGCATTGGGAGATGCGGGTTTATCGAGGCGCGCAGGAATGCGCGCTCCGGATTGCGCGACGGGGGTCGCGCCATCCCGGCACCATGGGGAGATGCGGATGACCGCAATGGATCTGGTGGGACTGCTGTTGATCGTATTTCTGGTCGCGCCGATGCTCACGGCACGGCCGAGCCGGTTCTAGCGCGGGACGCTCAGTCGCTGTCCCGGCCGTATTCGCAACCGCGCGCGGCATAGACGTATCGGCCAACGCCATAGGCGTCACGGCGCAGCATCGGCTGGCAGCGCTCGACCCAGCGCATCTCGCGCTCACGCAGTTCGGCGACCTCCTCGGGGATCGGCTCGCGCAGCGACCGGATTCCGGTATTGCCCGGATCGCCATAGCGGTATTGCCGCACGCAATGCGAGCCGCCGCCGCTATAGACGCAGCTTCCCACCACCGTATCGGTCGTGCGCTGCTGCGCCAGGGCCGGCGTTCCTGCCGCACCCAGGGCGGCGGCAATCATTGCAAGGCCCACGGCCGTTCTTTTGGTCATGGCACGCCACTCCCCTTCCGGCACGTCCTGGCCGGTGACTTCATCCCGTGACGGAATGTGCAACCGCGATGCCACGAAAATCGTGCCGAACCGGGACAGGACCGCGTTCGCCGTCAGCTTTTGCGACAATGGAACCCATTCGCGGCTTCGGGATTGTTCCGTGCTGCGCGGCAAGGGGCCGGCAACGCGACGGGGCAAGACCATCTTGAATATGATGCGAAACACCCGGACGGGACAGCCGGCCGATCCTCGAGAATCAGGTGGACGCCCACCCGCACCGCCACCCGTGACGGCGGGCCGTGTGCGGATCGGCGCGATGGACCCGACCCCGTTCGAGGATACCACCGCGTTCTGGCAGATGACGGCGCAGCTCGCCACCATTCTGATGGCGACGATCATGTTCGGCGTGTTCCTCTATCTCGCGCGGCCGTTGCTGGTGCCGCTGCTTGCCGCGCTGATCGTGGCCTTCACCATCGGACCGCTCACCGGCTATGCGGTCAGGCACGGCCTGCCCGCCTGGGTGCCGGCTCTGGTGATCGTGGCAATCATCGGCGCAATGTTCTATTTCGCCGTGCTGCTTCTTGCCGATCCAATTTCCGATCTGATCGCGCGGTCGGGCGAGATCGGCGCCAATATCAAGGAAAAATTCCGGTTCATGGAACGGCCCCTGACCGCGCTGAAGGAGCTGTATTCGACTTTCGCCGGATCGTCCGGTGTCACGGTGGACGTGTCGCAGCCGACGCAAGTGATCGGCAGTGTGGTCGGCACCATTACGCCGGCGATGGTGCAATTCATTCTCTTTTTTGCGACGCTGTTTTTCTTTGTGCTCGGCCGCGCGGCGATGCGCCAGTATGTCGTCAATATTTTTGCCACCCGGGACGGACGGCTGCGCGCCCTGAAGATTTTCAATGACACCGAGCGCAGCCTCAACGGCTATCTGCTCACGGTGACGATCATCAATGCCGGCGTCGGACTGGTCTGCACGCTCGTGACTTGGTCGCTCGGTTTTCCAGCACCGCTCTTGTGGGGCGCGTTGGCGTTCGCGCTGAACTACATCCCCTATGTCGGCCCCGGCGTGATGCACTTTGTCCTCTTCATGATCGGGCTTCTGACCTTCGATACACTGTTGCCGGCGCTGATCGCGCCAGCGCTGTTCATGTCCTTCACCTTCATCGAAGGGCATTTTCTGGTGCCGACCATTATCGGCCGCCAGTTGCTGCTGCATCCGCTGGCGGTGTTTCTGTCGCTCGCCTTCTGGGCATGGCTGTGGGGGCCGATCGGTGCGTTCCTGGCGACGCCGATCCTGATCATGGTGAAGGTCGCGGCGGACCACCTCTATCCCCGCCCGAAGACCGTGCTGCCGGATTAAGGGTCGCGCCCGCGGTTGGCGCCAAACGACACCCGCCGAAATGCTACCGGCACTCGCCGATGCGTTCGGCCGAAATCGACACCATCCCCTGCTGCACGATCTGATCGAGCATGCTGGCTCTGGTGGTGACCATCGCGCTGTATCGCGTCGGGCTGTCGAAGATGAACTGCCCGGCGACGACCATGTTCAGCTGGCCCTTGCATTGCAGTCGCCAGGTCAGGCCGGTGGGCTCGAGCGTGAATTCCGTTCGCTTGCATTCGGAATTCTCGGTCTTGACCTGCGGTCCGAATGTCTTGCCCAGGTCGGCCACATCCTCTGGCGTGAGGCACCGGGTTGCGACCTCCGGTGGCGTCGAAGGCCCGGATAAGGTCGTGGTCATCACCCGCCAGCGCCCAGGTTCAAGGGTCTGAGCCCATGCGGACGCAACAAATGCGGACGATGCAGCGACGAGGAGCGGCAGCAGCGTCAAGACGTAACGCAACGCCACCAGACAACGCGGCAATGCCTTCATGTCGCAGACCTCAATCCGGCATCGGCGTTTCGGCCTTCGGGAATCCCGCGAAGGTTGACGCCGGGACGCCGAAATTGGTGGCCAGCAATTCGGGCGGATTGGCCGCGAACCAGGCGGTTGCCGAGATCGACTGGTAGTCGCCGTTGTTGAAAGCGAGCACGAGTTCGAGTTCGTCGTCGCCGATATTTTCGATGTAATGGGCAAAGCCCTGCGGCGCGTAACCAACGTCGCCGGGGCCGTATTCTTCGGTGCGAGCACGACCACCCGATCCGAACACGGTCATCCGTGCCCTGCCCTTGATGTAATACTGCCACTCGTCGGCATTAGGATGCCAATGCAGTTCACGCAATCCGCCCGGCTTCACGCGCATCAGCGCGCCGGTCATCGTCGTCGAGATCGGAAACTCCTTCTGCGAGACCACCCGGAGCGTGCCGCCGGGATATTCCTGCGGCGGGCGCTGCGCCAGCATGCGATAGCGGTGGGTCTCGGCCGGGGCATTGAGCGATCCGGGCGCGGGATTGTTGGGCAGCGGCGGCGGCACCGGCCCTTTCACCAGATAAACTTCCTTCTTCGGAAAATTCGCGAAGGTGGATTCCGGCACCGCAAAGTTCTTGGCCAGCACCTCCGCCGGCACATGGCCGATCCAGTCGGTGATGCTGAAGGTGCCGAACTCCGAAAAATAGCCGTTGTCGAAGATCAGGATGAATTCACAGGGTTCGGTCCCGATGCCCTGGATCGAATGGCCGTGCCCGCGGGGGAAGTACCAGACATCTCCCGCACCGAAATCGACGATTTCGCATTGCCCGTTCGGATCGATGGTGGTGACCCGGCAGGCCCCCTTGATGACATAGGCCCACTCGGCCGCGTTGGCGTGCCAGTGCAATTCGCGCAACGCCCCCGGATCGAGCTGCATCAAAACGCCGGCCAGTTTTTGCGAGACCGGAAAATTCAGCGCCGTGGCTTCCTTCGACCAGCCGCCGTCGCGCGGGATGTTCGGCGCGGCGCCCAGCGCATAGCGCAGCGACGGCAATTCCTTGCCCTGCAGCGGCACCGGCATCGGCCCATAAGGCGGCTGTCCCGCGTAAGAATCTCCGTCTCCAGCCATCGCCACTCCCCCTATCGCCGCCGCGCCGCCAATCACCGTCCGCCGGGATACGTCCGTCACGATCAATCTCCCGCGATCACAGCACGTTGTGCGCGTGATACCCGAGCACATCAATGCTCGATTCGCGTTAGCTTAAGAACGCAACTGGCCGGGACACAAGGCGTCTTCGACGGCTTATGCCCGGCCAATGATGGCGATAGTTGCAATATGGTTTAGGATCTGCGGCGGATCAGGGCTGCGGGATTTTCGCCCGCTCCACGATCGGCTTCCACTTGTCGTAATCGGCCGCGATCATTTTCTGCAAATCCGCCCCCGTAACGCTCATCGGCGTCACGCCGAGCCCCTTCAGGCGTTCGATCATGGCCGGATCCTTTGCAATCTCCCGCAGTTCGGCGGCGAGCTTGTCGGCGATCTCCGGCGGCACCTTGCTGGGGGCCACGAACACCGCCGTCCATGTGACTTCAAGGCCGGGCACCGTCTCGGCCAGCGTCGGGATGGAGGGGTCCACGGCATAGCGCTCCAGCGAGGAAACCGCGATGGCGCGCGCCTTGCCCCCCTGCACCTGTGGGTAGGCGGTGGAGAATTGATCGCAGGTCATCTGGATCTGGCCGCCAATCAGATCCTGGATGATCTGGTTCGATGCCCGGTAAGGCACGTGTGCGATCTTGGCGCCGGTATGCTGGACGATCAATTCCATGCACAGATGTTGCGACGTGCCGATGCCGGACGAGCCGTAGCTCAGCTTGTCCGGATTGGCCTTCATGTAGGCGAACAATTCGGCCGGCGTTTTCGCCGGGACCTTCGGATCGACGATCAGCATGTTGGGCTGGTACGCAACCATGGCAATCGGCCGGATGTCCTTAAGCCCGTCATAGCCGAGCTTCTCCTTGTAGATGTGCGGCAGGATGAACAGCGTCCCCGCCGATACCACCGCCAGCGTGTAGCCATCCGGGTTGGCCTTCGCCATCGCGCCGATGCCGATGCTGCCGCCGGCACCGCTCTTGTTTTCGATGACGAATTGCTGGCCGAGCCGCGACGACAGCCGCTCGGAGAAAATGCGCGCGGCGGCATCGACATTGCCCCCGGCCGCAAACGGCACGATCACCGTGACCGGCTTCGATGGCCATTGCTGAGCGGCCGCCGGCATAGCAAACGCTGCCAGACCTGCGGCAACACAGACGGATAGCCGCGTGAGTTTCAGTCTCATGACGTTCCTCCCGTGACTTTTCTAATTCGACAGCTTGGCGCCGGCCTGCTGGACGGCCTTTGCCCAGCGGGCGAGTTCGGCCTCGTTCAGCTTGCGCAAGTCCTCGGGCGAACCGGCCACCGGATCGATCCCCTGCGCGAGCAGATTCTTCTTCACCTGCGGTGAGTTGATGATCTTGAGGATGTTCTCGTTCAGCTTGGTGACGACGTCTTTCGGCGTGTTGGCGGGCGCCCAGACCCCGAACCAGGCCGACACCACGAAATCGTCCATGCCGGCTTCCTTCATCACCGGCACATCCGGCAATGCATCGATCCGGGTCGCATTGGTGTTGGCGATCGCGCGCAGCTTGCCGTCCTGAATATGACCGAGCAGCGGCAGATAATGGTAGAACATGAACTGGATTTCACCGCGCAGCAGATCGGTGATGGCCTGCGCGCCGCCCTTGTAGGGGACATGCGTCGCGTTCAGTCCGTTGCGGGCAACGAACATCGCGCCCGACAGGTGGTTGGACGTGCCGTTGCCGGACGAGCCGTAATTCACCTTGCCCGGATTGGCCTTGATATAGGCGATCAGGTCGGCGACGCTTTTGATCGGCAGACTGGGATGTACGACGAGCACGTTCGGCGCGGTGCCGAACTGAATGACGGGCTCGAAATCCTTGATCGGATCGTAGTTGATCTTGGCGTAGACGGCCGGATTGATCGAATGCGTGCCGATCGTCCCCATCAGCAAGGTATAGCCGTCGGGCGCCGAGCGGGCGACCGCTTCGGTGCCGACGCTGCCGCCTGCCCCGCCGCGATTGTCGATGACCACGGTCTGGCCGACCGCCTTGGCCAGTTCGTCCTGCAGGATCCGCCCAACCAGATCGGTCGTGCTGCCGGCCGGGAACGGCACGATCAGCGTGATCGGCTTCGACGGATAGTTTTGCGCCTGCGCGGAGGCGGCGAAACAGACAGCGACCGTCGCGGCAAGCAGAGTCCGAGCCCAGCCAGAAAAAGGCCTCATGAATTCCTCCCGTTATCCGCCCTTCATGGAGCGGGTATTTATGGGCGGCAGAGTAACGGGGCATACTGACTGAAAACAAGGTCGGGGCCGACTTTTCCGGGGTTCCGGAATAGCGTCGGCCCTGCGGTGTTGATGCCGGAATAAGCCGAAATTCCAACGAATCACCAACGAGGGAGAATGCGTGATGTCAGACTTGTCTCGCCGCCACCTGCTTGCCGGCACCGCGATAGCCGCCGTCGGCGCCGCACTGCCGCCGCAAGCCGCCCGTGCCGCTGCGCCGCAAAGCGGTCAGCAAGGCCCTGGCTTCTACCGCTTCAAGATCGGAGACTACGAGGTGACCGCGATCAACGACGGCACCTGGTACCGCAAGCTCGATGCGTCATTTGTGCGCAACGCCGAATTGCCCGACGTCCAGAAGGCGCTGGCCGACGCCTTCCTGCCGACCGACGTGGTGCCGATTCCGTTCACGACCTTGATGGTCAATACCGGCTCCAAGCTGATCGCGCTCGATACTGGCACCGGCGGGATGATGGCAGCTGGCCCTGCTCCGCAATCCGGCACCTTCGCCGGCAATCTCTCTGCCGCCGGCATCGATCCGAAGTCGGTCGACGCCATCTACATTTCGCATTTCCATCCCGACCACATCAACGGCATCAAGGGGAAAGACAATGCGCTGTTCTTCCCGAACGCCTCGATTAACGTGCCCGAGGCCGAATGGGCGTTCTGGATGGACGACGGCAACATGACGCGGGCGCCGGAAGCCGCCCAGGGCTCGTTCAAGAATGCGCGCCGCATCTTCGGCGACATCGCCGGCAAGGTGCAGCGCTT
>CAZXJZ010000120.1:0-14798 GCA_964641065.1 uncultured Hyphomicrobiales bacterium | reverse complement strand
GGGCGCTGAAGCACACACAGCATCTCGACGATCCTGACTTCAAGACCGGAACTCCGGAATCCGACCGCGCGTTCCTGCGCGATCTCATTGCCTACTATGTGATCTTCGAAGGGATGTGGTTCTATACCGGCTTTGCGCAGATCCTTTCGCTCGGCCGGCGCAACAAGATGGTGGGCATCGCCGAGCAGTACCAATACATCCTGCGCGACGAGAGCATTCATCTCAACTTCGGCATCGATGTCATCAATCAGATCAAGATCGAAAACCCGCATCTTTGGTCGCGCGAGTTTCAGGCTGAGGTCGCAGGAATGGTGCGCGAAGCGGCCAAACTGGAGGTCGCCTATGGCCGCGATACCATGCCGCGTGGCTTCCTCGGGCTGAACGCAGCATTGTGCGAGCAGTATATGCATTTCATCGCCAACCGGCGCTGTGCGCAACTCGGGCTGGTCTCGGTCTTTCCAGAGACCGACAATCCGTTTCCGTGGATGTCGGAGGCAATGGACCTCAAGAAGGAAAAGAACTTCTTCGAGACCCGGGTCATCGAATATCAGAATGGCGGTGCGCTGACCTGGGATTGAATTCGACCCTGGATTGATACCCACCCGTGATTGAACATGTCCCCAACTTCCAACGGTTCGGCGGCCTGGGTTGTTTTTGTGCTCGCAATTTGATCCGCGGCTTGCAACCATGCGGCCATCTGTCGCTGAGCGGCGATGGAGTTTGAAAAGCGTCGCCCTAAAGGCGGGGTTGGCAGAAAAGGCTGGGTTGACGATAAGAAAAGTGAATTCCTTTCCATGCTCGACCTGCGACCGCACCCATCCAAGCTTCCATGAAACTTGCGCTTATCGTTCTGATCCCTTTCATCGGGGCGTTGCTGCCGCCCCTGGCCATCCGTGCCGGCCGCAACGTCTGCACCGTGGTCACCGCCGGCGTCTCTGCGCTGTCGCTGATCATATTGCTGACGCTGGTCCCGGAGGTCTATTCGGGCGGGGTGCCGCATAGCCGGTTCGAGTGGCTGCCGCAGCTCGGCTTGTCGTTCTCGTTTTTCGCCGACGGACTCGGGCTGTTTTTCGCAGCCATGATCCTGTCGATCGGGCTGCTGATCATCCTTTATGCGCGCTTCTATTTAAGCCGCAACGATGCGGTCGGCCGGTTCTTCTGTTATCTTCTGATGTTTCAGGGGTCGATGCTCGGCATTGTTCTGAGCGACAATATCCTTCTGCTGATTGTATTCTGGGAGCTTACGAGCCTCACGTCATTTCTTCTGATCGGCTATTGGTACCATCTTCCGGAATCGCGCGCTGGCGCACGGATGGCGCTGATCGTCACCGGCGGTGGCGGTCTTGCGCTGATGGGCGGCATGCTGCTGCTCGGCAACATTGCCGGCACTTTCGAGATCAGCGAGATCCTGACGCGCGGCGAACAGATCAAGGCATCGCCGCTTTATCTGCCCGCGCTTCTGCTTATTCTGATCGGTGCTTTCACCAAGTCGGCGCAGTTTCCGTTTCATTTCTGGCTGCCGCATGCGATGGCGGCGCCGACGCCGGTCTCTGCCTATCTGCATTCCGCCACGATGGTGAAAGCGGGCGTGTTCCTGCTGGCGCGTCTGTGGCCGGCGCTCTCGGGCACGCCGGAATGGTTCCTGATCGTGTCCATGACCGGACTCGTGACGATGGTCGTCGCGGCATGGATCGCGATATTCAAGGACGACCTGAAAGCGCTGCTGGCCTTTTCGACGGTCAGCCATCTCGGCTTGCTGACGATGCTGCTCGGTTTGTCGACCCGCATGGCGGTGGTGGCGGCGGTCTTCCATGTGCTCAACCACGCGACTTTCAAGGCTGCGCTCTTCATGAGCGCGGGCATTGTCGATCATGAGACCGGCACCCGCGACATCCGCAAGCTCGGCGGGCTCATCCATGTGATGCCGATCACCGCCACGCTGGCGATCATCGCCGCGGCGTCGATGGCCGGCATGATCGGGCTTAACGGCTTTCTCTCCAAGGAGTTGATGCTGGAGGAGGCGGCGACCACGGTTTATGCCGGGCAGGCCTGGCTGTTTCCGGTATTCGCCACCCTTGGTGGGCTGTTCTCTGCGGCCTATTCGGCGCGGCTGATCTTCGCCGTGTTTTTTGGCCGCAAGCGCGATGATTACCCTCATCATCCGCACGACCCTCCGTTCGGAATGTGGCTGCCGGTCGCGCTGCTGGTCATTCCGGTGATCGCGATTGGGTTGATGCCGCAAATGTTTGCCGGTGCCATCGTCGAGCGTACGGCGCTTGCGACCGCGGGCGGCGCGCTTCCCGATTACTATCTCGCGATCTGGCATGGGATCACGCCTGCGCTGATCATGAGCCTCATCGCCACATTCGGCGGACTGCTGCTGTATCTCCTGTACGCACAGGTGAACCGGCTGCGTCTGGCGGTGCCCCGGCCGGACGCCATGACCATGTTCCAGGCCACCATCGCCGGCATCGTCGTTTTCTCCCGGCGGCTGATGGCAGCGTTCGATAATGGCAGCCTGCCACGCTATTTCGGGGTCACGGTCGCTGCGGTCTGCGTTTTCGGTCTGGCCGGCTTCCTGACGTCGCCGTATGCCCCGGGCACGCGGCCGACGCTTCCTGTCAACCTGCCGGCGATCACCGGCTGGCTCGCGCTGATCGCCGCGTGCGTCCTGATCGTCGCCCGCCATCACGACCGGCTGTTCGCACTGATCATCACCAGTGTGGTCGGGCTCATTGTCTCTCTCGCCTTCCTGCAGTTTTCAGCACCCGACCTCGCGCTGACGCAGATCTCGGTCGAGGTCGTCACGACCATCCTGTTGCTGCTGGCGATCAACCTGCTTCCCCGCATCAGCGCGAACGATTTGCCGCGGCGTGCCAGCCTGGGCGCGGGCGCTTTTGCGCTGATCGTCGGCGCCGGCGTGGCCGCGCTGGCCTATGCCATTCTCACCCGCGGCTTTGAGACGATCTCGGATTACCATGTCGCGCAATCCAAGCCCGGTGGCGGCGGCACCAACGTCGTCAACGTGATCCTGGTCGATTTCCGCGGCTACGATACGTTCGGCGAAATCATTGTTCTTGCGATCGCTGCGCTGACGATCTTTGCCCTGCTTGACGCCGCTCTGCACGGAGCGTCCGGGCGGCGGCTCGCGGCCACGCGGTTCGGGCCCCAGGCGTTCGATCCGCATCCGTTGATGATGATCGTGATCACGCGCGTGGTGCTGCCGCTGGCGTTGATGACCGGCGTGTACATTCTGCTTCGCGGGCACAACTTGCCCGGCGGCGGGTTCATCGCCGGGCTGATCGTCGCCATCGCCTATCTCATGCAATACATGGCGAGCGGCTATCTCTGGGCGCAGAAGCGGGCGCGAATGGATGCGCATCTGATGATCGGCGGTGGTGTCGCCATCGCCGGCGCGACCGGTCTGGCGTCGCTGCTGTTCGATCGGCCGTTCCTCAGCTCCACCTATGGCTATTTCGACCTGCCGTTGTTCGGTGTGGTGGAGCTGGCCTCCGCCATGGCGTTCGACGTCGGCGTGTTCTTCACCGTTCTCGGCACCTGCATCCTTTCGCTGGCGACGATCTCCCGCGTCGAGAATCGCGCCGAGGAAGCCTCCAACCTTGCAGCGGGGAGGCCGTCATGAGCATGGAATTGCTGCTCGCGACGGCGATCGGGGCAATGACCTCCGTTGGCATCTATCTGCTGTTTCAGCGGCGCACATTTCCGGTCGTGATCGGATTGTCGTTTTTGTCCTACGCGGTGAATGTGTTCCTGTTCGCGATGGGCCGGCTGGTGATCGACCTGCCGCCGATCATTTCAAAGAGCGCGACGGGTTATACCGACCCGCTGCCGCAGGCGCTGGTGTTGACTGCGATTGTCATCACCTTCGGCATGACGGCGCTGATCGTCGTGCTGTCGCTGCGCGCCTTTCTCGAGACCGGCTCGGATGACGTCTCGCTCGGTGGTGGCTCCGACGATGACGTGGCGGCCCGGCCGAAGGAGCCCCGGCGATGAACCAGGGCATGATCCTGCCGGTTGCGATTCCGGCAATGGCAGCCGCATTGCTTGTGCTGGTGTCGCGCTATGGGCTGAGGGTGCAGCGCGTGACCTCGGTGGTCGCGATCATGCTGCAACTGGCCGTCGCCGCCTGGCTTTATGCGCTGGCTGCCGATGGAGAGACCCGCGTCTATCTGCTCGGCAATTGGCCAGCGCCATTCGGTATCGTTCTGGTGCTGGACCGCCTGGCGGCGACCATGCTGCTGCTGGCGGGTGTGCTGGGGACCGGCGTTCTGATCGCGTCGCTCGGCCGGTGGGACCAACTCGGCCGTCATTTCCATGCGCTGTTTCAATTCCAGCTTCTTGGCGTCAACGGCGCTTTCCTGACCGGGGACCTCTTCAACCTGTTCGTGTTCTTCGAGGTGCTGCTGATCGCGTCGTACGGACTGATGCTGCATGGCGGCGGAGCGCGCCGCCTGAAAGCCGGCTTTCATTATGTGGCGATCAACCTGATCGGGTCGACCGTTTTCCTGTTCGCCGTGGGCACCATCTATGCAGTGACCGGCACGCTCAACATGGCCGATCTCGCGATCAAGGTTCGGAACGTCGCCGCCGGCAATGAGGCGCTGCTGTCCGCGGGCGCGCTGCTGCTGTTCACGGTTTTTGCGATCAAATCGGCGATGGTGCCGCTGCATTGGTGGCTGCCGCCGACCTATGGCTCCACTTCGCCGCCGGCCGCAGCCATGTTTGCAATCATGACCAAGGTCGGCGCCTATTCGATCATTCGCGTTTACACCCTGATATTCGGCGCCGATGCCGGTCCGCTTGCGGGCATTGCGCTGCCATGGATCATGCCTGCCGCAATCCTCACGCTCGTGATTGGCACATTCGGCATGCTGGCAAGCCGCGCGCTCAGCGACCTGGTCGCCTATTCGGTCATCGCGTCGATGGGCACGTTGCTGATTGCGGTCGGACTTGGCAGCGGCGAAGGCCTTTCGGCGGCGCTGTATTATGCGGTGCAGAGCACGCTGACGAGCGCCGGCCTGTTTCTGCTGGCCGGCATTCTGGTGCATCGTCCGGAGGTCCGGCCCGCTTCGGTAGAGCCTGCCGGACTGAGCGGCGAGGTCATGTTGCTCGGCGGATTGTATTTCCTGCTTGCGATCGCGATGGTCGGCATGCCGCCGCTGGCCGGATTCCTGGGCAAGCTCCTGATCCTCGACGCCGCGCGGGCGAGCGGGGAGGCCTCTCTCGTATGGCCGGCGATCCTGATCACGAGTCTTCTGTTGATCCTGAGCTTCGCCCGCGCCGGCATCCGGACATTCTGGAGTGCGCCGGATCGGTTGCTCGGCGATCCGGGCAAGACCGGGTTCCGGACATTGCCGATCGTCGTCATCGCCGTGCTGATTGGAGCGATGGCCGCTCTGTCCGGTTTCGCCGGCCCCGCCATGTCGGACATGACTGCGACCGCAAAGCAGCTGCTTGAGCCTCAGCTTTACATCGACGCGGTCCTCAAGTCCGCGCCCCGCACCGCTGCGATGGTGACGCCATGACTTTGCTCATGCGCATCTTTCCGCATCCGCTTCTGAGCCTGACCCTGGCCGTGGTCTGGGTGCTGCTGGTGAACGACTTCTCGATCGGCAATTTCGTGTTCGGCCTGATCCTCGGCGTTGCAATCGCAAAGATCAGCAGCCCGTATTGGCCCGGCCGTCCGAAGATCCGCAATCCGCTTGCGATCATGGAATATGGCCTTGTCGTCCTCTGGGACATCGTCGTGTCCAATGTGCAGGTGGCTTACCTGGTGCTGTTCAGGCGCAGCGAAAGCCTGCGCTCGCGCTTCATCACGATCCCGCTCGATTTGAAGTCGCCTGAAGCAATCGCGGTGCTGGCGGGAACGATCACGATGACGCCCGGCACCGTGAGCGCCGATCTCAGCGCCGACGGCCATTCCCTGCTGGTTCATTGCCTCGAGACTGACGATCCGGAGGGCACGGTCGCGTCAATCAAATCCCGTTACGAAAGCCGGCTGATGAGGATTTTCGAATGATAGCAATGGCATCCGTCGTCGCATTGATCGCAATCGCCGTGTCCGTCATGCTCAACCTGTACCGGCTCTGGGCTGGTCCCGACGCCACCGATCGCATCCTGGCGCTCGATACGATGGTGATCAACGCGATTGGATTGATCGTGCTGGCCGGGATATTGTTCGGCACGACGATTTATTTCGAGGCCGCGTTGCTGTTTGCCATGGTCGGCTTCATTTCGACCGTGGCCTTCTGCAAGTTCCTGTTGCGCGGCAATGTGATCGAGTAGACGTCATGCAGTTGGTAGGCGAAATCCTTGTCTCGGCGCTGATCGTCACCGGCGCATTTTTTCTCTTCGTCGGTTCGTTCGGCCTTGCGAAACTGACCGATACGATGCGCAGGCTGCATGCGCCGACCAAGGCGACCACGCTCGGTATCGGTGCGCTGCTGATCGCGTCGATGGTGTATTTTCTGCTGTTTCACAATTTGCCGACGGCGCACGAACTGATGATCTCGCTGTTCCTGTTTCTGACGGCCCCGGTCACGGCCAACATGGTGGCCAAGGCGCATATCTTTCGCCACAAGAACGTGCAGGACGAGATGACTCCGCCGACCAGCGGTCCCGGCTGGGCCACCCTGTCGGAGGTCGAGACGGAGCGGCCGCAATAGCCGCACGCAATGCGCCGGACTAACAGGCCTGGCAGCCGTGTAGACGATGACTTAATGTTTACGCCGATCGTGGCATTGAGAGACCTGATCCGTTGCCGCGGAGTTTGAAATGCCGACAGCAATTCGTGGTCCGGTGCTCACCTATACGGGCGATCCGTTCAGAAGCGGGCTCGACAGCACGATGGTCCATGAGCCGGACGCCATCGTTGCGATGGACAATGGACTGATCACGCATTTCGGTCCGGCGGCTAAGGTCGAGCCGCTGTTGCCGCCGGGGACGGACATCAGGAATTACGGCCCCGACGCGCTGATTTCGGCGGGCTTTATCGACAGCCACGTGCACTTTCCGCAGACGCCGATGATCGCGGCCTATGGTGACCAGTTGCTCGACTGGCTGGACAAGTACACCTACCCGGTCGAGCAGAAATATTCCGACAAGGAGTTTGCGCGAAGCGTCGCCAAGATGTTCCTGCGCGAGAATCTGAGGAACGGGATCACCAGCGGCTGCGTCTATTGCACGGTTCATCCTCAGTCGGTCGATGCGCTGTTCGAGGAGGCGGAGAAGCTCGGCATGCGGCTGGCCGCCGGCAAGGTCCTGATGGACCGCAACGCGCCGGAGAAACTCAGGGATACGGCACAGTCGGGCTACGACGAGTCGAAGGCGCTGATCGCGAAATGGCATAATCGCGGCCGGCTGATGTACGCCATCACGCCACGCTTCGCCGCGACCAGTTCACGCGAGCAGCTGGAGGCCGCCGGCGCGCTCTGCAACGAGCATCCGGACTGTTTCATGCAGACCCATGTGTCCGAGAACCAACGAGAGGTGGCGTGGATCAGGGAGCTGTTCCCGGAGCGGAATGGCTATCTCGATGTCTACGATCATTATTCGCTTTGCCGGCCGCGCGCAGTGTTCGGACACGGCATCTATCTGACTGACGACGAGATGCAGGTGATGCATCGCACCGGTTCGGCGATCGCGCATTGCCCGACGTCGAACTTCTTCCTTGGCAGCGGCTGCTTCAATATCGCCCGGGCAATGCAGCGCGAGCGCCCGGTCCGCGTCGGTCTCGGCACCGATATCGGCGCCGGCACGTCGTTTTCGATTCTGGCGACTTTGGGCGAGGCCTACAAGGCGGCTCAGATGAACGGCCACGCCTTGTCCGCCGGACACGCCTATTACGTCGCGACGCGCGGCACCGCGCATGCGATGTATCTGGACGACAAGATCGGCAGCATCGCGCCTGGCATGGAGGCCGATTTGGTGGTTCTCGACATGAAGTCCACGCCAATCATCGACTACCGGATGCAATTCGCGAAGGATTTCGAGGAAGCCCTGTTCATCCAGATGACGCTCGGCGACGATCGTGCCGTGCAGGCCACCTATGTCGCAGGCGAATGGGTCTATCGGCGCGATCGCGACAATCCGTTTGTCGCGATCTAGGCCTTCAGCCTGTTGAAATGCCGCGGTCGAAGCGCAGCACCGCTTCGGCGATCACCGCGGTGCCGGCGGCCAGCGCATCAGGCTCCGCCCATTCCTCCGGCGCGTGGCTCTTTCCGTCACGGCAGGGGATGAACAGCATGGCCGACGGCGCGATCCGCGCCACGAAGGCGGCGTCGTGTCCGGCACCGGAGGCGATGTCGGTGCTGGTGAAGCCAAGCGCATTCGCGCTGTCCCGCAATAATTCGCGCAGGCGAGCATCGCACGCGGTCGGATTGGTGTCGGACAGCCGCGCGAAGACGGCGCGTTCGGTGCGGCTATCGCTGGCGAATGCACGGGTCTCACGATCCAGCAGCGCGAGAAACTCGTCCATCAGGTCGCGGTTCTCCGAGCGCGCATCGATGACGATCCGCGCCTCCTGTGGCACGACATTGGATGCGCCCGGCGACACCGATACGATCCCGATCGTGGCGACGAAAAGACCGGCCTTGCGGGAAACGAATTCGCGGGCGATCCGGTCCACGAAGACGGCAGTCTTTGCCGCCGGCGTAAACGCATCGCGGCGCAGATGCATCGGCGTGGTTCCGGCGTGATCGGCCGCGCCCCGGAATACGATCTCGATCCGGGTGATTCCGACGATCGCCGTCACGATGCCGACATCGAGCCGGCCGTCCTGAAGCACCAGCCCCTGCTCGATATGCAGTTCGAAAAAGCAGGCGATATCGCTGCGCTTTGCCGTCGCGAGTGCCGCGACATTTCCGCCGACCCGGTCGATCGCGTGCGAGAGCACCTCGCCTGAGGGGTCGGTATATCGCAGCATCCCGTCGTCGAGGACGCCGGCCATGCCGCGGCTGCCGATGCACGACAGGCCGAATTCGCTCGGCTCCTCGGCGAGAAAGTCGATCACCTCGATTGCGTGGCGCAGCACGACGCCCGATTCCGCAAGCGAGCGGACGATTTCGAGTGCGGCGAGCACACCGGCCGGCCCGTCGAAGCGGCCCCCGGATGGTACCGAGTCGGAATGCGAGCCGATCAGAATGGTGCCGGCGGCAGGATCCGAGCCGGCGCGGCGGCCGATGAGATTGCCCGCATTGTCAATGCGCGTTTCCAGGCCCGCCGTTTCGAAGCGCTCGCGCAGCCAGATCCGGCCCTGGTCGAATAGCGGGGAGAACGAGCGGCGGGTATAGGGCTTGCCCGGATCGGTGATCTCGGCGAGCTGCATCAGGTCGTCCCACAGCCGCCGGCCGTCGATCGGCAAGTTACCCGCCATCACGCCCCCTCAATCCGGTCAGCGCCAGTGGCGTCCTGATCCGCGCTTTTCAGGGCCGCCGCCGCCAGCGCATACCCGCCGGACGCTCCGTCGACGAAATGCATGTGATCCGAGTGCGTCGGGAAGGGCGCGAAACAGGTCATCATCGCAGCCTGCTGGCGATGCAATCCGAAGCGGACCGATCCCGCGCGCGCGGCGGCAGCGAGCCTGCGTTCGATTTCCTCGGCGAGTTCTGGCGTGCAGTCGATGATCATGCGCAGGGCATCGTCGTATTTGCGGAAGTCGGAATTGGCAACAAGCTGCCTCAGATAGACCGCGGGAATGAATTGTCCGATGCGCAGGCGGAAGCGAAAGACCAGGTAGTAGAATGACGTCAGAAGGAATGCCGCGCTGCGCCGGATGAACAACGGAATGCCGGTACGGCGCGATACGCGCGCCTCCATGTCCACGCCCTGCCAGCCGAATTTCGGTCCCCGCTCGGGGACGGGTGCGTGGCCTCTCTGCTCGGACAGCAGGATCAGGTCCTCCACCACGCGGCGGAAGCTTCCGTCGTTACCTCGCGCGCCCGGAACCACCAGCAGCGCCAGCACGACACCGTGCAGCGAAGGCATTTCCTCAAAGCGGCAGGACAGCCCGCTCAGATCGGGTCGCGTGCCGGGCGGCGCCGGCGGCACCGCGAACAGACCACGCTTCATCGCCGCCTCAGCCCAGGCAAGTCCGCCGCCCATGAACATGGCGTAGTTCACGTCTTCAGATGGTCCGAAGCGGGCAACGCGGACATCAAGTCCGCTCGCGCGCAACTCTTTGACCGGCACCATGGCGCCGCGCAGTTCGAGTGACATTTCCTCCTGCGCCCAGCGTAAGGTCGCAGCCAGCGCCGCGCGCGCGGCCTCGGCGGCGGAGGGGGGCACGGCAAAGCTCGCGCCGTCGCCGCCGAATACAAACGGAAACTCACGGCCGATTGCATTGACCACGGCGGCGATGCCCGCCACACCGGCCATGTTGACCGCCTTGTAGCGATTATCCTGGATGGCGCGGGTGGAGCCGACGACATCGGTCGTGCCAATTACCCAATCCGGCGGTAGCGGTTGATACAATGTCTCGTCCAGGACGCGCGGAAAACCGCGAAACACGGGGACGCGGTCATAGAAGCTGTCGCTGTCAGGTTCCGAATTCACAGGCGCCTGTCCTCAATCCGGCCACCGTACCGCGTTTGCGTCAATTCGCCGACTCGAACCAGCGCAGGAAGCGGCCGCCGGCAATCCCGCGCATCAGCGCCAGATTGTATTCGGTGAATATTTCGGGACGATGCCAGCCGTCTGTCGGCCAGTTCGACACGGCGCGCTCAAGACGGGCAAGGTCGATCGCGCGGCTTGCCAGCGGCGAGCGCGAAAGGGCTTCGATTTCGGACGCCAGTTGGTTGCGCCGGCCTGAAAAACTCTTATGCCAATCCGCATCCTGCAGCCCGCGCAAATTGTTGGTCAGGACGGCGTCAGGAAGCAGCCCCCACATCGCGCGCCGGATCAGCGAACGATCGGTGCCTTCGGCCAGATATTGCTCCGGCGGTACGCCGAAACAATAGGACACGACATCGATGTCTGCGGTCGGATCGCGGACCTCCACGCCTGTCAGCGCTTTCTCCGCCGCATACCAGTCGCCGGCATAATCGGCCTGCAGCAGCGACTGGATACGCTCGTCCGAACGCGTGCGATAAAGAAAATCGTGCCGGTTCGTTCGCGCGCGTGCGTCGACGCCCATCGCCGCTGCGAATTCCGGCCGGATCGGCGAATGCTGCTGCCAGGGCGCGACACGGCGTGGATGCCGTCGCTCGCTGGAGAGCCATTGCGACATCAGCGGTTCGATGAAGAGGTTTCGTGTCGTCGCCCAGCGCGAGTGCGGCGTGCGGCGATAGTAGAGCCTCCACTGGCGAAGCGCGGTCAGCCAGCGTCCGCGTTTGAGGTGCGCGGCCGCCTGCGACCAGCCGCTCCAACTGATCGTGGAATTGCCGCGCAGGCCGCCGAGCAGCACGCGGCGGCCTTGCTGGCGCGCAAGCCGCAGGATGGCCAGCACCCAGCCGAGATTGGTCGGGTTTCTCACCGGCCCTTCGAGCGCGATGAAAAACCGGTCGATTTCGGCGAAGTCGTCAGCGGCAGTGTTCTCGACGTAAGTCACATCGATATTGCCTGCCGCCCTGGCGATGGCGTCGACATAAAGCGTTTCGTCCGCGTAATGTCCGGCTGCGACCGGTGCGTCGAAACCGCGGCGCGGAACGCCGGTGAAGGCGGCGAGCCGTTGCTTGTTCTCGTGAAGTGCACGCGCCGCAAGCGCGGCAACAGACGACGAATCCAGTCCGCCGCTGAGCAGGCAGCCGATCGGATGAGCGCTTCGCATCTGCCGCCGTACCGCGACATTAAGTCTTTCGCGCAACCCTTCGGCGTAATCCTGGTCCGACGGCAATCGTACGGGCCGGATGTCGCGCACCGACCAGTATGGCAGAAGCTTTGTGACGCCGCCGGAATCGACCTGCATGACATGCGCGGGCGGAACACGGAAAATGTCCCGGTAGATCGTAGTCGTGTGCTCGGCATGATTGAGCACAAGAAAATCGGCGAACTTCTCCTCGCTCAATTCGCGCGGGACCGCATTCATCGCGAACAAGCCGTTGGGCATGGTGGCGAAAGCGAAGAAGCGCTCGCTTCGATGCCACATGACGACATTGAGCCCGATGTGGTCGCGGGCCAGCGTCAGGAGACGTTGCTGCGGATTCCAGATCGCCGCCGCAAATGGGCCACGCAGCATCGGCCAGACGGCGTCGCCAAGCCGTTCCCACGCACTCAGCAGAACCCGCGAATCCGGCCAGGTCATCGCGTCCTGGTTCGATAGCCCGATGCGGCGGAGGATGTCCTCGCGGTTGTCGAGCCGCAGGTCGGTGGTGATCATCGCTCCGCTTTGTCCCCGATAGGGCTGATGGTCGGCGCGATCCTCGGGCGTCATCCGCATCAGCACATGGACAAAGCCGATGCTGCCGCTGATGGATATATCGGATCGATCGGGCCCATGGGCGCGAAGGGCGTTCGCCACCCGATCGAGTTCGCTGCGGCTGACCGGTTGGCCATCGAAACGCAGCATGCCCGCGATACCGCTCATGTGAGGCTGCCGGTCAATTCATCGCAGGCTGCCGAATGCAGCAAGTTGCGTAAACCCGCCGTCGCCATCGTCGCCTATGATTTTTTGTTCGCCGACCTCGATCCAGGCATGAGCGGCAAGGTCTTCGCCGCTGCGTGCGACGCCGAGGCATAGCCGGCTTGCGATTCCGCGTCGGCGGAGCATCGCATGCGCGGCCAGTGCGCGGGGCAGACACATCCTGTCCATCCGCTGCCGCGTCGCACTGTGCTCGATCGCCCAGGCGATCCAGTGCACGTCATCGCCTGCAAAGCGGTTCAGCCGCCGGGGCGGACGATCCGCCCAGGCAAACAGGCGGGCCGGAGGCAAGACCCGCACTGCGAGCCGCGCCAGCAGCAGCATGATCGCTGCCTCGCGCAAGTGGATTCGCCGCCTTGTCCGGGGCTTCATCGCGAGGCGTCTCGATCGATGTGCCGGGCCAGCCGGCGTTCGATCAGGCGCTGAAGGAAAGGCAGCACGTCATGCGACAAGGTCGCGGCATCGACATCATGGTTTTGTGACAGGCTGTCGAAAATGTCGCCGACCCGGCGCGGTTCGGACAGCATCTGCCAGATTTCGCTCGCCATTCCGTTGAAGCTGACATAGGTGCCCGACTGGAGGCTCAGGACGACCATGCGGCCATCGAGATCTGCCGCGGGGAGGGTCCGGTCGCGGACCAGGATGCTGTCAATCGTCACACCCACGCTCAACAGGCTCCACAAATCGCCGGCCTGAGGCGGCAAACTAGCCGAAGCGGAAAATTTTCGCCATCAGGCTGGGTTCGACTGGCGGCCGTTATTCGGTTCGAGCCGACAGCGGAAACGACATTTCGAAAGCAAAACCGAGCTTGGATGACGGCGAGGTGGGAGCCGGTTCGGGCGGGTGGGGAGGCAATTGTCCGGTTACAGCGGCTTTCGTCGTCGTCCCGATCGGCACTTCGACAATCGCAGGGGCTTCCCAGGCTCGCCGTTCCTGCCCGGGACCAGTGTCTGAAAGCTGTGACCGCATCTCGCCTCCGGAATGTCCCGTCAGGCAAATATTATGGGTATCGGTTCACGCGAGGCAAGGGTGAACGACACACGTCCGGGGAGCCTTCCTGGCAGCGACGATAACTCTTTGGTTTGCAAGCATGTAACGCCCGGCGCCAGCGCTTGGCAGTGGCAACCCGCCATGATAGCTTTTTTTCGGAGCAGGCTAGATTGAGGCGAGTGGATCGCTCGATCAGATGGCGGCCGATCCATGCATGCCGAAAGGGTTCTCGTATGGCACAAAAAACGACTTCAGAGGCAGAGGTAAAGCCCGGGGCGCCGGAAACCGCAGCGCCTGAGCTGACCCCTGCGGCGCGCCATGAGATGGCGGACAAGCTCGTCGATCGCTTCTCCTTGTGGGGCGGCGTTGCTGGCCTTGTCCCGGTGCCGGTCGTCGATGTCGCCGCCGTCGCCGGCATCCAGTTGCAGATGCTGCGCCGACTGTCGCAAATCTATAACGTGCCGTTCTCGGAAAACAGCGGCAAGGCCGTGATCGCGGCACTCGCGGGCACGATGATTCCCGCCACCAGCGGCATCGGCGCGGCCAGCATGCTGAAGTCGATCCCGATCATCGGCACCATCGCGTCGGGATTTGTGATGCCGGCGCTGGCCGCCGGTGCAACCTTTGCGATCGGCAAGGCGTTCGTCCAGCACTTTGAATCGGGCGGCACGCTGCTCGACTTCAATCCGCCGGACTACCGTGAATTCATCAAGGTGCAGAAGGAGAAGTGGGATTCGCGCTCGCGCAACAAGGTGTCCGCGACGCAAACGCCCGCTGCTGGCGCCACGACGGAGGCGGCAAACAACCATTGACCTGCAGGGTCTGTATCAAACCGGAGGGCAGCCGCGATTGCGAAATCGGCGGCTGTTCCAATGAGACCGATGATCGAAGCGGCCCTCTATATCGTGTTTTGTGCGCTCACCGGACTTTGCGGTATCGGGCGCAGGATGGGCTTCCTGGGCACGTTCGGGTTCGCACTTCTGACCACGCCGCTGGTGGTTCTGCCCCTGCTTCTGCTCACGGGCCCGTCGCGAAATACGGAATGGCGTCGGCGGCCCTGATCCTGTCATATAGAAACCGGCGCGCGGCTTTTTCCGGGGCCCGGCTGCGCTCCTTGCAACAATAGCCGGCCGGCAGCACCGCAATGTCCTTCCTTCAGCTTGTCCACCGCGAGATGCACGCTTCGGTGCGGAAGCTGGTGTTCATGTCGGTG
>CAZXJZ010000119.1:0-14845 GCA_964641065.1 uncultured Hyphomicrobiales bacterium | reverse complement strand
TACATCTTCATCGCCTGGAACAGGTTCTGGCAGTCGCTGCAGCTGCAATTGTCGCAGCCGAGCGCGAGATTGACGCCGGCGCGCTTGAAGTCGATCAGCGGCGCGGTGCCGTTCTTCAGCTTCAGATTGGCCAGCGGGTTGTGCACCACGCCGGCACCCGCATTGGCGAGCTCGTCGATTTCCGGCCGCGACAGGTAGACTCCATGCGCGAGCGTGGTGCGATGGGTCAGCAAGCCGATTTCGCGCATGTAGCGCACATAGGATCCGCCGAACTTGTCATAAGCCGTGCGCGCCTTGGCGAGCTGGGCGCGGGTCTCGTAGGTGTGCGTCAGCACCGGCAGGTCGAAATCGGCGGAGATCGCTGCGAGCCCTTCCAGCAATTGCGTCGAGCAGCGCTGCGGGCCGGACGGGCCGATGGCCCAGTGCAGGCGCGGCGGCAACGGATTGCGGCGCGCGATTTGCGCGCGGAGGAAGGCGATGTCGGCTTTCGCATCGCCCGCCTTGCCGTTGATGAGCGCCGCCACGTCATCCGGAATGCCCGGCGGCAGGAACGGCTGAATGTCGAGCGCGGCGAGGTCGCGCACCGCGATGGAGAACACCACGCGGATGCCGACTTCGGCATAGGCGGACAGGATCGTGTCCAGCGTCTCCTCGTCCTGCGGCACCAGCGAGTTCATGTCCTGGATGGTGGTGATGCCGTGCCGCAATGCCTCCAGCGCGCCCAGCAACGTGCGCGCGCGGAGTTCCGCCTTGCTGCGTGTGCCCCAATAGGCCGGCTGCGAATGCAGCATCCAGACGTCGAACGGCATGTCCTCGAACCGGCCTTTGGAGAGGACGTCGTAGGAATGGTAATGCGCGTTGACCAGACCGGGGATCACGAGCATGCCGGTGGCGTCGATGACGCGCGCGTCCGGCTGGCCGACGCTCGCGGCGCGAGCAATGTCGGTCGCAGCCTGCTCGCCGGGCTCTACGACGCCGAGGATGCGGTCTTCTACGAGGATGACATCGCGCAACGGCGGGCGATGGATGTCGCCCGCCCGGTCATAGACGCGGCCGCCCTTGATGAGTGTTTTCATTCACTCAGTTCGGCTTCGGCGCAAACATCCGGTCCGACTTGGCCGGCAGGAACGAGCGGTTGAACACCTCCGACGCCTTCGGCTTGGCCTTCAGGTCATAGGCTTCCGCAATGACATCAATCGACCGCGTGAGCTTGTCGTCGGTCAGGTCACCGAAGCCGAGTTCGGTGAATTCGGCGCCGTTCATCAGGTTGCCGAGCGCATAGGCGATGCGCTTCTTCTCGACATCCTGATTGATCAGCGGCTCGATCCTGGCCAGCGTCTTCACACCCATCTCCGGATCGGCAATCACGTCCTTGATCGCCTTGTTGATCGCGCGCACCAGACCGGCGACTGCCTTGGGATTCTCCTTCAGCAGTTTCTGCGACACCATGATGCCGTTGGAATACAGATCAAGCCCGTGATCGCCGTAATTGAACCAGCGATAATCCTTGTCCGGATCCTGCTTCTGCTGGATCAGGTTCATGTAGCTGGTGACGTTAAAGACCAGCGAGCCCTGCACCTGGTCCTGGATCAGCATCTGCTCCTGAAGATTCGGGGCCATGTTGAGGATATCGACCTTCGAAATGTCGAGCTTGTTGGCCTTGGCGAGGCTCGGAAGCAGTTTCAACGTGGCGCTGCCGGCCGGCCCGCCGAGCTTCTTGCCTTCGATGTCCTTGATGGTCTTGATCGGCCCGCTCGCCTTGGTGACCAGCACGAAGGGTGGCCGGTTGTAGATCTGATAGACCATCACCGGCGCTTCGCCCGGCTTGGTCGCAGCCATCTGGATGATGGCGTTCATGTCACCGAAGCCGGCGTCGTAAGCGCCCGAAGCGATGCGCGTGATAGTCGCGGCCGACCCTTCGCCCTGGTCGATCTTCACATCGAGCCCTTCGTCTTTGAAGTAGCCCTTTTCCTGCGCGACGTAATACCAGGCGTGAATGCCCTGATGCTTGAAGTCGAGCGTGAAGCGGATCGGCGTCAGCGATTGCGCGAGCGCCGGCACCGCCGTCATGACCGCAAGCGCACCGGCAAGAACCGCACGGCGCGCAATCTTATGAGTGATCATCGAAAACTCCCTGCGCCAGCTCCAATGCCCTGGAAGGCAATTGAGCTGCGACTTCGCGTTGACGTAAGGGTGAGGTCAGCAATCCGCGTGCCACCCGATCAGGGCGACGCTAGAGCCGTCCACTGCGCCAATCTGCCGCCGATTTCTTTCCGCAACGATGCCGAAACGACAGCGCTTAATCTTTCGGCGACATCGTCGCGCCGATCGGGGCCCGGACCGAAGTCCCTGCGGAGTTTGCCTTCGGAGCGAGCGCAAACCAACGTCCGGAGCCCAATATTTAATCGCGTCTGCTGGTACTCGCGGATCCCATGATCAGGCGTATAATGAGCCATCAGACTTGGAGACTAGAGATGGCCCAGCTTCCGCTCGCGACCGTTCACGGCCTTTTCCATCTTGCGATCAAGACCGCAGACCTTGGCGCCACCGTTCATTTCTGGACCAAGGTCATCGGCCTGCGCGAGATGCACCGGCCGGATTTCGGATATCCGGGCGCCTGGCTGGCCTGCCCGCAGCCGGGCGGGCTGGGCATCATTCATATCTATGCCGGCGGACCGGCGCTCGGCCCGGAAGGCAAGGCTCCCTACGGCACCGGCGCCATCGACCACGTCTCGCTGTCATGCTCGGGCTATCGCTCATATATCGAGCGCTTCCGGAAGGCCGGACTCGACTGGCGCGAGTTCGAAGTGCCCGGCACGACGCTGTGGCAATTGTTCGTCTATGACCCGAGCGGCGTACAGCTCGAACTGACCTTCGAAGGCGCCATCGAGGGCGACGAAGGGCCCGACCTCTCGCCGGGGCGCGTCTATGTGCCGGGCGCCAGCTTCTTCAAGCCTTCGACCTATCCGAAACTGCTCGAACCGGCGTAATCGTTTCGCCCCTGGGTGGCGGCTATTTCGCCGCCACCGTGAGCGAATAACGGCCCTCGGCGGCCAGGCATTCCGCTTCCGGCAAACCCAGTTCCTTGCGGACGATGTTGGTGCCGAGCACCATCGACACCATCTTGTACGCGGCGTGCCGCCGGCCCATGCCTTCCCGGCCCATGCCGCAATCCGACGAGATCACCAGCCGCTCGGCCGGAATATGTTTCAGCGCCTCGCGGATCAGCGCCGCGACCTCGTCCGGCCGCTCGATCTGCAAGGTGTGATGATCGATGACGCCGATCACCACCTTCTTGTCCTTGATGATCTCGCCGATCGCCTTGAGATCGCCCGTTCCCGACGAGCAGGTCTCGAATGTCAGCGCATCCGCCTCGACCGTATTCAGCGCCTCGAGTGTCGGCTGGTAGCTCTGCGGCTCCTTGAAGATCCGCTGTTGCGAGGGGTTGCCCCAGCAGGTGTGGCACCAGACCTCGGTCTTGTCGCGCAGGCCCTTGACCGTATTGTTGAAGACCTTGACCAGGTCGGCGACATCGAGCTTGCCGAACGCCTTGCCGCGCACCGGCACCATATGGATCTGCGGCTCTTCCATCTGCAGCACCGGACATCCGGCATCCGCGAGATCGTTCAGTTCCTCATTGATCGCGTCGCTGAGCGCCCAGGTGCGCTCGATCGGATCCTTGTAATAGCTGTCCTCGCATGAGGCAGCGAGCAACTCGGGCAGAATCGTCCCGAACTTGACCGGCCTTGTGGTCATGCGCTGCGCCACCTTCCACATCGGCGCGTATTGCAGATTGCCGCGGCCAACCGGGCCGGTGATCTTCGGGAATACCCGCGCTTCCAGGAAGTCGTGCAAAATATGACCGCGCGGATAGGCGACAGCGCCGACCTTGTAGACCGACGGGACCGCCTCCTTCGAAAACCCTTCCATGTGGGTCAGCGGATAGCTCTGCCAGCTCATGCCGCCGACCTGCTCGTCGTAATGCGCGTCGCCGTCTGTGACGATGTCGAGGCCGGCCGTTTCCTGCGCCCGCAGATAGCAGGACACCGCGTCCTCGTATTGCTCGCGATAGCGCGAATTCACCATCGCTTCGAGAAACGGGGTCGAGCCCAGCGTCGCGGTGTACCAGGTCGGACGCGGCAGCGATCCGATAATCGAGGTGGGCAGCATGACGCCGGCCGAGGCCTTGAACATGAATTCCTCCGTATCCGTCCGCCGTTGATCGCGGATCGGTGACGCGTGCATGCACGCAACATTTCCGATGTGCCAGCGATTTTTCGCGCCGGCTGTCGCGAGTGCTATCATCGTGGCAAACGATTGCCAAGTTTTGCCCCGCGCGCTAGGTTCTTTTCAAGGCCGGACATAAGGCCAATCGGGAGGACACAATGATCAACAGATCTAGCCGCCGGCTGGCAGCGCTTGTGTTGAGCGTATGCACAGCCGTCACGCTCGCCCTTTTTTCACATGATGCGAAAGCAGCCGATCCGCTGCGCATCGGCTTCAGCATCAGCGCCACCGGACCGACATCGCCGGCCGGCAAACAGGTGTTGGCGGGCCTCGAAATCTGGCGTGCCGACGTGAACAAGCGGGGCGGCCTTCTCGGACGCCCGGTCGAGTTCGTCTATTATGACGATCAGGGCAATCCGGCGAACGCGCCCGGGATCTATGCGAAGCTGATGAGCGTCGACAAGGTCGACCTGCTGATCGGGCCCTACAGCACCAACGTGATCGCCGCGACCATGCCGGCAATCATCCAGGCCAACCGCACCACGATCGGGATTTTCGGCCTCGGCGCCAACAAGGAATTCAAGTATCCGCGTTACTTCTCGATGAACTCGCAGGGGCCGGACACGGCGAACTACTCCAAGTGCGTGTTCGATCTCGCCGCCGAGCAAAAACCGAAGCCGACGCGCGTTGCGCTGATCGGCGCCGATGTCGAATATTCGCGCAACGCCCTCGATGGTGCGCGGGCCAACGCCAAGAAGCACGGCATGGAGATCGTGTTCGACCGCACCTATCCGCCCTCGACCACCGAATTCACGTCGGTCGTGCGCGCCATGGCGGCGGCAAATCCGGACGTAGTGTTCGCCGCCACGCTGCCGATCGACACCGCGGGCATCATCCGCACCGCGAACGAAATCCAGTTCAAGCCGAAGGTGATCGGCGGCGCGATGCTGGGCCTGCTGGTGACCGGCATCAAGCAGCAGCTTGGACCGATGATCAACGGCTATATCAGCAACGAATTCTACATCCCGGCGCCCAGCCTGCAATTCGACGGTACCAAGGAGATGATGGCCGAATACCAGAAGCGCGCGAAGGACCTCGGCCTCGATCCGCTGGGCTATACCTATCCGCCCTACGCTTACGCCGCCGGGCAGATTCTGGAAAAGGCCGTCACCGCCACCAAATCGTTGAACGATGACGTGCTGGCGAAATATCTCGCAGCCAACACCTTCGATACGGTGATCGGCCCGATCTCGTTCGGCCCGGACGGCGAATGGAAGGACCCGCGCATCATCTGCATCCAGTTCAAGGGGGTGACCGGCAACGACATGAGCCAGTTCACCGACTGGTCGCGCCAGGTCGTGGTCTATCCGCCCAAGTACAAGGCCGGCGACCTGATCTTCCCGTTCGCCGAGGCATCGAAATAAGCCGATGATGACGGTTTCCAGATCGACTAAACAATGCTTCGGGCGGTACGCCGCCCGAACCGTCCTTGCCGACGCGACAAGGGCCGCCCGGTGAAGTCGCGTAAACTACCGCGGGTTGGGCTGAAGGATCTCGCGCGCGAGGTCGGCGTTCACGTATCCACCGTGTCGCGCGCGCTCAATCCGGACAGCGGCCATCCGGTCGCGCCGGACCTGATCGAGCAGATCCGCAAGGTCAGCAAACGCCTCGGCTATCGGCAGAATCTCGCAGCCTATTCGCTCAAGACCAGCCGCTCGCGCACGATCGGTGTCGTGGTCCCGGATATCACCGACGCGGTATTTCCGCCGATCATCCGCGGCATCGAGGATGGCCTGGCGCAATTTGGCTATGTCGCGATGCTGGCGAATACCGACGGCAATACGCGACGGCAGTCCAAGGTACTGGAGACGATGCGCGCACGCGGTGTCGACGGGCTGATCCTCGCGAGCGTGCTTCGGACCGACAAGATGGTGTCGCGCCTGGCCGCCGACCTGCCGGTGGTGACCGTCAGTCGCCGGACAGACGATCCGCGCTTCTCGTCGGTGGTGCATGACGAGGACGATGGCATCGGCCGCCTCATCACGCATCTCGTCTCGCTCGGTCATCGCGACATTGCCTGCATCGCCGGCCCACAGACCGTGTCCACCGGCTTCAATCGCTACAATGCCTTTCTGCGTCACGGCGGCCTCGCCGGTCTCAAAAGTCCGGCGCTGGTGTCGTTCGCCAAAGCCTTCAACGAAGCCGAAGGCGAGCGCTGCGCCGAAGAATTGCTGGCCGCTGGACGCCCTTTCACCGCGGTTGTTTGCGCCAATGACCGCTTGGCGATCGGCGCGATCTCGGCCTTCCGGCGCCACGACATCGCCTGCCCCACCGATGTATCGGTCACCGGCTTCAACGACATGCCATTGATGGACCGGCTGTCGCCGTCGCTGACCACGGTGCGGGTCCAGCATCACAAGGCCGGATTCGAAGCAGCCGGCGTCATGGTCGACATCATCGAGAACGAATCGTCCGACCCGCATCATCTGGTGCTGCCGGTCGAGACCATCGTGCGCCATTCCACCGCCCGCGTTCACGGGACCACGAAGAGAAAAAGAACCGACATGGCAGGAGAACAAGCGTGAGAATTGGTTTTGTCGGCCTGGGCGTGATGGGCCTCGGCATGGTGCCGCGCCTGCAGGCCGCAGGATACAAGGTCACCGGCTGGAACCGGACCAAGGCTAAGGCGCAATCCTTGATCGATGCCGGGATGGGATGGGCGGACACGCCAAAGGCCGTGGCCGAGATGTCGGATGTTGTCTTCACCGTCGTCACCGACGGCAAGGCGGTGAAAGACGTTGCGCTCGGGCGCCATGGCATCATCGAAGGCCTCAAGCCCGGCGGCATCTATATCGACATGAGCACCATTGCGCCTGAGGTGACCCGCGAGGTGGCCGACGCCTTCGCCGCCAAAGGACTGGTGATGCTGGATGCGCCGATCTCCGGCTCGCCGGTCACGCTCAACCAGGGCAATGCCTCGGTGATGGTCGGCGGCGACGAGGCTGCGTTCGAGAAGGTGAAGCCGGTGCTGTCCGCGATCGGACCGAAGGTGACGCGCATCGGCGCCAGCGGCGTCGCGGTGAAGATGAAGATCGCGGTCAACCTCCTGCTCATGGTCGAGGTGATCGCATTCGGCGAAGCGGTGGCGCTCGCCGAGAAGGGTGGCGTGTCGCGTGAATCCGCGGTCGATGCGATCCTGAAAAGCGTCGCCGCCTCGCCGGTGCTCGGCTATCGCGGGCCGTTCATCCTCGAAGGCAAGATGCCCGAGGTGCCGCTCGCCGACGTCACGCTGCAGCAGAAGGACATGATCCTGGCGCTCGACATGGGCCGCAAGCTCGGCAGCCCGGTGCCGCTCGCCGCCGCCGCCAACGAACTCATGAATTCCTGCCGCGGTCTCGGAATCGACCAGAACGATTTCGTGGTCGCGCATCAGGTCTATCGCCGCCTTGGAGGATTCCCGAAGTGACCGCGCCGAAAATGTACCGCACCAATATCCGTGACGTGCCCAAGGTCGAGGGCCTTGCGCGCAAGGACGGCTGGGTCGAAATGCAGGTCCAGTTCCTGATCGACAAGAAGTCGGCGGGCGCCGACCATGTCGTGGGCTGGACCGTGCTGAAGCCCGGCGCGCGACATGAAAGCCACCGCCACCACAATTGCGACGAGTTCTTCATCGTGCTGAAGGGGCATGGCCACATCTACACCGACGAGGGCGACAAGCCCTCGGGCGAAGGCGACGTGGTCTATTCGCCTCGCGGCTGCTGGCACGGCTTCAACAACACCTCCGACGAGGATGTCGTGCTGGTCTGGGGCTGGATGGGCGCAGGCTCGATCGAAGCCTCGGGCTACGAAGTCGATCCCGCGAGCCATTCATGAGCGCGGCATTGAACGATCCCCGCATCCAGGCGGGGATGCGCCGGCAATTCAAGCTCCTCGAACAGCGAAGGCGCGACGGTGCCAAGCGGATCGGCTGGAAGGTCGGTTTCGGCGCGCCGGCCGCGAAGGAAAAGCTGAAAATCGAAAGCGCGCTGGTTGGCTTCCTGCTCAATCGCGCATTGCTGCCGGACGGTGCGACCGTATCCCTCTCCGGATGGAGCAAGCCGGTCGCCGAGCCGGAGATCGCGGTCGAGATCGGCCGCGACGTGCCGACGGGTGCGAGCGAGCAGGAAGCGGCGCAATGCATCGCCGCGATCGGCCCGGCCATCGAACTGGCCGACATCGATGGACCGATGGATGACGTGGCGTCGATTCTTGCCTGCGATATCTTCCAGCGGCATGTGATCTTCGGGCCGCGCAAGGCGGTGCCGCTGCCGGACGGATTGTCCGCGCTGTCCGGCGCGGTGATCCGCAATGGCGAGCCGGTGCCGGTGCCCGCCGATCTCGAGGCCAATACCGGCCGCATCCTCGAAACGATCCGTCAGGTGGCGTCGACGCTCGCGGCATTCGGCGAAACGCTGCGCGCGGGCGACGTGGTGATCGCGGGCTCGGTCACGCCGCCGCTGTTCCTCGGCGCAGACGACCGCGCGCTGTCATGGGAATTGCGGCCAATCGGCCGCATCGGAGTGAATTTCGGCGGGTAGATCCGGATTCTTCTCGTCATTACGGGGCGCCTGCGCAGCAGGCGAACCCGGAATCCAGAGTTCCGAGCACCGAAGCTGCCGCCTGGATTCCGGGTCCAGCGCTTCGCGCTGTCCCGGAATGACGGCAGTCAAAACCCGTCCGGCAGTCCCGCCCAAACATCCGCCTCGGTCATCGGCCGTGGCAGCATGCTCTGGGCCGAAATATACGTCAGCGCGAGCGCTACACTTGGCTCGATTGCCTTGCGCCCGATCGGCAAATCCCTGGCGGACGGCGTGTCCTTCCACGCCGCTTTCACGGCTTCCCAGAATTCCATCAGCGTATCGCGCTTCGCATCCACCACCGTCTGCTTCGCAACGATCACGTGGTTCACCGGAACGAATCCGTGCTTGCGCGTGAATTCACGGCCCGCGGCGTCGGCATCCGGATAGACATCGGCGAGATCGGGATCCGTCGGCTTGTCGTTGCCGACAATCACCGCGTCCAGTTCACCCGCCCGCAGCATGTCGAGCAGCGCGCTGCCGGGCTTCGCCCGCGTCGCGAACGGCGGATCGGAATATTCGGCGACATGCGGGTCCTCGAACGTGGTCCAGTGCACGTCCTCAGGTGTCACACCGAAAGTCTCGGCCAGAATCCCGCGCACCCATGCGCCCGTGGTCTGGCTGTAGGCGCGCACGCCGACCCGCTTGCCCTTCAGGTCGGCCGGCCCCTTGATGCTGTCGTTGTTCGCAAGCCGGATCAAGCTCACCTCCTGCGAACGCGCCGCCACCGCGGCCGGGATCAGCACCAGCGGCTTGCCGAACGCCTTGGCCTGCAGGAAGGTGACCAGCGCCATCTCGGAGATGTCGTAGGTGCCCTGCCTCACCATCTGGGCGAACGCCTTGGTGATCGGCGAGACTTCGACGAAATCGAAGTCCTTCGATTCGGCCAGTCGCTCTTTCAAAAGTCGCGTATGCGGATAGTTTCCAATCGCCACACTCAGCACGCATGTTCTCCGTCGAACTCTCGCCTCTGGCGTGCCCGCGCATGCGGGACTTCCAGTCGGCTCCGCGGGCATGACTGGATTGCCCGCTTTCGCGGGCAATGACAACCGAGGACGGACCGCCTCAGAACATCGGCGGGAACGGCCGGCCGCCGCGATCGAGCGTGATCCAGCGCGTTTCGCTGAAGGTCTCGAGCGACCAGCGCCCGCCATGCTTGCCCGAGCCTGACGCCTTGAACCCGCCGAACGGTACATGCGGCTCGTCGTTCACAGACGAGCAGTTGATATGGCAATTGCCGGTATCGAGCTTGCCGACGATGGCCAGCGCCCTGCCCTCGTCGCGACTCATCACGCCGGCCGACAGACCATATTCCGTATCGTTGGCGATCTGGATCGCTTCCTCGTCGGTGCGGAACGGGATCACCGGCACCACCGGGCCGAAGGTCTCGTCCTGATAGAGCTTCATGTCGGGCGTGACACCGGTGAGGATCGTCGGCTCGACGAAGCGCCCCTCGATCTTGCCGCCGAGCACCACCTTGGCGCCCTTGGCGATGGCGTCTTCCAGCTGCTCGCGCACCTTGGCGACCTGCTTGTCGTTGATCAGCGGGCCGATGATGTGTTCCTTGTTCTTGGTCGGATCGCCGACCTTGAGCAGTTTGGCGCGCTCGACGAAACGCTTGAGGAAGTGGTCGAAAATCTTCTCGTGCACCAGCACCTTCTCGACCGACATGCAGATCTGGCCCTGATGCATGAACGAGCCGAAATTGGCGGCCTGCGTAGCGCGCTCCATGTCGGCGTCCTCGCACACGATCAGCGAATCCTTGCCGCCGAGTTCGACGCAGCATTTCTTTAAGTGGGCCCCGGCCTTGGCCGCAACCTGGCGGCCGACCGCGGTCGATCCGGTGAAGGAGATGCCCTTCACATAAGGATGCTCGATCAGTTCGTCGCCGACCTCCTGCACATTGTCCCGCGAACAGGTCACGACATTGAACACGCCCTTCGGCAGGCCCGCTTCCTCGAACACCTCGGCGAACAGCAAGCCGCCGCAATAAGGCGTCTCTTCCGAAGGCTTCAGCACGATGGTGTTGCCGGCGGCGAGCGGAAACGCGAAGCCGCGCGACGACAGGATGCACGGGAAATTCCACGGGCTGATGATCGACACCACCCCCATCGGTCGGCGCACCGCCATCGACAGCTTGCCGTATTCGGACGGCATCACCTCGCCGGTCGACTGCCACACCGAAGCCGCGGCCGCGCGGAAAACTTCGACGGTATAGCCGGTCTCGAACATGCCCTTGCCGAACCAGCCGCCACCTTCGGCCTGCAGTGCATCGACGATGTCCATGCGGCGCTTCTCGAGGATCTCGGCGGCCTTTTCGAGATAATGCGCACGCTTGGTGAAAGGCAAAGCCGACCATTCGGCGAAGGCCGCCTGCGCCGCCTGGATCGCGGCTTCGGTCTCGGCCCGTCCGCAATCTGGCACTTCCGCCCAGACCGAGCCGTCGGCGGGATTGAGGTCCTTGAACATCCGCCGGCTGGACGACCGCCCGCCGATGAACTGGCCTTCGAAAACGCGTGCCATGTCAAATCTCCCTTGAGGCTTTGCCTGAGACTTTTGGTCCCTGTGCCTTTGGTCCAATCTTACGCCTTGCGGCGCCTATTTGGTATCCGGTCCGCCATCGTCCGGCAGCTCGCCGGGCTTGAGCTTCACCATCGTGAGGCGCTTGCGTCGCGCCGCGACATGTTGCGACTGGATCGTTGCCGCACGCGACACCAGCGCATCGATATTGATTCCGCCACGCGCCGGCGGCGCTTCGATCTTGTCTTCATCTGCATCGATATCCACGCCGCGGCTGTTATGTCCGAGCAACGGATCGCGAGTGCTCTTGTCCTGCTCGGTGGAAGACGGTTCACCTTTGCCCGCGAAGGCGCTTGGCACCGGAGCGGCAAGACGCCGCTGCCGGATGTGATCCGCCATCCGCGTCGCGGCGTTCCGCGCCAGACCCGCCGGATCGAGCGCATCGAGTTCGATCAGCGCCGTTGCCGGATCGTAGAGGCCCACGAAGGCAGATGGGTTCTCACGCGTGGCACGCAATGAGCGAATATGCCGCGCGTGGCGCAGCGACGCCGCCTTCGCGAGTTCGGCTGCGTGATCGGTAAGCCGTTTGCCATCGGACGTAGCCGATGCGGTTGGCGGCGCCGCTCGCGAGGTTGCGCTGTCGAGTTCCGCCCAAGGATCGCCGGCCTTTTTTGGGTCATAGCGTCCGGCGAACGCGCTCGGCAGAGGCGCGGCCTGACGTAGCGCCTGCACGAAAGCCGCGCGGATCGCACCGGCGCGCAGCGCCAGGGCTCCGATGAAACGCCCGACCGACGCGAGATCGAGCGGCAGCGGAAACGGTGACGGCAGACGGATCTTTGTCGTCGCAGCCTTGCCGCCGCGTGCGCCGCCGAGATAGGCGTTCACGACCGCCGGATCGGTCATCAGGCTTTGCGCGGTACCCTCGCCGGTGATGCGGCCGACCTCGATGAGGTAACCGCGATTGGCGATCTTCAGGCTTTGCCGCGCATTCTGCTCAACCAGAAGAATACCCACACCCGTCTCGGCGATCTTGCCCAGCGAGCGGAACAGCTCCTTGGTGAGCACAGGGGATAGCCCGAGAGAGGGCTCGTCCAGCATCAGGATTTCCGGCTGCGACATCAGCGCGCGGCCGATCGCCACCATCTGCTGCTCACCGCCCGACATCGTGCGGGCGATCTGCGAACGCCGTTCAGCGAGCCGCGGAAACAGCGCGAAGATCTGGTCGAGCGTGGCGCGTTCATTTGCACGGGCGCGGTTCGGGAAAGCGCCGAGTTCGAGATTTTCCGCAACCGTCAGTTCGCCGAAAATGCCGCGCCCCTCGGGGACCAGCGCAACGCCCTGCTCCACGACCAGATGCGCCTTCATGCCGACCAGCGGCGTGCCGTTCATCACGATCTCGGAGCCGGGCTCGGCCCGGACCGTACCGGCGATCGCCTTCAGCAGACTGGACTTGCCTGCACCGTTGGCGCCGAGGATGACGCAGACCTCACCCTTGGCGACCTTGACCGACACATGGTCGAGCGCCTGGTGGCGGCCATAACGGACGCTGAGATTTTTCACCTCAAGCATCGTCATCGTCCCCGAGATAGGCTTCGATCACCTCCGGGTCGGCCAGCACATCATCGACTTCGCCTTCCTTGATCTTGCGGCCGGAATTCATCACGACACAGCGTCCGCACAGCGAGCGGATCGCGTCCATCACATGTTCGACCATGATGATGGTGCGGCCCTGGCGGCTGAGATTGTCGATCAGCTCGATCCCGATATTCAGTTCGCTTGGATTGAGCCCGGCCAGCCATTCGTCCAGCAGCAATACCCGCGGATTGGAGGCGAGCGCGCGCGCCAGCTCGACCCGCTTCTGGTCGATATAGGTCATCGCGGCGACCGGAACATGCTCGCGGCCGCGCAGGCCGACCAGCGCCAGCAAGTCGTGCGCGGCGTCGCGCGCCTGCGCACCCCAGAGCCGCTGATGGCCGAACACCGCACCGGCCATCACGTTGTGTTCCGCATCCATCGCCGGCAGCATGCGGACGAGCTGGAAGGTGCGCGCCACGCCCTGCCGCGCGATCTTGTGCGCCGGCAATCCGGAAATCCGCGTGCCGCCCAGGACGATGTCGCCGGCATCCGGCCTCAGTGCACCGGAGATGAGGTTGAGCATCGTGGTCTTGCCGGACCCGTTCGGGCCGATCAGTCCGAACAGTTCGCCTTCCTGAACCTCGAACGACACGTCGTTCACCGCGACCAGGCCGCCGAAGGCCTTGCGCGCGCCGCTGACGCTGAGGGCTGCCGCGGTCATGCGCGCTCCTCCACCGGGACGGGCTCAGCGTGGGGATGCGACTTGCGCAACGCCCACAATTGTTCGAGCCGGCCGGTGATTCCGTCGGGCAGCAGATAGACGATCACGAGGAAGGCGATGCCGATTACGATCGAGGTGTCGTTCGGAAAGCGAACCGACACGAAGTCCATCACCAGCGTGAACGGGATCACGCCGACCAGCGGTCCCCACAGCTTTCGCGTGCCGCCGAGCAGCGCCATGATCAGGACCAGAAACGAGATCATCGGGTTGAACGCCGCGGGGGGCTCGATATAGGCGTAACGCGGCGCCAGGATCGCACCCGCCATGCCGATGAACGCGCCGGAGATCATGAAGAGAATGATCTTCAGCTTCGCGGTATCGATGCCGGAATGCTTTGCTACGGTCTCGTCATTGCCGATGATCTGCATCGCGAAGCCGAGCCGCGAGCGGTTGATCAGCCAGCCGGTGACGAAGACCAAGGCCGTCAGCGCCAGCAGCATCCAGTAGATGTGCTTCTCGGTGAAGTCGGTGAAGACATAGAGACCCATCTTGCTGGTCAGCTTGATCTGCGTATACGAGACCACCTGACGGACCAGTTCGGCGAGCCCGAACGTGAAGATCACGAAATAAACGCCGGAAATGCGGAGTGTCGCGCCGCCGACCAGCGCGGCGAGGATCGCCGCCACCGCGCCGCCGAGCAGGACCAGCACCGGAAACGGCAGATGCTCGAGACCGAGCCCCACGGCATAGGTGCCGAGCCCGAAGAAGGCCGCTGTCGCGAGCGACACATAATGCGTCGGGCCGGAGAACAGGGTCCATGCCGTGCAAAGCGCGGCATACATGACCATGTTCAGGGCGAGCGAGAGATAATAGCCCTCATCAAACAGCGGTAACGTCGCCGCTGCGACAACCGCGATGGCGCCGGCCATCCCCGTCCAGACTTCGCCGGAGCTTAACCGGGTCATGCCTGTTGCCTGCCGAAAATGCCCTGCGGCCGGAACATCAGCACCAGTACGAACAGGGCGTAGGTCGCCGCCAGGGTCAGGCCCGGATCGATCAGGCGCGCGACCGTGGTCTCCGCGATCCCAAGGATCAATGCTGCGATCACCGCGCCACGCACGTCGCCGACGCCGCCCATGATGACGATGATGAGCGCCTTCATGGTGAAGATCACGCCCATCGATGC
>CAZXJZ010000118.1:0-15063 GCA_964641065.1 uncultured Hyphomicrobiales bacterium | reverse complement strand
CCGTTCGAGGCGAAGAACACGCATTTCGACGTGGTCTCGGCGTGGAAATGGAATTGCAGCGAATCGTCGGACTTGAACGCAACGGCCGACAGGTCGGTGACATGGCCGCGCAACGCCCGCACCCAGCCCTTCTCCGACACCACGACCGTAACCGGTTCGCGCTCGACCAGCATCTCGGCGAGTTCCTGCTCGACGTCCTGCACCTGCCCGAAGCTGGTGCGGCGCTTGCCGAGCTCAGTTTTGGGCCCGAAGGTCTCGCGCACCTTCCGGATTTCGCCGGCAACCGTCTTCCACTGCTCATCTTCAGATTTAAGCAGCGCCTTCAGCTTCTTCAGTTCGTCGCGTAAATTCTTGTCCTCGCTGCGGATCTCCATTTCCTCGAGCTTGCGCAAGTTGCGCAGCCGCATGTTGAGGATGGCATCGGCCTGGACGTCGGTGAGCTTGAAGGTGCGGATCAATACCGGCTTCGGCTCGTCCTCGGTGCGGATGATCTTGATCACCTTGTCGAGGTTCAGATAGGCGATCAGGTAGCCGCCGAGCACTTCGAGGCGATGCTCGATCGCTTCCAGCCGGTGCTGGCTGCGCCGCACCAGGACGTCGCGGCGATGATCGAGCCATTCGCGCAACGCCTCCGCGAGGCCCAGCACCTTCGGCACCCGGCCCTTGACCAGCACATTCATATTCATCGGCACGCGGCTTTCCAGCTCGCTCACCTTGAACAGCGATTCCATCAGCAGCACCGGATCGACGGTGCGCGACTTCGGCTCGATCACAAGACGGATATCGGCTGCGGATTCGTCGCGGATGTCGGCCACCAGCGCGAGCTTGCGCTCGTTGAGCAGTTCGGCGATGCGCTCCACCAGCCGTGACTTCTGCACCAGATAGGGAATCTGCGTGACCACGATCTGGTAGCCGCCGCGGCCGGTATCTTCCTTGCTCCAGCGCGCTCGCACCCGAAAGGAGCCGCGCCCGGTCGTATAGGCCTCGGCGATCGCCTCTTTCGAATCGACTACCACGCCGCCGGTCGGAAAATCCGGCCCCGGAACGTATTTCAGCAGCGTCTTGCTGCGCGCGTTCGGGTTGTCGATCATGAACAATGCGGCGTCGCAGAGTTCGGCTGCATTGTGCGGCGGGATCGAGGTCGCCATGCCGACGGCGATGCCCTGCGAACCGTTGGCCAGGAGATTGGGAAACGCGCCCGGCAGAACCACCGGCTCTTCCGTGAGCCCGTCATAGTTCGGACGGAAGTCGACCGCGTTCTCGTTGATGCCCTCGAGCAGCAACCGCGCAACCTCGGTCATGCGCGCTTCGGTGTAGCGGTAGGCGGCGGCGTTATCGCCGTCGATATTGCCGAAATTGCCCTGCCCGTCGATCAGCGGATAGCGGGAGGAGAAGTCCTGCGCCAGCCGCACCAGCGCGTCGTAGATCGCCTGGTCGCCATGCGGGTGGAAGTTACCCATGACGTCGCCGACGATCTTGGCGGATTTCTTCGGCGTAGAACCCGGATCAAGCCGCAACAGATTCATGCCATGCAAAATGCGGCGATGGACCGGCTTCAGCCCGTCGCGCGCGTCGGGAAGCGCGCGATGCATGATGGTCGACAGCGCATAAGCCAGATAGCGCTCTTCGAGCGCGTCCTGCAGCGCAATGTCCTGGACGTCCTTGTCCGGCGGAGGAATCAGCCTGGTACCCATGAGATTCGGTACCGCGCATCGCCGTCGCGAACAAGTGACGCACGCCCGAGCGGGCGCCTCTCCGACGCCGTTTGACTAACATCGTTTCGCCAAAACCCGCGCAGGCGATGACGCTAGCGTCGCAGGCGATGATTGCCATGCCGCCGCACATCCACCCTGGTGAAGACCGTCTCTACCGGCGTTACCGCCATTGACGAGACAAGACGACGGCTCGCCGGCGAGGCGTCGCCATTAATGGTGCGGCGAAACTCGGGGTTTCGCCACCGGCTCGCAATGAACCGCCGCTGAACGTCGCAGACCCACGCAGTTCATTGATTCTATGACTTAATTCACGACGGGGACGAAGCGCCGCGGCGACATACGATGTCGCCCGGGCGACCCATCATCCGGAGTGAAACATGAGAAAACTGATGTTCGTCATCGCGGCCGCCGCCGCGATCCTTTCGTTCGGGTCTCTCGCGCCCAACCGGGCGGAAGCCATGACCCTGACGGCACCGGCTGCGATGGCCGACGTCATCGGCAGTCAGGCTGAAGCAACCGCCTATGTCTGCCGCCGCTGGTGCGGCCCCTATGGTTGCAAGCGTCGCTGCTTCTATACCGCGCCGCGTTATTACCGCCCGTATTATCGGCCCTATCGGCCTTACTACCGGCCGTACCGCTACTACCGCTACTGATAGGCACCCGGGCTGACAGCATCCTTGTCACGCATGCGTTATTGGCGGGCAGCGAAAAACGTGCGCTGCCCGCCAAATTTTATGGTAATTATGTGGCGCGGCCGCGGAGGGGATCAATTTTGCGGCAGGGTGGCTTCAAACCGCGCCTATTCACGTTCGGGTCGCGGATCACGCGGTCGGTGGCTTTCGCTGCCGGTCAATGCGCAGTGGACACCGCTGCGTGTCGTCGATTGATGGAGATCAGCTCATGAAGAAGTTTGTTACCGCCCTGATCGTTGCAGCAGGGCTTGGCCTCGGCGCCGGAGCGGCCTCTGCCGCACCGCTCAGTGCGACTGGCAACCAGTTGCATGTGCAGGGTCAGTTCACACCGGCCCAGTATTACGGTGGCGGCTACGGCGGCGGTTACGGCGGCGGTGGCTACGGCTATCGTCAACATTGCTGGTACGAGCGCCGTTGCTCCGGCTACTACCCCTATCAACGCTGCTGGCGCGAACGCGTCTGCCGCTAATCGGCATTTCGCAGACGATCCAAGATCGGGCCGGTCCGTCAGGGCCGGCCTTTTTCTTTTCCGGACTGGCTACGCGGCGTCCGGCAGCCGCCGGCATATCGCGGCGATAAAATGGGCCCGCGCATCCGGCAGCGTAATCCCGCGCGGCTCCAGAACATGCCGTGCGAGAAAGAACGATGTCAGCGCAAAGCCATCGGTGATGTCCCTTGCGCCGACGCGCTCGACGTCGCCGGTGACGAAAGCCGGCAGCGACAGCAGCCGTTCGCGCCACGGCGCGCCCGCCTCACGCGACACCGCGCGGCCGGATTTTGGCGACACATAAATCAGCTCGGAGCGCGAACCGGTCGAGGCGCAGGACTCCAGATCGAGGCCGAAGCCGAGTTCGGTCAGCATCAGCAATTCGAACCGCACGATCAGCGCGGCGCAGAGCGCAGGGTCATGCAGATGCGATACGATCGATTCCAGACCGTCGAACACGATTTCATGCGGATCGCGTTCCGGAAGCAGCCGCGCCAGCGCGGCAAGATGGGTCACCGCGAACAGCGCATGCGAGTCGGCGAACAGCGCGCCGGCACGCAACGCCATCGGCTCGATGGTGTAAGTCCCCAGCTGATCGTCGAGACGTGCGCGCCATTGCGCCCGCACCGCATTCGCCGGCTGCAGCACGGGCCGCATGCGGCTGCCCGCTCCGCCCCGGACCAGCCCGAGATGGCGCCCATGCTCCCGGGTCATCAGTTCCAGAATGGCGCTGGTCTCGCCATGCCGCCTGATGCCGAGGACGAATCCGTCGTCACTCCATTGCATGGCGCGACCTCACCCGATCCGAGGCGGAAAGTCGAGTTGCCCGGAGGCTAGCCAAGTTCCACCCAGGCCGGGGCGTGGTCGCTGGCGCCCTCGCGGCCCCGCTCCACCCGGTCGACACCGGCGGCCTCCAACCGCTTTCCGAGGATCGGCCCAAGCAGGATGTGGTCGAGCCGCAATCCGGCATCGCGCGGCCAGCGGTTTCGCTTGTAGTCCCAGAACGTATAGATGCGCTCGTCGGGATGGGTTTCCCGCAGGGCATCGGTCCAGCCCTGTTTCAACAGCCGCGCGTAGGCAGCGCGGCTCTGCGGCTGCACCAGCGCGTCGTTGTCCCATGATTTGGTCGGGTAGATGTCGAGCTCTGTCGGCGCCACGTTGTAGTCGCCGATCAGAGCCACGGGCACATTGGCTTTCAATAGCTTGCGGGCATGCGTCGATAGCCGGCTGAACCACTTCAGCTTGTAGTCGAACTTGGGTCCGGGCTGCGGATTGCCATTCGGCAGATACAGGCAGCCGATCAGGATGCCGTCGACCGCAGCTTCGATGTAGCGGCTTTGCAGGTCGTCGCGGTCGCCCGGCAGCGCCATCCGGGTCACGACCGGCTCGCCGATGCGGGACAGGATGGCGACGCCGTTCCAGGTCTTCTGCCCCCGCCACACCGAGGAATAGCCGGCCTTGCGCAGAGCCGCCGCAGGAAAATCCGCGTCGGTGCATTTGAGTTCCTGCAGGCCGACGATGTCCGGCTTCGTCCGCTTCAACCATTGCAGGAGATTGGGCAGGCGGCGGTTGACGTTGTTGATGTTGAAGGTTGCGATCTTCACCCGCGCCCTCGACTGGCAGCTCAGCTGTCCCGCGGAAAGTCCAGTCCCATCTCGCGATAGCGTTCCGGGTCGTCGCCCCAGCCCTCGCGCACCTTGACGAACAGGAACAGGTGCACCGGCGCTTCGACGATCCCGGCCAGCTCCTTGCGGGCCTCGGCGCCGATCGCCTTCAGCGTCTGGCCGCCCTTGCCGATCACGATCTTCTTCTGGCTTTCGCGTTCGACAAAGATGGTCTGCTCGATCCGTACCGAGCCGTCCTTCTTCTCCTCCCAGGCCTCTGTCTCGACGGTGGACTGGTAGGGCAATTCCTGGTGCAGGCGGTTGAACATCTTCTCGCGGGTGATTTCGGCCGCTAGCTGCCGCAGCGGCGCGTCCGACATCTGATCTTCCGGATAAAGCCACGGCCCCGGCGGCACCTCGCCGGCAAGCCAGGACCGCATGTCGTCGACACCGTCGCCGGTCAGGGCCGACACCATGAAGGTCGCCTGGAATTTGACCCGTTCGTTCAGCGCCGTAGCCAACGCGAGCAAAGCGGGCTTCTCGGTCACGTCGACCTTGTTGAGAACGAGGAATTTGCGGCCCCCGGTGCCGGACAAATGCTTCACGATCGCCTCGGCTTCCGCATCCAGGCCCTTGCGCGCATCGATCAGCAGGCCGGTCAGGTCGGCATCCTTCGCGCCAGCCCAGGCGCTCGTCACCATCGCGCGATCAAGCCGGCGCTTCGGTGCGAAAATGCCCGGCGTATCGACGAAAATGAGCTGAGATGCCCCTTCAATGATGATGCCGCGCACCGGCATGCGCGTGGTCTGCACCTTGTGGCTGACGATCGAGACCTTGCTGCGCACCAGCGCATTGATCAGGGTCGACTTGCCGGCATTGGGCGCTCCGATCAGCGCGACAAAGCCGCAACGGGTGTCCTGTGCCGGCGGTGCCGGTAGGTCTTCAGCCATCGGCCCCTACACCTTCGCGCGCCAGCAGCGCCGCAGCCGCGGCCTGTTCCGCGGCTCTTTTGGAGCGGCCGCGGCCTTCGGCCGGGTCGCGTTCAGGCAGCACCACAGCGATCCGGAAAACCGGATCGTGATGCGGCCCGGTTCTTTCCACCTCGCGATAGGACGGCGTCGGCAGCCCGCGGGCCTGCGCCCATTCCTGCAGCACGGTCTTCGGATCGCGCAGCGGCCGCGCCGGCTTGCGCATCCGGTCGGACCAATAGCGCAACACCAGCGCCTTGGCCGCCTTGTAGCCGCCATCGAGAAACACCGCGCCGATCAGCGATTCGCAGACATCGGCCAGGATCGCGATGCGCGAGCGGCCGCCGGCGCGCACTTCGGACGCGCCCAGCCGCAGCGACGCGCCGAGATCGATCGCGCGCGCGACATCGGCGCAGGATTCGCGCCGCACCAGATCGGCCAGACGCCGCGACAACTCTCCTTCTTCCGCCTTCGGAAAGGCCTCGAACAGCATTTCGGATACCGCGAGGCCAAGCACGTGGTCGCCGAGGAATTCGAGCCGCTGATAACTCCCGACGCGGCCCTGCCCCTTCAGCGCCGAAATATGGGTCAGCGCGCGCTCGAGCAGCACCTTGTCACGGAACCGGTAGCCGATGGTGGTCTCGAGCGGCGATGCGCGCTGGACCTTGCGCTTCTTCGGCTCGGGCTGGGCACCGGCTTCGCGTTCGGCCGCGACGCCGTCCGCAGCAGAAGCAGCAGCCGGCGCAGACTTCCGCTTCGCCGCGGCGGCCTTGCGCTTGACCGGCGTATCGGTTGCGGTCGCTGCGCTGTCGGCGGCGCGGGTCATCGCACCAACATGAAAATCCGGTTCCAGCGGACCGACCATGGCCAGCGCCAGACCTGCCAGGCACGCTCGCCGTCGGCGACCGAGAAGAAGATGATCTGCGCGCGTCCGATCAGATGGCTGAACGGAACATAGCCGACCTGACTCAACACGCGGCTGTCGGTGGAGTTGTCGCGGTTGTCGCCCATCATGAAGTAATGGCCGGCCGGCACCACGTATTCCTGCGTGTTGTCGTAGAAGCCGTTGTCCTGCAGATCGAGCGTCGTATAGCTCACGCCGTTGGGCAAGGTCTCGCGCCAGCGCTTCACGCGGATCGCACGGTCCCCCTCCTCGGTCTCGATATAATCGTCCATCCGCTCGCGCTTCACCGGATCGCCGTTGATGAAGAGCAGGCCCTGCTTCATCTGGATGCGGTCACCCGGCAGTCCGATCACCCGCTTGATATAGTCGGTGGAGTCATCCTTCGGCAGGCGGAACACAGCGACATCGCCGCGATTGGGCGGCGAGCCGAAAATGCGGCCTGAGAATAGCGGCGGTGAGAACGGAAACGAATACGAGCTGTAGCCGTAGGAGAATTTCGACACGAACAGATAGTCGCCGACCAGCAGCGTCTCCTTCATCGAGCCCGATGGAATGTTGAAGGGCTGGAACAGAAAGGTGCGGATCACGAGAGCAATGATCAGCGCATGGACGACGACGCGGACGGTTTCGCCGAATCCGCTTTCCTTGCGCTTGGTGCTGGTCACGCTCATGGGCCTCATGTCCGGGAGAGATTGTGCGCTGGCGCGCCGTTGTAGCGGGTGGACCGGCGCTTCGCAACGAACGCGCGAATGCCGCCATCTATCAGAAATAGCTCAGATAATCGAGACTGGCAGGTGGTCTTTCGCGACATTTAGAGGGACCGCCGAAATGATCACGATTGCTTGTGCGAGCGGATATTCGTCGGTCAGGCTGATATCGATCCGGGCTTCATAGCCTTCCGGGGTGATTTCCTTCAACCGTTTCAGCGCGCCGCCGGTCAGCGCCATGGTCGGCCGTCCTGACGGCAGGTTCACCACGCCCAGGTCGCGAAAGAACACGCCCTTGCGGAACCCGGTGCCGAGCGCCTTGGAGCAGGCCTCCTTGGCCGCGAAGCGTTTCGCATAGGTGTCGATGCGGGTGGCGCGCCGTTCGGCCTTCGCCACTTCGACCGGCGTGAAGATGCGCTGGATGAAGCGATCACCGTGCCGGGCCAGCACCTTCTCGATGCGGCGGATATCGACGAGGTCGGAACCGAGGCCCAGGATCATGTCGGGATCATGCCGCTTTCACGCTGCGGCGCCCGCGATCCATGGCACCGCGCATGGTCCGGATCGCATTGTCCAGTCCTTCGAACACCGCCTCCCCGACCAGAAAATGCCCGATATTGAGTTCCACAATCTCCGGGAACGACGCGATGGTCTCGGCGCTCGCATAATCGAGGCCATGCCCCGCATGCACTTCGAGGCCGATCGATTTCGCCAGGCCAGCCGCGATCCGGAGGCGCTCGAACTCGCGCGCCGCGACATCGTCCTCGCCCGCTGCGAGCGCGTCGCACCAGGCTCCGGTATGGAGTTCGATCACCGGCGCGCCGACCGCTTTCGCAGCCTCGACCTGGTCCTTGTCCGCCGCGATGAACAGCGACACGCGGATGCCGGCGCCGCCAAGCGAGCGGACTGCATCCTCGACATGGCTGCGCTGACCGACCACGTCGAGGCCGCCTTCCGTGGTCCGTTCGGCGCGCCGTTCCGGCACCAGACAGGCCGCATGCGGACGCGTCCGAAGCGCAATCGCGATCATGTCCTCGGTCGCCGCCATTTCGAAATTCAGTGGCTTGTCGATCTCGGCCTTGAGCCGCGCGATGTCGTCGTCGCGAATGTGCCGGCGATCCTCCCGCAGATGAGCGGTGATCCCGTCCGCGCCCGCTGCCACCGCAAGCTTCGCCGCACGCACCGGATCAGGATGCCGGCCGCCGCGTGCATTCCGGATGGTGGCGACATGGTCGATGTTGACGCCGAGCCTCAGATACGGTGCCTGCATGAATCCCTCGCACTCAACCGTTGACGCGCGCCACGCTCGCGACCACGGCCTTCGCCCGCAACTGCGCGATGATCGCCGTCAGATGCTTCAGATCGTAGACCTCGAGGTCGATGGTCAACGTGGTGAAATCGGGAGACTGACGTTCCATCCGAATATTGTCGATATTGCCGTCATTCTCGGCGATGACCTGGGCAAGTTGCACCAGCGAACCCGGCTCGTTGACCGACTTGACGACGATCTGGGCCGGGAACCGTTGCGGTTCGCGCTCGTCGACATCCCAGCGCAGGTCGAGCCATTGCTCCGGCCGGTCCTCGAATTCCTGCAGCGACGGTGACTGGATCGGGTAGATGGTAATGCCCTCGCCGGGTGTGAGAATGCCGACGATGCGGTCGCCCGGCACCGCACCGCCATTCGGCGCGAACCGCACCGGAAGATCGCTGTTGATGCCACGCACCGGAATGGCCGTCGCGCTGTCGGCGGCCGGCACCTTGGCTTTGACCGATTTCGCGCGGCGCAAACCGAGCCATGAACTGTCGCCCTTAGGAGTTGCAAGTGCCGCGCGCTCTTCGAGATAATCCGGATACATCGCGCGCGCGACATCGGATGCCTTCATCTCGCCGCGGCCGACCGCCGCCATGACCTCCTCGATCGACGATCGCGCGAGCCGCGGCAGCGCGCCCTGCAGCTTCTCGTCCGAGTATTCTTTCTTGGCGCGATGAAACAGCCGCTCGACGATGCGTCGGCCAAGGCCGGCATATTGGTCGCGCACCGCGACGCGCGTAGCGCGGCGGATCGAGGCGCGCGCCTTGCCGGTGACCACAATCGACTCCCACGCGGCGGGCGGCGCCTTTTGCGCCTTGGAGGTCATGATCTCGACCTCGTCGCCATTCTGCAATTCGGATGCAAGCGGCGCGATCTTGCCGTTGATCTTGGCGCCGACTGCCATGTTGCCGACATCGGTATGCACCGCATAGGCAAAGTCGATCGGCGTCGCATGACGCGGCAATGCGATCAGCTTGCCCTTCGGGGTGAAGCAGAACACCTGGTCGTGGAACAGCTCGAGCTTGGTATGTTCGAGGAATTCCTCGGAATTGGAGCCTTCCGAGAGGAGTTCGATGGTACGTCGCAGCCACGCATAGGCGTTCGACTCGCGCGACAGCATATCTGACGGCGACACGCTCGCATCCTTGTAGAGCGCGTGCGCCGCGATGCCGTATTCGGCGATGTCGTCCATTTCCTGGGTGCGGATCTGCAACTCTACGCGCTGCTTGCCGGGCCCGATCACGGTCGTATGGATCGAGCGATAGTCGTTCTGCTTCGGTGTCGAGATGTAATCCTTGAACCGGCCGGGCACGACCGGCCATGTGGTGTGGACGACACCGAGCGCCTGATAGCATTCAGCAGCCGTGTTCACGATCAGCCGGAAGGCAAAGATATCCGACAATTGCTCGAAGCCGACCGACTTGCGCTCCATCTTGCGCCAGATCGAATAGGCGCGCTTCTGCCGTCCCCTCACCTTGGCGGCAATCCCGCGATCCGCGAGCTTGCGGGTGAGCTGCTGCTCGATGTCGATGATCAGGTCCTTGTTGCGAAGGCCGAGCGTCAGCAGGCGCTCGGTCACGACCTGATAGGCGTCCGGATAGAGTTCGCGAAACGACAGGTCCTCGAGCTCCTCGCGCATTTCCTGCATGCCCATGCGGCCGGCCAGCGGCGCATAGATGTCGAGGGTTTCCTCCGCCATCCGCCGCCTGGTCTCGACCGGGACATGGTGCAGCGTGCGCATGTTGTGCAGCCGGTCGGCAAGCTTGACCAGCAGCACGCGGACATCGTCGGCGATGGCCAGCAGCAGCTTGCGCAGGTTTTCGGCCTGCTTCGCCTCCTTGGTCACGAGGTCGAGTTTCTTCAGCTTGGTCAGGCCCTCGACCAGGACGCCGATTTCCTTCCCGAACAGCTCGTCGATCTCGACCCGGGTCGCCGGTGTGTCCTCGATGGTGTCGTGCAGCAAAGCGGCCGCAACCGTCGCGTCATCGAGCTTGAGGTCGGTCAGGATCGCGGCGACTTCCAGCGGATGCGAGAAATAGGGATCCCCGGACGCTCGCTTCTGCTCGCCATGGGCCTTCATCGCATAGACATAGGCGCGGTTGAGCAGCGCCTCGTCGGTCTCCGGATTGTATCTGCGGACCCGTTCGACCAGCTCGTATTGCCGCATCATCTGCGGCTTGGCTGCGGGCTTCGGCTTTTCGGGCGTGGATACCAGTGCCGACGCGCTGAGTTCCAGTGGCGCGCGGGTCCGCGCCTGGTTCTGCATCCGTGGCAATTGAGGGTTCGACCGCGCCATAACTCGCTCCGGCCGACGATGCGGCCTAGAAAATCATATCACGGCCCTTCGTTGAACCCGCAAGGTCATGGCGAAGGGTTAAGAAACAAAAAGGCCCGGCAAATGCCGGGCCTCGATGCGGGAGCCTGGATCGGCGGCTCTATTCTTCTTCTTCGGGCTGGGCCTCGGGCGGGGTCAGCCCTTCCAGGCCCTTCAGCAACTCTTCCTCGCTCATGTGCTCCATGGCGACGTCGGTGTCGTCGGCATCGACCGAACCGGAGGTTCCGATCAGCGGCGCCTCGGGCTCGGGCTCGTCGACCTCGACATATTTCTGCAGGGAGTGAATCAGGTCTTCCTTCAGATCGCCGGGCGAAATCGTGGTCTCGGCAATCTCGCGCAATGCCACGACCGGATTCTTGTCGTTGTCGCGATCGACCGTGATCTGCGCGCCGGACGACACCATGCGGGCGCGGTGGCTCGCGAGAAGCACGAGTTCGAAGCGGTTCTCAACCTTGTCAATGCAGTCTTCGACGGTGACACGGGCCATGGGCTTGTCACTCCTAAGCGGGGTTTTCACTGGGAATTGTGGGCGTTGGTACCCCCATGCCCCCGGAATCGCAAGAAGTAAATTACGCTGAACCATCAGGCCGTTTTGCCTTGGACCGCCCACCCGGCGTCTGCTAACGACCGCGCCGGAACCATACGGCCGGCTTCAGGATATTGATAAGGACACTCAAATTTCGCTGCGTCCCGAAAGGTTTTTCAGCGTTTCGCTCCGCTCAAAACGGCCATCATTTGCCGCCAACCCGACGCATTCCGTGACCAATGCCATCCGGGCGGCAAGCCGCTTCGGCGGATTAACAAGGATCAGACTGCACAATGGGATCGAATCTCGAAAAGACCGCGCTCTTTATTGACGGTGCCAACCTTTACGCGACCGCGCGATCCCTGAATTTCGACATCGACTACAAGCGCCTGCTGCGTGAATTCCAGTCGCGCGGGTATCTTTTGCGGGCGTTCTATTACACGGCGGTGATCGAGGATCAGGAATATTCATCGATTCGCCCGCTGATCGATTGGCTCGACTACAATGGCTACACCGTCGTGACCAAGGCGACCAAGGAGTTCGTCGACCAGACCGGCCGCCGCAAGGTCAAGGGCAACATGGATATCGAGCTGGCGGTCGACGCCATGGAACTGGCGGGTTCGATCGACCACATGGTGCTATTTTCTGGCGACGGCGATTTCCGTTCGCTGATCGAGGCGGTGCAGCGGCGCGGCGTGCGGGTCACGGTCGTCTCCACCATGTCGTCGCAGCCGCCCATGATCGCCGACGAGTTGCGCCGTCAGGCGGATGAGTTCGTCGACATCATCACGCTTCAGTCCAAGATCGGCCGCGACCCGTCGGAGCGTCCGGCCCGGGAGCCGCGCGAAGGCCGCGAGCCACGCCAGCATACCCCGCAATTTTTGCAGCGGCCGACGCAACGCGCCAATATCGGCCCCGATGGCGACGACTTCGAGGACTGAGAACCCGGCCTACATTCGCGACAGCGGTAAACCGGGCCGGGACTGCCCGCGCTGCCCGCGGCTGGTCGCGTTCCGGTCGCAATGGCGCGATCGCGAGCCGGGCTGGTTCAACGCGCCGGTCGCCTCGTTCGGCCCCCTCTCCGCTCGCGTCCTGATCGTCGGTCTCGCGCCCGGATTGCAGGGTGCGAACCGCACCGGCCGACCCTTCACCGGCGATTATGCCGGCGACCTGCTCTATGCAACGCTGGTCGAATACGGCTTCGCCCGCGGACAGTTCGGTGCGCGCGTCGACGATTCCCTCGAACTCTTGGACGCACGCATCACCAATGCGGTGCGCTGCGTTCCGCCCGAAAACAAGCCTCTGCCCGCAGAGATTCTGACCTGCCGCTCGTTTCTGGAAGCCACGATCGCGGAGATGCCGGATTTACGGGCGATCGTTGCGCTTGGACGGATCGCGCATGATGCCGCGGTCACCGCGCTGGGCGCGCGCAAGTCTGCGGTGAAATTCGGTCATGGCGCGGCGAATGCGATCGGACGCATCACGCTGTTCGACAGCTATCATTGCTCCCGCTACAATACCAATACCGGTGTGCTTACGCCCGACATGTTCAGGAGCGTGTTTGCCGCGGTTCGCGCCTTTATCGACAGCGCTCCGCCACACAGCGCGTAGAGAATCGCCGAGGGATTGCTCAGTCGATCGGGCTTCGCTTTCGCCGCGGCTGCACCATGATGCGAAAGCCGCCGGACGGCACCATCTCGAAGGAAATTCCCTCGTCTCGCAGCACGCCCTCGATCGCAACCGCAGTCGAACGACGCACATCCACACCGGCCTGCTCCAGCCGATTGATCGAGCGCTGCGTGACGCCCACCCGCTGACCGAGCTCGGCCTGGCTCCAGCCCAGCAACGCGCGCGCCGCACGGACCTTGGACGCAAATTCGCGGCGCTCTTCGTTCATTGCAGCCATGTTCAGCACGACCGAGAATTTCTTGCGCCGATTGTCGCCGATCATTGCGGCCCTCCGCGCATGTCATTTCTTATGACACATAACTCACGAATAACGACGCGCAATTCGTCACACCTGACATCCGTGTCGCTCAAAATATCTTTTGTTTTCCAATGACTTGACGAGAGAATGTCATCTGGTGTGACATCCGCTTCATTAAAGTTGCGTTTAAGGGTCCCATGCCCAAAGTCGCCCTGTCCAAAACCTTCATCGAGAACGCGAACTGCGATCCGGCCAAAGCCAAGATCGACTATTTCGATTCCGATCAACGGGGGTTCATGCTCGAGGTCAGACGTTCGGGCGGGAAGACGTTCTATCAGCGCTATGCCGACGAGCGCGGTCGCGAGCGGCAATTCAAAATCGGTCCGGCCGATGTCCTTTCGCTCGATCAGGCTCGCAAGAAGGCGCGTCTGATCCTGGCCCAGGCCCTGCTCGGCGCCGATCCGCAGGCTCGCCGACGGGAGTTGCGGGACATCCCGACGCTGGCCCAACTGGTGCGCGACCGCTACCTGCCGCATGTGAAGGCCTACAAGCGAAGCTGGCGCACCGACGAAACCGTCTTTCGCGTCCACATCCTGCCGCTGCTCGGCTCCAAACCGATCGACGAAATCTCCGGCGATGCGATTGCCGATCTCATCCAGCAGATGCGCGACAAGGGTTATGCGAGCGGCACGACCAATCGGGTGCTGATCCTGATCCGCTTCATCTTCAACCTGGCGCGCAAGTGGAAGATCGCAGGCGTTCGCGAAAATCCGACCGCGGGGCTCAATACCGCTCCGGACGTGCAGCGCGACCGCTTCCTCACGCCTGAGGAAACGAAGCGTCTGATCGCTTCGATCAATATCGACGAGAACCGCAGCGCCGCGCACACCATCATGATGCTGCTGCTCACCGGTGCCCGTCGTAACGAGGTCTCGCACGCGAAGTGGGACTACATCGACTGGGAGCGGCGCACCCTGCTGGTGCCCGTCTCCAAATCCGGCAAGCCGCGCGTGATCGCATTGAACGGCCAGGCCATGGCGCTGTTGCGAGCGATCCCTCGCGTGGATGGCAATCCCTACATCTTCCCCTCGCCGATCACCGGCCGCCCCTGCCCGTCGCTCCACTTTCCGTGGACCCGGATCAAGCAGCGAGCCATTCTCGATGACCTCAGGCTGCACGACCTGAGGCATTCCTTTGCGAGCTTTCTCGTGAATGAAGGCGTGTCGCTTTACGTCGTACAAGGGCTTCTCGGGCACACGCAGCCGCGCACCACGCAGCGCTATGCGCATCTGGCGCAGGACACGCTGAACAGTGCGGCCGAGGTGGTGGCCAATGTGATCGCTGGCGCGGTCAAGGCTCCGGCGGCGCCCATCGAGATCGCCGCAACCGTTCAGCCGCTCGAGCAGGCAACGGCCTAGCCGGCCCAGCTCTTCAACGTTTAGCTTTTCTGCGCCGGCCCGATGGCCGTGTGCGCCCCCCTGCGCGAATTGTCGCGCTCTCAGCTCATCCGAGAAGAAATCGATTTGTTCGCCTGAAGGCTGCCGTCGGCCTCTCGGCATGGCGACGCCTCGCGCGCACCGAGCGGCTCCGTTGCGCCGAAAAATGCGCTCACCTAGGCCATACCTAGAACGCCGATCGGCTCCGCAGCACGACTCCGCCGCCTGCGACAATATGCCAGCAGGAATAAAATCGATTCCGATGCCGGCCGTGCGTTTCTGCACCCAGTCCATCCCCTGTGCGGCCTCCGCATTTTGACCGGGACAGCCCGGCAGGCATGCGGCTAAACACCTGAAATCACTCGTACTTTTTTGCCGGACAGGAGAGATCAGTAGAATACGTGAAGATCTGTAGCTTGTATGGCGTCGGCTACTACTACATCCCGGGCA
>CAZXJZ010000117.1:0-15105 GCA_964641065.1 uncultured Hyphomicrobiales bacterium | reverse complement strand
GTGCTGGAAGATGTGGCGGGAACTGCGCACGCCGCACGAGGAGGTTGTCGAAGCGGAAGAAGCGCTGTCCGACACCGATATCAACAAGGACGGCACGGTCGGGTCCAAGGCGCCGCGCAAGACATTCGCGCAGGCCACCTGGCAGATCATCATCGCCGACGTCTCGATGTCGCTCGACAACGTCCTTGCGGTTGCCGGCGCCGCCCGCGACCATCCCTATGTGCTGATCTTCGGCCTGGTGCTGTCGATCGCGCTGATGGGCGTCGCCGCCAGCTTCATCGCCAACCTGCTGCAGAAGCATCGCTGGATCGCCTATGTCGGCCTCGCGGTCATCCTCTATGTCGCGCTCGACATGATTTATCGCGGCTTCAACGAGGTCCTGCCCTACGCCATCAACTATATGGGCTAACCCGCTCCTGCGCCGCGCGGATGCCATGGCACGCCGCCATGCGCTCCGCGCGGTTGCCTCCCCGCGTGCTGAAATGCCAAGTTCCCGCCGGACATGAGCGGGGCACATTGGCCGATGGCGGATAAGAAGATTCTGATTGTGGGCGCGGGTCTTGGAGGGCTGGCGGCCGCTGCATGCCTGCTGAAGGCAGGTTTCGATGTCGAGGTCTACGAGCAGGCCCCGATGCTCGCGGAAGTTGGCGCCGGCATCCAGATGAGCGCCAATCCGATGCATGTGCTTCGTCATCTCGGGCTCGAGGATGACGTGCTGCGGCTCGGGGTCCAACCGGGCGCCTATGTCTTCCGGTTGCACGATACCGGCGAGGTCATCCAGGATTTCCCGCTCGCCGCCGAGCATCAGCGCCAGCACGGCGCACCCTATGTGCAATTGCATCGCGCCGACCTGCATGAATTGCTGGCCACGGCCGCCAGCAAACTCAAGCCCGACCTGATCCGGCTGAACCAGCGCGCCACCGGCTTCACCGAGACCGACGACGGCGTGACGCTGCATTTTGCCGACGGCAGCAGCGCCGAGGGCGATATCCTGGTCGGAGCCGACGGGCTGAAGTCGACCATCGCGCGGCAGATCGTCGGCGAGATCCCGGCGAGCTATACCGGCGACGGCGCCTGGCGCATCACCGTGCCGATCGAGCGATTGCCGAAGCCGTTCCTGCCGCAGGTCATGTCGGTCTTCATGGGTCCGGGCGGACACGCCGTCTGCTATTATCTGCGTGGCGGCGCGTTGCTGAATTTCGTCGGGATCATCGAGACCGAGCTGGCCTCCGAGGAATCCTGGACGCAGAAATTCCCCTGGGAGATGCTCAAGAGGGATTACGAGGGCTGGCATCCTGCGATCCAGACCATCATCGATGCCGCCGACCACGACCAATGCTATCGCTGGTCGCTGCACAATCGCCCGCCGGTCCGCAACTGGAGCACAAAGCGCGCCACGATTCTCGGCGACGCCGCGCATGCGACGCTGCCCTATCTCGCGCAGGGCGCGGCGATGGCAATCGAGGACGGTGCGGTGCTGGCGCGCGCGCTGCGGCAGAAGGACGATATCGCCGAAGCGCTCGATCTCTATCAGCGCAACCGCGTCGACCGCACCGCGCGCATTGTCGAGACCTCGACGCAGAACCGCCGTCTGTTCCATCTGCCGTCGGAGGCAGCGATCAGGGCCGAATTCTCCAAGCGCAACGAAGGCGAAAGCCGCAACCGCTGGCTCTACTCATACAATCCGCTGACGGTCGAGCTGACATGACTGCCCGCACCAGGGGCGTCACGGCCAGGGTCAGTCTGATCCCGTTCAAGCTCACGCAGGCGGTCGGCGGCTCAGGCGTCTCCGCCGTCGATGTCATCGTTGTTGAGCTGACCGACGCGGACGGTGCCCGCGGCCTCGGCTTCTCCTATGTGATCGGCGGCCATGGCGGCGTCGCGTACAAAGCCGCGCAGGACCAGGTCGCGCGCTTCGTCGACGGGCAACAGCTGCCGCCGCCGCCGGCGCTGTGGCGCAAGATCAACGCAAGCTTCAACCGCACCGGGCCGGGGCCGAACCTGGTGGCACTCGCCGCGATCGATGTCGCCGCCTGGGACCTGCACGCGCGCAGGCTCGGTCTGCCGCTCGGCGTCGCGATGGGCGGCGAATTGCGCGCTGTTCCGGTTTACGGCAGCGGCGGCTTCAACACCACGCAGCCACCGGAAGCGGCCGCAGATGTCGCCGCCGAGCAGGCTGCGCGCGGCCTGACGGCGGTGAAACCGCGCGTGAAAGGCGTGCCGTCCGACGCCGCTGTGCTCGGCGCCGTTCGCAACGCGCTTCCCGCGCATGCGCAGATCATGGCCGACGCCAACGAGAAATGCGACCTGTCGCAGGCGTTGTGGCTGATGGCGCTGGCGCGCGAACACAGCCTGCTGTTCGTCGAGGAACCGTTGCCGGCGCGAGCGCTGGAAGGCTATCGCAGGCTTGCAGCGTCGGGCGGAGCGGCGATCGCCACCGGCGAGCATCTGCAGACGCGTGCGGACTTCCTGCCCTTCATCTCCGAACGCATTGCCAGCGTAATCCAGCCGGATCTTGCGATGGCTGGCGGGCTCACGCCGGTGCTGGAGATCGCAACGATCGCCGAGGCGTTCGACGCGATCGTCTCGCCGCATTTCCTGCCCGGCCTGTTTGCGCATGTTGCGGCGGCAGCACCCGCGTTGCGCTGGCTCGAGGAATTTCCGCTGCTGGAGCCGCTGTTCGAGGGCTGGCCCGGTGTCGATGCGAACGGGACCATGACGGCCTTGTCCGCACCGGGACACGGGCTTGCATTGAGCGAGCGCTACCGGCGCGAGATGGTGCAGTAACGATCGTACACGACCTTGGATGATCTTCCTGCGTCGACGCAACGTCATTGCGAGCGAAGCGAAGCAATCCACCTTTCACGTACAGGAGGATTGCTTCGTCGCCGACATTCCGTCTGCTTAAGCTTTAGCCCTCGATAAAGGCGAGCAGATCGGCGTTGATCGTCTCTGCATTCACCGTCGCCATGCCGTGCGGAAAGCCCGGATAGACCTTGAGCTCACCCTTCTTGAGCAGCTTGACGGCAAGCTTGGCGCTGTTGTCGATCGGCACGATCTGATCGTCATCGCCATGCATCACCAAGGTCGGCACGTCGATGGCCTTGAGATCGTCGGTGAAGTCGGTCTCGGAGAAGGCCTTGATCCCGTCGTAATGCGCCTTGGCGCCGCCCATCATGCCCTGCCGCCACCAGTTATCGACCACCGCGGGAAGAGTTTCGATACCCGGACGGTTGAAGCCATAGAACGGTCCGGATGCCACGTCGCGATAGAAGCTGGCGCGGTCCGCAGCCAGCGACTTGCGGAAGCCGTTGAACACCTCGATCGGCAATCCGTTCGGATAAGCCGCGGTCTTCAGCATGATCGGCGGCACGGCGCCGATCAGGACGGCCTTCGAGACGCGGCCGGGCTTGGCACGCGCGACGTAGCGCGTCACCTCGCCGCCGCCGGTAGAGTGTCCGATATGGACCACGTTCTTGAGGTCGAGCGCCTCGACCACAGCCTCGGCATCGGCCGCATAATGGTCCATGTCGTGGCCATCGGCGACCTGCGAGGAGCGGCCATGGCCGCGGCGGTCATGGGCGATGACGCGATAGCCGCGATTGACGAAGAACACGAGTTGCGCGTCCCAGTCGTCCGAGCTCAGGGGCCAGCCATGATGGAACATGAGCGCCTGGGCGGTCTTCGCTCCCCAATCCTTGAAGTAGATGTCAACGCCGTCTTTGGTGGTCGCGTAGGCCATGGTGGTTTCTCCGGTTTGCGAGGTCGTAGGCGCATCGGTCGGCACACCAGCCGGTTTTAGATCGCGCCCTATTATTTATCGTGCGATTTAATTAGCGCGACCACATTCGGATGTCAATCGCTTGCGATTAGATCGCTTACGATTTATTTATGACAGGCGAGTTACCTGTCCCCATTGGAAAAGCCAAAGCCTTGACCAAAAAGAGAGAGAAATCGTCCGAACTCGAGCTGGCCGCGTCGCTGCCCGATTTCCTGTGCTTCGCGGTCTATTCGACCAATCTGGCCTTTCATAAGGTCTACAAGCCGCTGTTCGACGAATTGGGGCTCACCTACCCGCAATATGTGACGCTTGTTGCGCTGAACGACGAGGCCGATCAGACCGTCGGCCAGCTCGGTGAAAAGCTGTTCCTTGAATCGAGCACGCTGACGCCATTGCTAAAGCGGCTTGAGGCGATGGGCTATGTCACGCGCAAACGCGATAGCGAGGACGAGCGCCAGGTTCGCGTCAGCCTCACGTCCAAGGGCAATACGATTTTCGAGAAGGCGTTCTGTGGCCGCGAAACCGTGATCGACGCGACCGGGCTCGATCCGGAATCGTTTGCGCGCCTGCAGCGCGACCTAATCAAGCTGCGCGACAATCTGCTGGCATGGTCGAAGACTTAGCGGCCGGCCGCAGCCTTTGCGTGGCGAACCGCGGTCAGCCCTGAGTCACGCCGGCCAACAAATCTTCGCCGACACTCGACACCAGCGCGGGCCGACCCACAATCAGCGGATCCGCGGTCCCGACCCGTGTCAGATCGCGATTGTCATACGGAATGCGACCCAGAACGAAGCGCATCGCGTTCAGGCGCGCGCGCTTCTTGCAATCGCTCTTGATGACGGTCCATGGCGCGTCCGACGTGTCGGTATGCAGGAACATGGCTTCCTTCGCGCGCGTATAATCATCCCAGCGATCGAGCGATTCCAAATCGATCGGGCTGAGCTTCCACTGCTTGAGCGGATGCAGATTGCGCTCCTTGAACCGGCGGCGCTGCTCGGCGCGCCCGACCGAAAACCACATCTTGAAGAGATGCACGCCGCTGCGCACGAGCTGCCGCTCGAATTCCGGCGTCTGCCTCAGAAACTCGTCATATTCCGCGGGCGTGCAGAAGCGCATGACGCGCTCCACACCGGCGCGATTGTACCAGGAGCGATCGAACAGCACGATTTCGCCGCGCGTCGGCAAGTGCTGTACATAGCGCTGGAAGAACCATTGCCCTCGCTCGGTCTCGCTCGGTTTTTCCAGAGCCACGACGCGCGCACCGCGTGGATTGAGATGCTCCATGAACCGCTTGATCGCGCCGCCCTTGCCGGCCGCATCGCGTCCCTCGAACAGAATGACGATGCGCGCTCCGGTCGCCTTCACCCAGGCCTGCAGCTTCAGAAGCTCGACCTGAAGATCGTATTTCTGGCGTTCGTACGACTTCCGCGACATCAGGTTTTTGTACGGATAGGCGCCGCTGCGCCAGCCCGCAGACAACTCGGTGTCGGGATCTATCCTGTCGGTTACGCCGCCGGCTTCGGCCGCACCGGTCAGCAGCTTGCGCAACGCACGGCGCTCGTCGGGCGACGCGCCATCCATCAGGGTGCGCAATTGTGCGATCAGGCCGGATGGCGGCGCGGTCCTGGCGTGCTGCTCCAGCAGTTCCTTGAGGGTCGCGGCCTGAACAATCCGCTGCCTCACGACCTTGCGGGTGACAATCTCGTTCTTGATGTTGGCTGGGTTGAGCGTGGCGACTGTGTCACCCTCACTGACGCGGCGCGCAATCCGCTTGGCTTTGCCGTTTCCGCGGCCACGCGACACCGGCGTTCGAACCCCGATCGATTCCGCCATTGCAGACTCCGCCGTTGCGACACACGATCCGTCACAAAAGCTTCATATTGCGCGCGGGAGCCGAACGGTTGACCCAAATCAAACCGCGGTACGGATCGGACGGGATGGAGACGTGCTCCCGGCAATGCCGCATTGCATCGCCGAACCAAGGCAGCTCTGTCGGTCAACTAGCTGCCGAGATACTTCAACGCGACCGCCGAGATGACGATAATGATGGCAACGGCGGCCAGGGAGATTCCGGGCCCGTGATCGACGCTTCGGTACTTCATTTTCAAAAACAACGTACGGGGAGGTTCAACAAGCAGGGACGTTGGCGGTCTCGCGCAGGACTTCCCTTGGGAGGAAGCGGCGGCCGCCGCCGATGCGAGGAACATGATCCCATCGCCGGACGGGACACAACCGCCCAGGCGCGAACGTCTGGCAGTCTTCCACACGAAAGTCGGCGATCCGAGCGCTCATGGCGCCCCATCTTCACGCAGTGCGTGCAATACCCCGCAAACGCATCCTTGATAAGGTCTCTGCGAGCAGCAAACCAGCGACAGGCCCCGCATGAGCACCCTGCACATCCGGCCAATGCGGCCCGACGAGATATCGATCGCGATCGGCTGGGCCGCCACCGAGGGCTGGAATCCCGGCCTGAACGATGCCGCGTGCTTCGCTGCCGTGGATCCGGACGGATTTCTGATCGGCGAGATCGACGGCGCAGCGGCAGCAACCATTTCCTGCGTGAATTACGACGCGCGCTTTTCCTTTCTCGGCTTCTACATCGTGCGACCCGATTTACGTGGCTGCGGCTACGGGCTGCAAATCTGGAACGCGGCGATCGCCCATGCCGGCGCGCGCATCATCGGACTCGATGGCGTGGTCGCGCAGCAGCGCAACTACGAGCGATCCGGCTTCGTCCACGCCTATGCCAATGTCCGCTACGGCGGCATTGTTGCCATGCCGCAAGCGCCGCGCGGCAATGTCGTTGATCTGACCACGGTGCCACTGGGGCAGATCGAAGCGAGCGACGCGATGGTTTTCCCTGCTCCGCGCTCCAAGTTTTTGCGCTGCTGGGTTGGTGCGCAAGGACATACCGGACGCGCCTTGCTGCGCGATGGGGAATTGACGGCCTGGGGCGTGATCCGCCCCTGCCGGTCCGGCCACAAGATCGGGCCGCTGGTCGCGGTCGATCGCAACGCGGCAGAAGCCGTACTTGCCGCACTGCTTGACGCCATCGGCGGCGGCGAAGTGTTTCTTGATGTACCGGCCGTCAATGCGGACGCGACCGCACTAGCAAAGGAGCTCGGTCTCGCCCCGGTCTTCGAAACCGCGCGCATGTATACCGCTCCGGTCTCGATACCGCGGCTCGAACGCGTGTTCGGGGTCACCACATTCGAGCTGGGCTAGCGCCGCAGCCGCGCCATGCGGCGTTCGGCCTCGGATGCGGTCCGAATTCGCGCGGAACCCTGCAAGGAACAGCATCGTTGGCTCCCGTTGGGGCAGGCAGAGGCCGTCCTGACGACGGAGACAGTCTATGATCAATGCCAGCGTCGTATTGTTTGCCACCCTGTCCATCGCAGCCACCGGGGTGCTGTGGCCGGCCGTCGCGTCGGCGCAAGGCGAGATTCCCGCTCAGTCCACCGGACAGGAACCGAAACTGCCCGAGCCGAACGAAGGCCTTATCCCCACCATCAACTGGGCGCGGGCGGAACCGTGGCCAAACGGCGCGATGCCGAAGGCCGCCTCCGGACTGTCGGTGAAGGCGTTTGCCCGCGATCTCAAACATCCGCGCTGGATCTACGTGCTTCCGAACGGCGACGTGTTGGTGGCCGAAGCCGCCAGCCTGCCGTCGCCGTCATGGAGTCCGCGCGCGCTGGTTCAGAACTGGGTGATGCGGCGCGCCGGTTCGATCGTCGAAAACGCCAATCGCATTTCGCTGCTGCGCGACACCAACGGCGACGGCGTCGCCGACGAGCGCCATGTATTTCTGGAAGGCTTGCGTCAGCCGTTCGGGATGGCGCTGATCGGCGACCAGTTCTACGTCGCCAATACCGACAGCGTGGTGCGCTACCCCTACAAGGAAGGCGAGACGTCGATCACGGCGGAAGGCACCAAGCTCGTCGATATCCCGGTGGGTCATCACTGGACGCGTAACATCATGCCGTCCGCCGACAATACGAAGCTTTTCATCACCGTCGGCTCGGGCAGCAATATCGGCGAGAAGGGCATGGAGATCGAGCAGGCCCGCGCGACCATCTGGGAGCTCGATCTCGCATCCGGCAAACATCGCATCTTCGCGTCCGGCTTGCGCAACGCCAACGGCATGGCAATCGAGCCGACCACCGGCGCGCTGTGGACGTCCGTCAACGAGCGCGACGAAATCGGCGACGACGTGCCGCCGGATTATCTGACATCGGTGCAGGACGGTGGCTTCTATGGCTGGCCCTACAGCTATTGGGGCAAAATCGTCGACGAGCGCGTGCAACCGCAGCGCCCGGATCTGGTCGCGCAATCGATCACGCCGGACTACGCGCTGGGCGGGCATACATCGGCGATCGGACTGGCCTGGTATGGCGGCAATGCGCTGCCTCAGCCGTTCCGCAACGGCATGTTCGTCGGATTGCATGGCTCTTGGAATCGCTCCGACCTGAGCGGCTATCGCGTCGTGTTCGTACCGTTCCAGGGCGGGCGCCCGTCCGGCGATCCGATCGACGTTCTCACCGGCTTCCTGAAGGATGGCGAGTCGGTCGCCTACGGACGACCGGTCGGCGTCACCGTGACACGCGAGGGCAGCCTTCTGGTTGCCGACGACGCCGGCAATGCGATCTGGCATGTGACGGCAGGCAACGGCGGAGCGCCGACCACGAGCGCGGCGCCGTCCACGACCTCGGGTGCCGCCAACGACGCGCAATAGGCGCGCGCTGCCCAAGACTTCACGAGACGAGTTCCCTCGGCTATCACTCGCCGCGCACATCTGTCGCGGCGAGTGAAGCTCATGATCCTCCTGTCGAATGGCGGCACGAATATGCAGCGTGCCGCCGCCCCTTCCGACACCATGGCCGTCGGCACGGTGGATGGCGTTGCCATCCTTTCGCGGTCGGACAAAGGCTGGACCGTGACGCACCGCGCGCTGCAGGGGGTGTTCGTCAGTGCGGTCACGGCGCTGGATGACGGTACATTGTTTGCCGCCACCCGCGGCATCGGCATCGCCCGCAGCGACGATGGCGGCATCACCTGGCGATGGGTGAATAACGGCCTGGCGCATTATGAATTCTGGTCGGCCCGCGCCGGCAAGCTTCAGGGACGCGACGTGGTGTTTGCCGGCGCGCTGCCGGCGCATCTCTATGTCAGCGAGGACAAGGGCGAGACCTGGCGCGAGTTGCCGGCTTTGCGCAAGGCCGACAGCGTCGCGAAATGGACGTTTCCGCCGCCGCCGCGCGTCGGCCATATCAAGGACATTGTGCTGGACGGCGACCGCCTGCTGGTCGGCATCGAGATCGGCGCGCTGCTGGTCTCGACCGATTTCGGCGAAAGCTTCACCGATCTCAAAGTCGATCCCGATCCGCAGGAATGCGACATCCATCGCATTCTCGTGCATCCCGCGCGGCCGGAGCGGCTGATCGTCGCCAACGGCATCGTCGGCATGATGACGAGCGAGGACGGTGGCAAGACCTGGACGAAAATCCCGATGCCGCCGGCCGCCGATTACCCGGATGCGATCGTGATCCATCCGGAGCAGCCGGATCTGCTGTTCATGACCGCCGGCGTGGGCTGGCCACTGCACTGGTACGAGCGCGGACGCGCCCGCGGCAAGCTGTTCCGCAGCCCCGATGCCGGCAAGACCTGGCAGCGGCTGCTCGGCGGCCTGCCGAACGGACAGCGCGCGCTGTTCTCCGCGCTCACCATCGAGGCGCGGGCCGACGGATACGGGCTCTACGCCGCCGACACCGACGGCCAGGTGTTCGAAAGCCTCGATGGCGGCGATTCCTGGACCATCATTGCGGATGTCGCGCCGGTGTCGAAGGGTGAGTTCTACAAGGGCCTGGTGCGCGACCGCGTCAAGCTTGCGGGCGTCGACGACATCGTCGCCAATGCCAAGGCGAGCAAGCGCTGGGACGAGGCTGGCAAGAAAATCTAGCGTCACGCCAGCGACGGTTTGGCGTCCCCACAACCGTCGTGCAACCGCGCCGCCTGCGGCGTAGGATGATGTCGAGGGTATGACTCGGGGTCGGAAGGCATGAGACTGCTGCGGCGTCTGCTCCAGCGCCTGCTTGTTGTCGCGGTAGGCGCCGTCACGGTCTGGCTGATCGTGTTCGTTGTCTTCGATTTCGCCGATCGCCGACTGCCCTGGGCGATCGCGCTGGCCGTGACCTATGCCATCGCGGCCTATGTTGTCCTGCCGCGCGCCATCCGGCTCGGACTGCGCATCCTGCAGCGCGGCCGGGTGCCGAGTTACACCCTGACCGGTGACGGACTCCCCGGCGATCCGGTGAACATCGGACTGATCGGCACGAGGCGTCAGCTGTGCGAAGCCTTCGCCGCCATGGGCTGGTCGGAAGCGGACCCGCTCGACCTGAAAAGCTCCGTACGAATGGCGCGCGCCTTCGTGCTGAACGAGACCTACCCGAAAGCGCCCTTCAGCACGCTGTACCTGTTTGGACGCGGTCAGGACATCGGCTTCCAGCTGCCGATCGACAACAGCCCGCGCAAGCGGCACCACGTCCGCTTCTGGGGCCGACCGACGGCGCGCGCCGAGCAGATGATCGATACGCCGGGCTTCTGGCTCGGCACCGATCGTCCAGCGCCGGACGAAGAGGCGCTCTGGGTGGGCGCCGCGACCAAGGACATCGGCTTTTCGCTCACGCGCCTGAGCTTCCAGATCACCCACGCGACCGATGACAACACCAACGAGGAACGTGACTTCCTGATGCAGGAACTGGTCCGGCGCGATGCCGTTGGCAACGTGCGCTCGCATCGGTCCGGCGAGCATTTGCAGATCGGCAAGGTCAACAAATACGTCACGGATGGTGAGATCGCCGTCGCCGATTTGAAGGCATAATCGCTCTCAGACTTCGGAAGGCACTGCATCGCTGTGTATTGGGACGGGAGGTCCCGTTCGACACTTGCGGCCAATTCGGGCTTTGGTCACACTGCACGACCATCCTGGGAGCATGCCATGCTGTTTGGCCTTGATATTTTCGCCCTTGTGCTGGTCGTGCTCGCGATCATCACCCTGTTCGCCGGCGTCAAGACCGTATCGCAGGGCTACAACTGGACTGTCGAACGGTTCGGCAAATACACCCGCACCTTGCAGCCCGGGCTTACGTTCATCATTCCGTATATCGACCGCGTCGGCACCAAGATGAACATGATGGAGCAGGTGATCGACATCCCGCAGCAGGACGTCATCTCCAAGGACAACGCCACCGTCACGGTCGACGGACTCGCCTTCTTCCAGGTGTTCGATGCTGCAAAAGCCAGTTACGAAGTCGCCGACCTGCAGGAATCCATCGTCAAGCTGACCATGACCAATATCCGCTCGGTGATGGGCGGCATGGACCTCGACGAGATGCTGTCGCATCGCGACGTGATCAACGAACGGCTGCTGCGCGTGGTCGACGCGGCGGTCTCGCCTTGGGGCGTCAAGGTCAACCGCATCGAGATCAAGGATATCGTCCCGCCTGCCGATCTGGTGCAGGCGATGGGACGGCAGATGAAGGCCGAGCGCGAGAAGCGCGCCGAGATCTTGCAGGCGGAGGGGCAGCGCGCCTCCGAAATCCTGCGTGCCGAGGGCGCCAAGCAGGCGCAGATTCTGGAAGCCGAGGGCCGCAAGGAGGCCGCTTTCCGCGATGCCGAGGCGCGCGAGCGCACCGCGCAGGCGGAAGCGAAAGCGACCGAACTGGTCAGCGAAGCGATCGCCCGCGGTGACGTCGCCGCCATCAACTATTTCGTCGCCGAAAAATATCTGACCGCGTTCGGACGCTTCGCCGATTCCGACAACCAGAAAGTCCTTCTGCTGCCGGTCGAAACCATGGGCGTGCTCGGTTCGCTTGCCGGCATCGGCGAAATCGCCAAGGCGACGTTTGGTGGCGATGGCGCGGGCGGCTCGCCCTCGCCGCAGCCGCGGCGTCCGCTCGCCCCGGCCCCACGGGCCCGGCCGTTCCCGGAGCCCCGGTTTTCACCACGCAGCGCCCATAGCCGCCGCCTGACCGGAGCTTGCCATGCTGGCCTGGATCGTTTCGCTCGGCGCCTGGAACTGGTTCATCCTGGCGGCGCTCCTGCTGCTGCTGGAAGTGCTGACGCCCGGCATGTACATGCTCTGGCTCGGACTTACGGCCATCGTGGTCGGCGCGCTGGCGAGCGCGATGACGATCCCTTGGCAGATGCAATTGATCCTGTTTGCGGTGTTGTCGATCGCGCTTGTGCCGGTGTGGTGGCATTTCGCCCGCAAGGCAGAAAAGCCGCAGGACAACCCGTTCCTCAATCGACGCGCGGAAGGCTATGTAGGCCGGGTGTTCACGCTCGAGACGGCGATCGTCAACGGTGTCGGCGCAATCCGCATCGACGATACGGTGTGGCGCGTCAGCGGTCCGGATTGCCCGGCGGGCGCCAAAGTGCGCGTCGTCCACAGCGACGGCCCGAATCTGACGGTCGAGGCGGAATAAACGCCGGCCGGAATATGGCGGAGAGGGAGGGATTCGAACCCCCGGTACCCTTGCGAGCACGCCGCATTTCGAGTGCGGTGCTTTCAACCACTCAGCCACCTCTCCGCGGGGCCGAACGGGGCGAACCGCCCCAGGACGGGGCGTTACTTAGCCAAGCTGGGTTAACGAAACAAGGGCGGCGCACGCTCCACCGAGGAGGATTCCCGGAACCGCGATGCCATGGACGGGGTCTTAGACCGTGTCTTGGCCGCCGTGTCACCGGAACCCGGTTGGCAGGACGCGCCTGGCCCTCTCCCTGCGATTTGCGTCATGCCCGCGGGGTTGCGGCGCCAGCCAATTGTCCCCGCATAAGCTGGATCTGAGCCGCGAGGAAATCGGCGAAGGCACGCACATGCGGCACCGATCTGACCTCCTCGCGCACGATCATCCACATCTCCGATTCGACGCCTTTGACCGGCGGCAGACAGCGCACCAGATCGGACTCTTCATCGCCAACGAGGCAAGGCAGCATGGCGATGCCGAGACCCGCCTTCAGCGCCGAGACCAGATTGGCAAGGCTGTTGCTGCGCGCGCTCACCGTCGAATTCGGCGCCGCCTGCATCAGGAAAAGCTGAGCCGGACGCTCGGCAAGCGCGCCATCCATGCCGAGGATCGGATGACCGTCGATCGCCCGCGCGGAATCCGGCGCACCATTCTCGTCGGCATAGGACCGGCTGCAATACACACTCCAGGCTACGTCCGGCAGCCTGCGCGCAACGATGCCGGCGCCATCGGGTCGCGAGCCCGTGCGCAACGCAATGTCGGCGTCACCGCGGGCCAGATCGAAGCGGCGATCGTCGGCCGCCAGTTCGATCAGGATTGCAGGATGCCGTTTTCGAAAATCCGACAACAACGGCGCGACCAACAGACTCGCGAGCGCCTCGCTGGTGGTGAGCCGCACGCGGCCTGACAGCACGCGTTGCTCGGCGTCGATTGCGCTCTCCAGCGCCTTGACCTCGTCCTCGATGCGTTCCGCGACCGCGGCGATGCGCTCACCAAGCGGCGTCGGATGATAGCCGCTCTGCTTGCGTTCGAAGAGCGTCAAGCCGAGTGCGGATTCGAGTTGGGTTATCCGCCGCATCACCGTCGTCTGGTTGACACCGAGCGCATGCGCGGCACGCAGCGCCGAGCCACCGCGCGCAACAGCCAGGACAATGCGAAGGTCCGACCACTCGAGCATCCGCCATTCTGCAAAAACGCAGAACGACTTGGCAATAACGCTGATTGTTGCAGGCCGCCGCCGGACGTATCTCAGCCTCATCGGCGAATGAACAATCGCCAAGGAACACAGAGGGTTGGCTCTCCGCAAAGGACCCGCGAAGAGCGCTGACCCGTCCCGAACGCTGCTTCACCTTCGACTGCAACCGCGCGCATTGACGCGCCACAGATGGAGTCTGCCATGACCGATCTTGTTGTTTATCGCCCCGTCAAGGAACAGAGTCTGGCGGCCCGCGCCCGACAAATCGTCGCCCGGATTGCGCAGGCCATCGAGCGCGCCCTCGTTGCCGCACGGATTCAGCGCGAACTGAGCGCGCTGCCGGACCTGATGCTGCGCGATATCGGGCTCAATCGCAGCGACATCGGCTTTGTCGCCGATGCGCTTGCCTCGGGCCAGAGCGACCCTTCGCGTCCTTCCGTCGATCGCATCAACCGCAGCGCGGCCCGCCGGCGATTGTCGCACGGCCGCGACGACCGTCCGGCGCCGCTGACGATGTTCCGCATGTTGTTCTCGGCTGCGGTCGCGTTGTGCATGTTGAGCGCCAGCGACGATGCCGGTCATGCGCAGGATGCACAAATCAGGCGCGGCCAGTATCTCGTCACGCTTGGCGGCTGCAACGACTGTCACACGCCCGGTTACTTCTTCGGCAAGCCGGATATCGCGCGCTTTCTGGGCGGTTCGGAAGTCGGTTTCGAGATTCCCGGCCTCGGTGTGTTTCATGGTCCGAACCTGACGCCCGATCACGAAACCGGCCTCGGAGGGTGGTCGACGGATCAGATCGTCGCCGCCATTACCAAAGGCCGGCGTCCGGACGGACGTGAGCTTGCACCGATCATGCCCTGGCACGCTTTCGCGAACCTGACCGCGCAGGATGTGCGCGCCATCGCCGTCTATCTCAAAAGCCTGCCACCGGTGAAGAACAAGGTGCCCGGACCGTTTGGACCGGACGAGCAGACGACATCGTTCGTGATGAAGATCGTGCCGCCGCCGGCAAAGACCACCGAAGGCACGGAGCCGCAATGACGCGCCCGCCAACCTTGCTCAGCGTTTCAGAAATGGAAACAGCCATGTCCACGATCTAAGACGCTCATCGACGCCCCGGGTCCTCTCTGGTTTGACAAACCGATCCCGAGCGTCGAAAGATGACGCAAATGCGAAACGAGTTTCGCTATAGCGAAAATAAGAACGGGAGGACGCGATGTTCAAACGGATTGCCGGGATGCTGGCGCTATGTGCCCTGCCGCTGCTGGCGCCGGCGGCATCCGCGCAGCAATTCCCGCAGGGACCGGTCACGATCGTCGTTCCCTATCCCGCCGGCGGCGCCACCGACCTCGTGGCGCGGCTGGTGCAGCCGAAGCTGTCCGAGGCCCTCGGCCAGCCGGTGGTCATCGAGAATCGTCCCGGCGCGAGCGGCAATACCGCGACCGCGGCCGTGCTGCGCGGCAAGCCGGACGGGCAGACAATCGTGCTGACCACCAACGCGGTGATGACGCTCAATCCGCATCTGTCCGATCTCGGCTTCGATCCGCTTCTGTAATCCGATCCCACCCGTCAAGCGCTTTTCTACGCCACCACAACCTACA
>CAZXJZ010000116.1:0-15128 GCA_964641065.1 uncultured Hyphomicrobiales bacterium | reverse complement strand
CTCGAAGAGGCGAGCGCCCTGGCGCTGGTCGGCGCCAAGGATCAGGGCGTCAAGGTGCGTTTCGATCTCGATACCGAGAACGATCTGGTTTTTGCAGACAAGGTGCAGGTGCAGCAGGTGGTGCTCAACCTGATCCGCAATGCGATCGAAGCGATGTCCGACCTGCCGACGCGGCAACTGGTCATCTCGTCGACCGCCGACGGGCCGTCGATGGTGCGCGTCAGCGTATCCGATACCGGAACCGGATTGTCTCCTGACATTCTCCCGCAGTTGTTTCAGCCGTTTATGACAACTAAGAAGCATGGCATGGGCGTCGGTCTGTCGATCTCCAAGACCATCGTCGAGGCGCATGGCGGACGATTGTGGGCCGAGGCGAATCCGGGAGGCGGAACGGTTTTCCATCTGACACTCAGGCTCGCGGCCAGCGAGGACCTTGGCAATGTCTGAAACACCTCTGGTGCATGTGATCGACGACGACGATGCGGTCCGGGATTCGCTTTCGTTTCTGCTGCGGGCAGCGAATTTCGACGTCGTCACCTATCAATCGGCGACGCATTTCCTGGATACGCTCACCCGGGAGATCAATGGCTGCGTGATTACCGACGTGCGGATGCCCGATATTAGCGGTCTCGAACTACTTAAGCGCCTGCGTGCAAAATCCTGCATCATTCCAGTGATCGTGATGACCGGCCACGGCGATATCCAGCTTGCGGTCGAGGCCATGAAAGCTGGCGCTGCCGATTTTCTGGAAAAGCCGTTCGATGACGATCGGATGCTGGCCGCCGTGCGATCCGCCCTGGAGGCGAAGCGCTTGGAAGGCGAGCGCGTGGCCCTCCGCAACGAGATCGAAGAGCGGCTCGAGAGCCTGTCGCAACGCGAGCGCCAGGTGCTCGACGGACTCGTTGCCGGCTCCCCGAACAAGACCATCGCTCACGATCTCGGTATCAGCCCGCGGACCGTGGAAGTTTATCGGGCCAATGTGATGACCAAGATGCAGGCCCGAAGCCTGTCCGATCTGGTGCGCATGAGCCTGCTGGTGCAGACACCGTGAAGCTGCGGCGGAAAAGTTGATCCTGATCAAGGCCGGTTCCGGAAATCCGGTCAGTTTTTGCGGATGAATCAGGAGTTGCCGCCGCTAAGGCCTTGTCCGCGCTGCAGGATTACCATGCAGGCCGAACGCTCGAACGCGGCGTCCGGCTACGATAAATTTTCATGTCTGCGGTGCGACCTGGTGCTGTCCTACAGGCGGCCTGACGGTTTCGCGACCCCCCCAAAACAAAGTGGCGAGTTGCCCTGACGGATCACAGGGCGCTATCTCGACGGCGGGCACAGCGCTTCGGCCGCGCGCCTACCCATTCGACGCCCGCTCCCGCGCTTCTAATCGAAGCTCTTTGGCGCTTCGCCCGCCCAGGCCGCCGCAATCAGGGCCCGCAACGATGTCCGCTCGATCGGCCGTGGATTCCAGTAGGGATTCTGCACGGCGAGATCGGCGGCGCGATCGATGCCGGATTCCGGCATGCCAAGCGATTTCAGGCTGCGTGGGCTGCCGAGCCGTCCCGCCAGGTCAACGAGTGCGGATGTCCCGTCGCGGCCGCCGAGCGTCCGCGCGATCGCCGCATCGGCATGCGGTGCGGCTTTGGCGTTATGGGCCATCGCGTATGGCAGGATCACGGTGTGGGTGTCGGCATGCGGCAGGTCGAAAGCGCCGCCGATGACGTGGCAAAGCTTGTGATGCAGCGCCATGCCGACCGATCCGAGGCAGACGCCGCAAAGCCAGGCGCCGTACAACGCCTCCGATCGCGCGTCGCGATCCTGCGGATTGGCAACGATTGCAGGCAGTGCGCGCCCCATGGCGCCGATGGCCTGCTCGGCCATCATCGAGATGACCGGATTCCGATCCTCGGCGTAAAGCGCCTCGACGGCGTGCGCGATGGCGTTGGTGCCGGAGGTTACCGAAAGCCGCTGCGGCAGGCCGACGGTGAAGTCCACGTCGTAGATGACGATCTCCGGGAGCACCTTCAGGGTCCGCTGGGTTACTTTCACGCCGTCCTTGGTTTCCCCGATGATCGGCGTCACCTCCGACCCGGCATAGGTTGTTGGCACGGCGATCTGGGTGAGGTCGGTGCGCAACGCGATCGCTTTGCCGAGGCCGGTCGAGGAGCCGCCACCAAACGAAATGGTGCAGTCTGCGCTGCACTCCGATACCTGTTTCAGCGCGCGTTCGGTCACGTCCGTCGGCGTGTGCATCGCGGCCTGGGTAAAGGTGCCGGCGGCGAGCGGCCCAAGCGACTGCGCGATCTGATGCAGGCTTTCCGCCTGTTCGGGGGTGCTGAGCAACAATGCCCGGCGGCAGCCTGCGCGCTCGACCTCGGACTTCAGCTTCGAAATGGTCCCGCTGCCGAAAATGACCCGCGACGGAAGGGCATTGTACGTAAACGACTGCATGACGTCTTCAACCTCTGCTGGACGCACAATGTCTTCCCTAACTTTGACGCTTAGTCAAAATCGGGGCGACGTGGCGCCGTGCCGACAAATTTCGCGGGCCGCGATCTCGGCTGTGATTAGCAATTCTTTGAATCGGGCTGGTGCAATGTAGCGGCGTAAGAGCGCCGACTCGCTTATGAATCGTTGTTGCAACGTTCTGCATTCAGGGCACACGGAGAGGTTGCGCATGACGGCGGCCACAATGAGCAAACCGGACGGTGATGTGCGCCGCGTGCGAGCGGTAGCTGCCGCGTCGATTGGCAACGCGCTCGAATGGTTCGATTTCATCATCTACGGTTTCTTCGCCGTTTTGATGGCCAAACTATTTTTCCCCGCGGGCGACGAAACCGTGTCGCTCATGTTCGCGTTGGCAGCGTTCGGTGTTCCTTTCTTCATGCGGCCGCTCGGCGCGATCGTCATGGGCAATTATGCGGATCGCTACGGACGCAAGGCTGCCTTCTCGCTCACAATTCTGATGATGATGGCCGGCACCGCGATTATCGCCACGGCGCCAACCTATGCGACTGCCGGGCTGCTCGCACCATTTCTCATTGTGCTGGCACGATTGATCCAGGGTTTTTCCGCCGGCGGCGAATTCGGAAGCGCGACGGCGTTTCTTGCGGAACAGGATCCGACGAAGCGCGGGTTTTTCGCAAGCTGGCAATTTGCGAGCCAAGGGCTCACCACCGTTCTCGCCACCTCGATCGGCGTAGCCCTGACCGCGACCCTGACAACCGCACAGCTGGAAAGCTGGGGTTGGCGGATTCCCTTTATCATCGGTCTGCTGATCGGACCGGTTGCCTGGTACATCAGGCGCCATGTCGATGAGACGATGGAATTCAAGACGATGCAGCCCAGCGCTTCGCCGCTGAAGGAGGCTTTGTCCGACGGAAAGAAGCGGCTTCTGGTTTCGCTTGGAGTCGTCGCGCTCTGCACGGTGTCCATGTATACTGTTGTATTGTTCATGCCGACTTATGCGACGCGGCAATTCGGGCTGACGACGTCGGTCGGCTTTCTTGGCGGATTGCTGGTCGGCGTTATCCAGCTCGCGCTGATCCCGGTCTTTGGAGCGGTATCCGACAGGTTCGGTCGCCGGCCAATCATGTTCGCGTCGGCCGCTGCGATGCTGGTCGTGTTCTATCCGCTGTTCGCCTGGCTTGCCGCTGCTCCCACCTTGGAGACCTTGCTGATCGTTCAGGCGATCATCGGCGTTCTAATGGCCGCCTATATGGGTCCGCTTGGCGCTCTGATGGCCGAGCTCTTTCCGGCGCGGATGAGGACCACCGGTTTGTCGATCAGCTATGCGTTTGGGGTCGCAATCTTCGGAGGACTTGCCCCGCTATTCAATACCTGGATCATTTCGGTCACGGGTAACAAGCTGGCGCCGGCTTTCTATCTGATCCTGGCGGCTGCCGTTAGTCTGGTCGCTCTTGCGTTCGCGAAACGGCTCGGTTCGAAATAGGGAAGGCGGCCTTCCCGCACGGGCACGGTGGCGCTGTGTCACCGCGGCACAACCGTATAATACCAAAAGTTGCGTGCAGCACTGCAACGATCTCGGCGCGAGACGGAGGCATGCTGCAACCTTCCCGTTTATCCGATAACCATCTGTTTTCCGATTCCGGGAACTGCCGGGCAGTGGCGCGCGGAGGATGCCGTCTTTACTGCTCTGAAAGGGCTATTCCTTAACAAATTCAACGAATAGTGCCGTGATGACAGGGGCATATCGGCCCGACCAGGACCTTTGATGAGGCTTGCGGCCGCCATAACGCGCTTCGTGGACCGCCTGAATGGTTCGGTCCCCGACCCGGTGCTGCATTTCGAACTCGTCCGCGCATTGTATGGCGCGACGAGCACGGCGAAGCCTTTGTTCGTGGCCACTGCGGCGGCAACAGCCGTTACGGCCATTGCCGGCCTGCTCAGCGGCGATGTCGTGTTCGCGTTCATCTCCGCTGGCTTTTTGCTGATCGGCGTCGCGCGCGCCGTGGCCGCAAGCTTCTATCATCGCGTCGACCATGATCCGGACGACATCGCTGCCTTGAAGCGCTGGGAATTGATCGCACTCATCGGCGCCTGGGCGTTTTCGGGCCTGGTCGGAATCGCCGGAGCCTATGCGGTCATGTTCCATGCGGGCACCGACGTCGAGATTCTCGTTGGCTGCTGCGTCATTGGCTACATTGCAGGGGTGTCGTCCCGCAATGCCAGCCGGCCGTTGATTACCATCGGTCAGGTCAGCTTCACATGCCTGCCGTTCACGCTGGCATTGATCTTCCGCGCCGACGTCGCTCATCTGGTTCTCGCGACTTTCATCGGTGCACTCTATGTCGGCACGATCATCATCTGCCGGAGCGTGTACGACAACCTCGTGTCGCGTCATCAGGCCTTTCGCCGGATCGAAACACTTGCACAACGCGATTCGCTAACAGGGCTTTGGAACCGTTCAGCGTTTCTCGGTTCGCTCGAAGCAAGATTTTCAGCACCGGGCAGAGACGAAATCGCGCTGATCGCGATTGATCTCGACCGGTTCAAGGACATCAACGACACGCTCGGTCATCCGGTCGGTGATGCCGTCCTCAAGGAGGCCGCGGACCGTATCCGCTCCGCGTTGGTGCCTGGCGATGAGGTGTCGCGTGTCGGCGGTGACGAATTTCTTGTCATGCTGGTTGGACAGCGCGCCCTTGATATGGCCGCGGTTGCCCGGGCGATCCTGGCGAGGTTCTCCGATCCGTTCAAGATCGAAATGACGCGGAGTATCTGCGGGGCCAGTCTCGGTTGCGCCCTGGCGCAGCGCGAAACGACGATGGACGTGCTCTTTCGCAACGCCGACCTGGCGCTCTATGAGGCCAAAAAGCGCGGCCGCAGCCAGATCGTCGAATACACAGCGGAACTGTCCCGCGAATACGAGAGCCGGGTGGCGTTGGAGCAGGACCTGCAGCGCGCGCTCAGCCGCGGCGAGCTCGACGTTGTGTATCAGCCGATTGTCGATCCGAGATCCGGCCGCGCCATTTGTTGTGAGGCGCTGCTGCGCTGGAATCATCCCGAACTTGGTCCGGTCGCGCCGGACGTGTTCATTCCGATTGCCGAGGCGACCGGTTTGATTGTTTCGATCGGATCCTGGGTGCTGTCCAAGGCTTGCCTGGAGGCAACCCAATGGAATCCTGACATCAAGGTTGCCGTAAATCTGTCGCCCGTGCAGTTCAGGCATGGCCGCGAGATTGTCGATAGGGTGAGCGCCGCGCTTGCAGAATCAGGCCTTGCGGCGAGCCGTCTGGAACTCGAGATCACCGAGTCCGTCTTCATCGATGACAACGCGGCAACGCTTGGCATCCTCGAAGAGTTGCGGCGGATGAACGTCGGCATTTCGCTGGACGATTTCGGAACCGGCTATGCGTCGCTCGCCTATTTGAACGACTTTCCGTTTTCCAAGATCAAGATCGACCGGAAATTCTCGCAGAAGGTCGACGAGTCGCCGCGCACCTCTGCGATCGTCAATGGAACGGCGCAAATTGCCCGCGATCTTCGGATGGAATGCGTCGCGGAAGGCGTCGAAACCGAGGTGCAGCTCGAGCGCCTGCGCAGTTTCGGCATCAACGCAATCCAGGGCTACCTGTTCAGCAAGCCGATACCGGCCCGCCAGCTGCGCAATTTGATCAACAACCCGATCTTCCCGGCGTCCATCAAGCTTATCGCCAAGAAACCCGATTCGGTCGCACAGAAGCGCCGCAAGGTGGCCTCGTAAACCGGCGATCGACCCGGTTGCGGCTCGCTAGTTCGCGTTCAGCAGCCGCTCCAGCACCGCCATCCGCATGAATTTCGAGAGGCGAACCTGCTCGAAATACATGGCATTCGGCAGGGAGTCGCACGACGGATCGATTTCGTCGAAACGCGGCAGGGGATGATAGAGAAGGGCCTTGGAGTTCAACCGCTCGATTTTTTCCGCGGTGATGGCGAAGTGCTTCGGCGTGAAGTGAGGTGACACGTAGTCGGACGCCGGCGGCTCGCCGATTGCGGACATATCGTAAGGCGCCATCATCACTGCGTCGGATTCCACCAAAGCAATGTCGATATCCGCAATGATGCGCAGGCGAATCTGATGGTCCGAGAGCGCCTGCACCAGGTCTTCCGGCACTTCGTAATGCGGGGGCGGGCAGAACAGGATTTCGCGCGGTCCCTCGAAGCGCAGCAGCTGGATCAGAGAGCGCACCACGCGTCCACGTGGATCGCCGCCGAAGGCGATGCTCTTGCCGCGCAGGGTGCCGAGGCCGCGGCGCATCGCGTGAATGTCGATCAGGGCCTGGCTGGGATGCTCGTTCCAGCCATCGCCTGCGTTGATCACGGGCACGATCGACGTTGCCGCCATACGCGCCGCTGCGGAGCATTCGTGATGCCGAACCACAATGGCGTCGGCCAGTCGCGATACGACAGCGGCGCAGTCCTCGATCGTCTCTCCTATGCTCGCATTGGTGCGCGAGGCCGACATATCCTCCATGCCGATGCAATGGGCCCCGAGCGCAACCGAGGCGGATTCGAAGCCGAGCCGCGTGCGAGTGCTGGACTGGAAGAAGAGCAACGCGACGGTGCGGCCGAACAATTGCTGGCGCGGTGCGAGGCCGGACTCGAAATCGTCCGCGGCCTGGCAGAAGTCGTCGACGTCGTCGAGGGTGAGATCACGCGCGCTCAGGAGATGCCGCAGCCGACCCGAACGAGTTCGTTCACGCCGGCTCTGAAGTGCCGGCGACGCAACAGAAAGGTACGCCATTGGTTACAGCCCCACCGCATTTGAGGTAAGGAATTGTTAACCTATCCCATTCGCCAAGTAAATTTACGTTCAAGCTTGCACATGCGGTGCGCTGACGCTGCAGAGTCAGACCACGTGATTTCGGTGCGAATTGTTTTTCCTTCTATTGCAGAGAGTTAAGTTGTCGTGGACAGGAAACGCGCGCATGCGTTTCAATCTTGTGTGTTAACCAAGCTGACAAAGTTCCACGCGAGCCGGCGCCTCCAGCACGTGCTTCGCCGAGCTTTTCTATTTGTGACAGACCAATCCGGCGGTATTCGAGTATGAACTCGGTCACCCAGAGCGTGGTCGCTCATGCAAGCGCGTCGGTCCGTGACGTGCGGCTTTTCAGCAGCGGCAGACCGAGGAGGGCGAGCACGAAGAGCCCGGTGAGAAGCTTGAGATCGGACGGCTGCATGCCGAGCGCCAGGGCGAAACTGACCACCTGATAATAGATAATGGCGCCGACCAGCGGCGCGGCGAGCTGGCGCGCCAGGGTCTGTCGGCCGATCAGTTGTTCGCCGACAATGAGCGATGCGAGGCCGTTGACCAGGACGCCGAAGCCCATATTCACGTCGGCAAAGCTCTGGTTCTGCGCCAGGATCGACCCGCCGAGCGCACTCAATGCGCCGGCAATGCCGATGCCGAGCACCACGTAGTAAGAGATCGACAGGCCCTGCGCCCGCGCCATGCTTTGCGAGGCGCCGACAGCGCGCAGGGCAAGCCCCATTTCCGTCTTCAGGAAGCAATAGAGCGCGACCGTGCAGACAATGGCAATCGCGCTGACGAAGGCAATGCGTGCGCCGAGTGAACGCGACCAGCCGCCCAGGAAAATCGAGAACAGGTCATCATAGGTGAACAGCGGAATGTTCGGCTTGCCCATGATGCGGATATCGATGCTGTAGAGCATGGTCACGACAAGGATGCCGCACAGGAGGGTATTGAGCCGGAAAATGCGATGGATCAGAGCGGTGGTCGCGCCAGCTGCAAACCCTGCGACGATCGCCATCGCCGTTGCCGATACCGGGTCGCCGCCCGCAGCCAGAACCGCAGCGGATACGCTGGCACCGAGCGGGAACGAGCCTTCCGCGGTCAGATCGGGAAACGACAGCAGCCGGAAGGGGATCATGATCCCCAGCGCAACGAACGCGTAGATCACGCCTTGCAGCAGCGTGACCGGGATCAGATTGTAATAGGCCTGCAAAATCGCCATCGCGTCAGCCCAGCACCATGCGGTCGCTCGTGATGTGAAATCGCTTGATCAGGTGGTCGATGGTTAACGCGGCCTTTTCGGCGCCTTCGGCTTGATAAACGATGCGCCCCGACATCATCATGATCAGCCGGTTTCCGAACTCGATCGCGTGTTGCATGTTGTGGGTCACCATCAGGGCGGTGAGCTTCTCGCCGCTCACGGCTCTCACGGTTTCCTGCATCACCAGTTCCGCGGTCTTAGGATCGAGCGCGGCGCAATGCTCATCCAGCAGCAGAAGTTTCGGCGATGTGAGGACAGCCATCGCAAGCGCCAGCGATTGCCGCTGCCCTCCGGAGAGGGAGCCGACCTTCTGGTCGAGCCTGTTCTCCAGTCCGAGGCCCAGAGCGGCAACGCGATCCTGATAGCGCTTGCGGCTTTCGGCGCTGAGTCCCCAGCGCAGTCCGCTGCGTTTACCCCGGCGCTCCGCAATCGACAGGTTCTCTGCGACCGTCAGCGTGCCTGCTGTTCCCGCCAGCGGATCCTGAAACACGCGTGCAATCCAGGCCGCCCGCACATGCGTCGGTTTGGTCGTGACATCGATATTGTCGACACGGACAGTCCCGGAATCCGCGAGCACCTCGCCCGAAATCGTGTTGAGCAGGGTCGACTTGCCGGCTCCGTTGCCGCCGATCACGACGGCAAAGTCTCCCGGCCGCAGCGTGAGCGATACACCGTCGAGTGCGGCACGCCGGTCCGGCGTGCCCTGGTGAAATGTCTTGTGCAGCCCATCGAGCGCGAGCATGGACGGGACGATGGGCTGCATGTCCGTCATTCAACGACGCATTTGCAGTCGGCGAGGGCGGCCGGAAGCGGCTTGCCGGTCTGCTTCAGCCGGCGGCCGCTGATGACCGCGGTATGGTCCTCGGCGGCCGGCTTGTAGTTCGTCAGTTCCGAAGGCTTCTTGCCGCCGAGAATCTCAGCCGCGCGCAGTCCGGCCTGATAGCCGACCTTGCTCCAGGACACCGACATCGCGGCGAGCACGACATGGTCCTGCGCGCCTTGCGGGGAGGAGGAGATGACCGGGATATTCATCCGGTCGGCGGTCGATGCGATCGCCGGCAGGGCAGGCATCAGCAGGCTCGAGGGAATCGCATAGATGAAGTCCACGCCCTGAAGCGCCGCGGCTCGCTGGCCGATATCGCCGACGGCGTCGACCGCCACCGCCTTGAACTCGACTCCCGCCGCCTTGGCCGCGCTCTCGGCCAGGTTCTTGTTGGCGACATCGTTGGCATCGCCCGGATTGTAGAGCATGCCGAAGGATTTCACATTGCCGAGCAGCTTGCGCGCGAAGTCGAGTACGGCCTCCACCGACTGCATGTTGGAGGCGCCGACGAAGCGGGCCGACCCATGCTGCCAGTCCGGAACCAGGCCGGCGGCGACCGGATCAGTGACCGGCGCGAACACGATCGGGATCGACTGGTCGCGCACGATCTTCACGGCGGCCTGAGTCATCGGCGTCGTGATCGTCACCATCAGATCCGGCTTGCCGGCTTCGAGCTTGCTCAGCACCTGCGGCACCAGCGAGGGATCGAAATTGCAATGGCTGTAGTCGTAGGCGACATTCTTCCCGTCGACAAAGCCCTTGTCGGCGAGCGCCTGTTTGAAGCCGGCAATCACCTGTTCGAGGGAGCCATGCGGACCGAAATTGGCGATGGCCACCTTCTTGGTCTGAGCGAATGCGCTGGTCGTGGCCAGCATGGCAACGCCAAAGATGGCGGCGATGGTAAGGGTCTTGCGCATCGGTCTACTCCAGGTCGGCCGGGTTTGAGGGATTCTTGAGGTGCAAGGGCTTCGTCATACAAAGTCCAGTGTCTGCAGGTTTCCGGTCGCTTTCTGCACCGACCGCAGGGTGGATTGAAACATTTCCGTTCCGGATACGCCGACCGCAGGCTGCCGCTTCACCGTCTGCAGATACGAGCCATCGGTTCCGAAAGCTTCCACTTCCGCAACCGCATGATCGAGGCGGGGATCGGCGATCAGCCGCGCACGACAGCGGTCGAGCCCGATGGTCGCGAGCGCGCAGGTGACCATGGTGTTGACGTTGCGCGGATAGTCAGCGGCGATTCCGCGAACCGGCCCATCGTACAATACGAGTTCCTCGACAATGCTGTCGGCCGTCCGTCCCGTGCGGCTGAGATCGAGGTTTCTCGGGTGCTTGCGGAAGGTGATGGTGACGTCGCGCCACATGTGCCGCCATGAGAACAGGCTGTCCATGCCGACCAGCGCGCCGCGCGGCAGCAACAGCCGGTGGCCGCTCGCGCCGGCAGCAGCAACGAGTGTCTCGCGGACTGATTCTTCGGCCAGTGCGGTGACCGATAGCGGCATGTAATCGCTGTGCGCGAGGAAGCCCGCGCCATATTCGACGCTGATGTCCGGATGAGCACATTCGACAATCAGGTCGGGGCGACGGTCTGCTGCGCGCGACAGGTCGTCCAGAATGATCTCGGAGGGAAGCCCGGCAAGCTTGTCGGGTGTCCGGTTGGAGACGAAAGCGACCTCAAGACCAGCGGCCTCATGCGTATTGATGGCGCGATAAAGCGATGCGCCGATAAATCCGAAACCGATGATACCGACACGTTTCATGCGGGGGTCCGGTGCGAGCATGTTGTCTGGCCGCCGGAATTTAGACTAGCTCGATCCGAAAATATTTTCTATATAGAAAATTATCGCAATAGCGGAGAATTTGGGCATGTCTGCTCCGGCCGCCGTGACGCGGGCCATGGTGATGGAAATGGACCGCAACGACCAACTGCGGCCGCTTCGCGATGCGTTCGTTGTTCCGGACGGTATGGTCTATCTGGACGGCAATTCACTCGGGTTGCTGCCTGTGGCAGCGGCGCGCCGCGCCCGCGAGGTGGTCGAGAACGAGTGGGGCGGCTCGGCGATTTCGGGCTGGAACGATCATCACTGGATCGACCTGCCGCACAGGGTCGGCGCGAAGATTGCGCCGCTGATCGGTGCGGAAGACGACGAAGTGGTCGCCTGCGACTCGACATCGGCCAATCTGTTCAAGGTGCTCGCGGCTGCGCTCTCGTTGCGCCCGGGCCGCCGCACCATCGTCACCAACCGCGGCAACTTCCCAACCGACGTCTATATCGCGGAGGGGCTTGCGGCGTTCGCGGGACATGGTTGTGAGGTCCGCTATGCGGAGCCGTCCGAATTGGCGGCGGCACTCGACGACAATGTTGCGGCCGTGAGTTTCACCCATGTCGATTACAAGTCGTGCCGGATCGAGGATATGGCCGGTATCACTGCGATCGCGCATGAAGCCGGCGCGCTCGCGGTCTGGGATCTGGCGCACAGTGCCGGCGCCATCCCGGTTGCGCTCAACGCGGCGCGTGCCGACTTCGCGGTCGGCTGCGGCTACAAATATCTCAATGGCGGGCCCGGCGCTCCGGCTTTTCTGTTCGCGGCGCGGCGCCATCATGCGCAGATGACACAGCCGCTGACCGGCTGGATGGGGCACGCCTCGCCCTTCACCTTCGATCATCGCTACCAGCCGGCGCCCGGAATACGGCGGATGCTGACCGGCACGCCGCCGGTGGTCGCGTTGTCCGTACTGGAAGAATCCGTGGGCCTGATGCTGGATGCAGGCATCGCGCGGCTTCGCGACAAAGGCAAACAGATGACGGCGCTGATGATGGCCCTGATTGAGCGCGAATGCGCCGGCCATGGCCTGGAACTTGGAACGCCTGAGAATGCCGAGGAGCGCGGTAACCACGTCATTTATCGTCACCCGGAAGCCTATGCCATCGTGCAGGCTTTGAAGGCGCGTGGCGTGGTCGGCGATTTTCGCAACCCCGATTGCATCCGGCTCGGGATCGCGCCGATCTATCTGTCGTACGCGGATATCTTCGACGCCGTGCAGCATTTGCGCGCGGTCATGAATAACCGCGAATATGAGCGCGATTCGTTTCGCGTGCGCGCCGCAGTGACCTGAGGCTTCAGCATGAACGCGCCATTGCAGATTTTCCGCGAGAACGGCAGTCAGGACATTCCGGGCAGCACGCTCGGCGTGCGGCTCGCCGAAATCCGCCGCAGTCGCGGCCTCACCCTCAAGGAACTCAGCGCAAGTACGGGTATTCCGGTCTCGACCCTGTCCAAGGTGCAGAACAGCCAGGCGACACTGTCCTACGAAAGCCTCGTCAAGTTGTCGGTCGGACTCGGCGTCGATGTCGGCGAGTTCTTCCGGCTGCACCCTAATGAATTGCGCACGACGCGGCGTGCGATCGAACGCAAGGACCAGGGCCGGCGCGGCTCCGGCGAGCGTTACAGCTTCGAAATTCTGGCGACCGAACTCGCCCGCAAGCGGATGGTGCCCGGCATCCTCACTGTCACCGCGACCTCGCTGGAGGAGATCGGCGGTCTCAGCCGTCACGAGGGCGAGGAATTCATCTACGTGCTGTCCGGCACGCTGCGGCTGCACACCGAGTTCTACGAACCCGCAACACTCAAGGCCGGCGACAGCGCCTATATCGACAGCACCATGGGGCACGCCTATGTCGCCGTCCGCAAGGGTCGGGAGCCGCCGGCCCGCATTCTCGCGGTCTGCTCGCACGCATCCTACTAGGCGGCGCGTCCCGGCTTGACGGTCTGCCGCACCTCGAAGCCTTCGAATTTCGGATGCGACAGATAAAGCGAACCGGTGCTCTCGTTGCCGGCGCGCGCATGCGCCTTGCGAAACGCCTCCGAGCGGGTCCAGTCCTCGAACGCATCGCGATCGCGCCACACCGTATGCGAGGCGTAGAGCGTATGGTCCTCGGCCTCCGGACCCTTGACCAGATGAAACTCGACGAAGCCCGGTACCTCGTCGAGGTGCGTATCGCGCGTCAGCCAGACCTGCTCGAACGCGGCCTCCGAACCCTTCTTCACCTGAAAGCGGTTCATTGCGATGAACATTCGAGACACTCCTTACACAGCACCGAATTTCACATTCGCGGTCTTGGCATACCAGTCGAGCATCTGTTCGCCGTTCCAGTGCAGGACGCCGTCGAACTTGCTGATATGCTCGTAGATACGCTCCAGCGGACCGATGCGGAACGGCTGTCCGCTGATATAGGGATGGATCGCGATCGCCATGAATTTCGCGCGATGCTCGCTTTCGGCATAGAGCCGCTCGAAGCTCTCCACGGCACGCTTGTAGAGGTGGTCGCTCTCGTGGTGCTGCACCAGCATCATCGGGATGTCGTTCAGTTCCACGGTGTAGGGCAGGGTGACCAGCGGCCCTTTGGCCGTGCGGATCACGGTCGGTTCGTCGTCATAGGCAAAGTCGCCAGTATAGCGGATGCCGGCATCGACCAGATGTTCCGGCGTTTCGAAGGTCTGCGTCAGGCCCGGCCCAAGCCAGCCGACCGGGCGCTTGCCGGTGAATTTTTCGATGATGTCGCAGGAGCGGAAGATCATGCCGCGCTGATCCTCCACCTTGTGGATCGGGCCCTGGTCATAGGCATGGCCCATGAATTCCCAGCCGAGATCCTTGCACTCCTGCGCCACGCGCGGATAATCCTCGCAGACGCGCGCGTTGATCGAGACCGTGGGCTTGATGCCGAGCCGCTTGTAGAGATCGAAGAAGCGCCACACCCCGACCCGCATGCCGTATTCGTGCCAGCTCCAGTTCGGCACGTCGGGCAGCATCGGCTGGCCGGTGGGCGCGGGGAGGACCTGCCGCGCCATCGGGCGGGCGATATCCCAGACCTCGAGATTGACGATGGTCCAGACCACCATGCGCGCCCCACCCGGCAGTTTCAGCGGCGGGCGATCGACGATCGCGGAATAGTCGGCGCGTTGACTCGGTATCATGCTTTCGGTCATTGAATCCTCTCGTGCGGCGGCGCGCATACTAACCTCAGGACCCGGCACGGCAAGGTGCGAGCATGAAACTTCCGCTGACCGGAGGCTGCCAGTGCGGCGCGCTCCGCTACGAGATCCGCGCAGAGCCGTTCTCGGTCTATGTCTGCCATTGCACCGAATGCCAGCGACAATCGGCCTCGGCTTTCAGCATGTCGGTGATGGTGCCGCGGGACTCGCTGGTCTACACCAAGGGCGTGCCGCGCCGCTTCGAGCGGGCGGCCGATAGCGGTCGCGTCATTGCCAGCGACATGTGCGAGACCTGCGGCGTGCGGCCGGTCAATCATCCGCTGGCGAACGACAAGGTATCGATCCTCAAGCCCGGCACGCTCGACGACACATCCTGGCTGCACCCGGTCGGCCATATCTGGACCAGAAGCGCGCAACCCTGGGTGCCGATCCCGCAGGATGCCGTGATTCATGAAGGCCATCCTGCTGATGTGAGCGGGCTGATCGCGGCGTGGAGCGCGTATCGCGAAGGGATGCGTCGCGCGGGCACCTCAGGGTGACGGAGTTGATGACGCGTACAAACAGACAAAGCTCCGCCGTCCCTGTTCTTTAGCCGGCGCGGGCGCGCCCGTACTCCACCTCGCATTCCTTCCCTCGGGTAAACCCAAGGGCGCGCGGAACGCCGGGCCTTCAGCCAAGCCCATGGCCCCATGCGCAAGTGTGTGAAGCGCATGAGATCGTAGTCACCACGGACCGCCGAAAGGATCCGGCGTTCCGCGCGCGGTGTGAGTGGCTTGCTCTGCGACAACCCCGGAGGACAGA
>CAZXJZ010000115.1:0-15158 GCA_964641065.1 uncultured Hyphomicrobiales bacterium | reverse complement strand
CGCACCGCATTCGTGTCGAGAGAAGAGTAAGCCCTCACTCCGCCAGTGCGGGATAGTCGGTGTAGCCCTTGTCCTCGCCGGTATAGAACGTCGCCTGGTCCGGCGCGTTCAGCTTTGCCTTCTTGCCGAACCGGTAGGGCAGGTCCGGGTTGGCGAGGAACGGCACGCCGTAGGCGACCAGATCGGCTTCGCCGCTCGCGATCGCCGCATTGCCGCTCGCCTCGTCATAGCCGCCATTGACGATGAAGGTGCCCTTGAACGCCTTGCGCAGATGCGGCGTCACGCGGTCCTGCGCATTCACCGGCTCGGTGACGTGCAGATAGCCGATGCCGAGTTCGCTCAGCCGCTGCGTGAGATGCAAGAAGGTCGCGCGCGGATCGGAATCCGCCATCGAATTGTAGGGGCCGGTCGGCGAGACGCGGTAGCCGACCCGCTCCTTGCCCCACACATCGATCACCGCCCGTGTGACGTCGAGCGGGAAGCGCACGCGGTTCTCGATCGGGCCGCCATAGTCGTCGGTGCGCTGATTGGCGCCGTCGCGGGTGAACTGATCGAGAAGATAACCGTTGGCGCCATGAATCTCGACACCATCGAAACCCGCGGCCTTGGCGTTTTCGGCGGCCTTGCGGAATTGCTCGACGATGCCGGGAAGCTCGGAGGCGTCCAGCGCGCGCGGCGTCACCATTTTCTTTGGTCCCTGCGCGGTAAAGACCTCGCCCTCCGGCGTGATCGCCGAGGGCGCAACCGGGAGCGCGCCGTCATGGAAATCCGGATGCGAAATGCGCCCGACATGCCAGAGCTGCAGAAAGATCTTGCCGCCCTCGCGCGCCACCGCTGCCGTGATCTTGCGCCAGGCCGCGATCTGCTCGGGGGAATGGATGCCCGGCGTGCGGATATAGCCGACGCCCTGCGGGCTGACCTGCGATGCCTCGGAGATGATCAGTCCGGCGCTCGCGCGTTGCCGGTAATAGGTTTCCGCGAGCGGGTTCGGCACATTGCCCTCAAGCGCGCGGCTGCGGGTCATCGGCGCCATCACGACGCGGTTGGACAGATGCAGCGGGCCGAGCTGGTAGGGTTCGAACAGCGGTTCGCGCGTGGTTGCGGCAGGCGCCTTGGTGGCGGCCAGGGTCGGGCTCATGGTCGGGATCCTTTGATGAAAGAAAGCTGCGATGGAGAGGGAAGCGCCGGACGGCTCTCCGCGGGGACGACGAGTCCGTCCGGCGCAGTGGCGTGGCGGGAGGCTACGCCACGTCAGAACGGGGTCAGCAGCAGGCCATCAGGGGACAGCGCTCGCTTTCGGGGCCCGCCGGTTCGAGGGTGGCGGCGATGCCGGACAGCTCGGTGGCAAGCGTGCCGGGATCGACCCCGTCGGCCTTCATCACCATGCGCACCAGCGGATCGGCGAGAATCTCAGGAAAGGCCATGGAACGGATCCGCGCCGCCCTTTCGGCTGCGGTATAATTGCCGTAGATGGGGAAATGCATTGTCGAGGCTCCGGTCGGGGGATTTCGGACTGGCCGGCACCACTTGACTATGGTACTGACCGGTAACACCTGCTAGTTACTGACCGGTAACACCCCTGTCAAGGGGTCACGAACCATAAAGTCGATCCTTCGCCATGACCGCTGAAAAACTTGAGGTTTCCGAAAAGCTTCCGCCCCGCGACAGGATCATCGCCGCGGCCCGCGACCTGTTTTATCGCCACGGGATCCGGGCGGTCGGCGTGGATGCGATCGCGGAGGCGGCCGGCACCAACAAGATGACGCTCTACCGCCACTTCGATTCGAAGGACGCGCTGGTGGCGGAATATCTGCGGCGTCTGGCGGCCGAGAAGCACGATGTGTGGTCGGCCCTGGAGGCGGCGCATCCGGGGAACCCGCGCGCCCAGCTTGAGGCCTGGCTGGTTGAAGCCGCGCGCAATGTCAGCGATCCGACATCGCGGGGCTGTGCGCTGGCCAATGCGGCGGTGGAATTACCGGAGAAGGGCCACCCGGCACGCTGCGTCATCGAGCAATGCAAGCAGGATGGCCGCGGCGAACTCGCCGCCCTGTGCCGCAAGGCGGGGGCGCAGAAGCCGGAACTTCTCGCCGATCAGCTGTTCATGCTGCTCGAAGGCGCGCTGGTTTGCACCCAGAGCACCGGGCACGAAGGGCCCGCCTGCAACTTCATCGAAGCCGGCCGCGCGATCGTTGCTGCGCATTTGCCCTGACGCCGGGCTCGCTGTCGGTGCGCGTCGCGCACAGGGCCATGTAGCTATTCGGGCTTGGCCTGCCGCTTGTTACGGCCCGGAACCATCATTTTCCTTTCGCGGATGCGTGATTTGCGGCGATGGATCGGGCTGCGTATGTCATCCTGACGAGGGCCAATCTGGAGACACGCGATGAATATCATCCGCCGCCGCGGCTGGGAGATACCGGAGAGCCAGGTGACTCCGGAGCATTTGTTCCTGAACCGCCGCGCGCTGCTGGCGGGTGCCGTGGGCGGCATCGGTGCGCTGTCTCTCGGGCAAGCGAACGCGCAGCGCCTCGCCGACGTCGCCAATCTTCCGGATCCGACAGCCGATCTCTATCCGGCCAAGGCGAACACGACCTATCCGGTCGATCGTCCGCTGACCGAGGAAAAGGTCGCGACGACGTACAACAATTTCTACGAGTTCGGCGGCGACAAGGCGATCGCATCGCGCGCGCAGGCGCTGAAGATCCGGCCATGGACGGTGAAGATCGACGGTATGGTCGAAAAGCAGATGGAGATCGGCATCGACGACCTGATCCGGAAGATGCCGCTCGAGGAGCGCGTCTACCGGCTGCGCTGCGTCGAAGCCTGGAGCATGACCATTCCTTGGACCGGCTTCCCGGTCGCCAAGCTCGTCGCACTCGCCAAGCCGCTGTCGTCGGCAAAGTATCTGCAGATGGAGACCTTCAAGGATCCATCGATGGCGCCCGGTCAGCGCCAGACCTGGTACCCGTGGCCCTATACGGAAGGCCTCACGATCGAAGAGGCCAACAACGATCTCGCCTTCCTCGTGACCGGCGTTTACGGCAAGCCGGCGCCGCGTCAGATGGGTGCGCCGCTCCGTCTCGCGGTGCCGTGGAAATACGGCTTCAAGTCGGTGAAGTCGATCGTGCGCTTCCACTTCACCGACAAGCGGCCGAAAGGATATTGGGAGCATCTGCAGGCGCGCGAATACGGCTTCTGGGCCAACGTCAATCCCCAAGTCGACCACCCGCGCTGGAGTCAGGCGACCGAGGAAGTGATCGGCGATGGCGGCAAGCGCGTGCCGACCTTGCTGTTCAACGGCTACGGCGAATGGGTCGCCGATCTTTACAAGGGCATGGAGAACGAACGGCTCTATGCGTGACGGTCGTTCCGGGGCGCGCGTGAAACGCGCGAACCCGGAATCCAGTGTCTGAGCCCGCGTTCCGGGATAACGAGCTGGTTACGGCGCCACCGCGATCGCCGAGATTTCGACCTTCACATCGCGCGGCAGCCGCGCCACTTCGACCGTCGCGCGCGCCGGCGGGTTCGTCTTGAAGAACGTCGCGTAGACGCCGTTCATCTTGCCGAACTCATTGAGGTCCTTCAGGAACACCGACGTCGAGACGATGTGTTCCATGCCGAGTCCTTCGGCGGCGAGAACGGCCTGCAGGTTTTCCAGCACCAGCTTGGTCTCTTCCTCGATGGTGCCCTTCTTCAATTCCTTGGTCTTCGGATCGATTGCGATCTGGCCGGCGAGATAGATCGTCTTGCCGACGCGGATCGCCTGCGAATAGGGCCCGATGGCCTCAGGTGCATTGGGCGTTGAGATGACCTTGCGATCCTGCGCCAGTGCATGACCGGCGGCGAGGGAAACGAAGAGGGACGCGAGCAGAATATTGCGCATGGTGTCGACCCCGTTTTTGATCCAGCCGCTAATTACAAGGGCGTCTCGCCAAACTTGCAAGGGATCGCATGCGAGCGCGGGCGGCCATAAAGCCGCAGCCGCTAGGCGTCAACCGCGTGACGCGCCACCGCATCCTCGTCCCAATCGATGCCGGCGCCGGGGACATCCGGTATCTGGAGCATCCCATCCTGCACCCGGAACGGCCGCTGCAGGACCGGCTCGGCCCAGTCCTGCCATTCCAGCCAGTGTGCAGTTTCGGTTACCCGCATCATGTGGGCGGAAAATTCCGGATACAGGTGGGTCGACATCGGGATACCTGCGGCGCCGGCAATCGCGGCGGCCCGCAACCATCCGGTGACGCCGCCGATCCGCATCAGGTCCGGCATTACGAAGTCGCAGGCTTTTGCAGCGAGCGCATCGGCAAGATCGCGCGGGCCGTAGAAGTTCTCGCCGATCTGGATCGGCGTCCTGAGTTGCGCGGCCAGTTTGGCGGCTCCGGAAAAATTCTCGTACAGAATCGGCTCCTCGATCCAGGTCAGTCCCAGATCGTCGATCGCCGGACAGCGCGCAAGCGCCTCCGCCATGTCGAGCCCTTGGTTGAAATCCGCCATGAGGTCGATGTCGTCGCCGACGGCTTTCCGGATCGCCTCGATCGCGGCGATGTCGTCGCGAAGCCGGGGGCGTCCGAGCCGGAGTTTCAACCCGCGGAAGCCGCCTTCGTCGCGCAGTGCCGGCACCTCCGCTGCAACCTCCGCCGCGTCCGCGAGCCAGAGCCCATTGCTGTTATACGCTCGCACCGGTCCGATGCTGCCGCCCAGCAACACACAGAGCGGCAAGCCCGCGGCCTTTGCCAGTGCATCCCACGCCGCCATGTCGAGCGCCGAAACCGCGATCGTCGACACGCCGGAATAGCCCATCAGGTGCAGCGACCGCCGCGCCTTCGCATAGAGATCGGCCGGCGCCACGGGCTGGCCCCTGAACAGAACGCCGAAGTCGCGAATGACCGGCAAGAGATACTGGATCGACGCGGCGTTGTACGGCCCGACATAGCTACGGCCGGTGATCCCTTGCTCGGTCTCGAGATCGATCAGGATCAGCGGCCAGTCGGAAATGGTCATGATCCGCGCCACGATCGGGCGCTTGAGCCTCAGCATCACGGCGCGTGCCGTGATGCTCCGGAAGGTGAGGGGACTTTGTTTCATCGTCCGCTCCACAGGTGATGTCGATGGAGCGTGTCAATCCCGCCAGCCGGTGTAAACTCACTGCCCGGTATACTTATCGGGAGCGGACAGGGCTACCAGCTGAGGGCAGCAGCATAGTCGACGAGGAGCTGCTTGCAGGTCTTAGGCAATAGATTGAACGACGGGCCTAGACCTGATTCGCCAAAAAGGGAGCGAATGCGACTTTCGATTTGCCGCGTGTCCGGCTCAGAGCGACCATAAGTTGAAGCCAAAATATAACTCGAAGATCGAGTTCTTTTTGGAGAGTTTGCGTTTCGACAATTATCAACTAACTCAATTCTCTTGGATGACTATCGGGAGCGCAGGCCATGCGCAGGAAAACCGAAATCACGCAACAGCGCATCGTCGATGCGGCCTATGAATGCTTCTGGCGGGCCGGATTCACCCGCACCTCAATCGATACCATCGCTGCACGGGCCGACGTGACCAAACGCACGCTGTATTCCTATTTTCGCAGCAAGGACGACCTGCTCGCGGCGGTGATGTCGCGTCACAACGCGCTCGCAGCGCAGCGGCTGCAACGCATCGGCGATCGCATGCCGCAAGACCGCGACGGCCTGATTGAATCGTTCTTCGGTCAGCTTTCCGGCTGGGCCAATGCAACGCCGCGATGGTCGGGCTCGGGATTCACGCGCCTGGCGATCGAGCTTGCAGATCTTCCCGGCCATCCGGCCCGCGCGCTTGCGCGCCGCGTCAAAGGCACGACCGAAAGCTGGCTTGCCGAACGGTTGGCGCGCGCCCGCGTCGTCGATCCGGCCGGACGCGCCTGTGACATCATGTTGCTGATGGAAGGCGCCATGGCGTTGACGCTGATCCATGGACATCGCCGCTATTTCGATGCGGCGGCACATGCGGCCAGGCGTCTTGTTGCTGCACCGGCGAAGCGCGCGAGGCGGTCCGACTGACGCTCCGGCGTGCGGTGTCGCACATAAAAAAACCGGGCCGCGAGGGGAGCGGCCCGGTTGAGTTTCATGTCGGCGCGGGAGGCCGACAATCACCTTCCAGAGGGGAATCACTGTCCGCGAAGGCCTGCGATCTGGGAGGATTCGAAAGCCGCCCGCGTCCAGTATCTGAAAAGTATGATCACCCGCAGCGCTTCCCGCAACGCATTGTCACGGTGGTCAGCCATGCGCGCCTCGCAAGACGATCTGCCATGCGCTCCCCGCAAGTCTGTTCCCGAAGGTAACGTGATGCGTAGCGATCAGAAGGTCCAGCGCTGCGCTTTCGACACCAGGAAGTCGCGGAATACCTGCACGCGGGCGACAGACTTGAGTTCTTCCGGATAGACGAAATAGGCATCCAGCGTGATCGGATCGGACTCACTCAGCAACTGCACAAGTCCGCCATTTTCCTCGATCAGGTAATCCGGCAGCAGGGCGATACCGATGCCTTGCTGGCAGGCACGCAAGAGCGACAGGATGTTGTTCACGACCAGAGCCGGCGTGCGTGCGGCCTTGCCTTCGCGGCCCGCTTCCAGCGGCCAGTTGCGGTTCTGCAGGAAGGTCGGAATGTTCCCGCCGCCGAGCAGCATGATCCGGTGATTGTCGAGATCCTCGATCTTGGTCGGCGTGCCGAAACGCTTGAGATATTCCGGCGACGCGTAAACGTGGAAATGCACCGAGAACAGCTTGCGCTGGATCAGGTCGGGTTGCGTCGGAATGCGCAGGCGGATCGCCACATCGGCTTCGCGCATGGCGAGGTCGAGTTCCTCGTCGGTCATGATCAGCGAGATGCGGATATCCGGATAGAGGTCGACGAATTCGCCGATCTTTGGCGTCAGCCAATGCGTGCCCAGCCCGACCGTGGTGGTGACCTTGAGGTCGCCGTTCGGACGCTCGCGGCTGTCGGTCAGCTTGGCGCGCGCCGATTCCAGCTTCATGAACACTTCGTGCGCGGTGCGATAGAGCAGTTCGCCCTGTTCGGTCAGGATCAGTCCGCGCGCATGACGGTGGAACAGCGACACGTTGAGCGCCTGTTCGAGCGCGCTCACCTGCCGCGACACGGCCGATTGCGACAGGCCGAGTTGTTCACCCGCATGGGTGAAGCTTCCGGCTTCCGCGGCCGCGTGAAAGACCTTGAGCTTGTCCCAATCCATGGCGCTCATCGCAAAACGTGATCGCTGCTGAAGCAAAGCGGCACCGCCTTTTATTCTGCAGCCGCGCGCAAGCCTTCCTGCGCGGCGAGGAATCGTTCCGCTTCCAGAGCGGCCATGCAGCCCATGCCGGCGGCGGTCACCGCCTGGCGGTAGATATCGTCAGTCACGTCGCCGGCCGCGAACAGGCCGGGCACCGAGGTCGCGGTGGAGAAGGGCGCGGTCGCGACATAGCCGTTCGGCTTCATCTCGACCTTGCCTTGCACCAGTTCGGTCGAAGGCGAATGCCCGATCGCAACGAACACGCCGTCGACCTTGCGTTCGGTCACGGCGCCGGTCTTGAGGTTGCGGACGAATGCGCCGGTCACCTTGTGCGGATTGTCGTTGCCGACCAGGTCGTCGACCACCGAGTCCCAGATCACTTCGATCTTCGGGTGCTTGAACAGCCGGTCCTGCAGGATGCGCTCGGCGCGCAGACTGTCTCTACGATGCACCAGCGTTACCTTGCTGGCGAAATTGGTCAGGAACAGCGCTTCTTCGACCGCGGTATTGCCGCCGCCGATCACCATGACCTCCTTGCCGCGATAGAAGAAGCCGTCGCAGGTGGCACAGGCGGATACGCCATAGCCCTTGAACTTCTCCTCGAACGGCAGCCCGAGCCAGCGCGCCTGCGCGCCGGTCGCGAGGATCACGGCATCGGCGAGATAGATGTCGCCGGAATCGCAGGTCAGGCGGAACGGCCGGCCGGAGGTATCGAGGTCGTTGATGTGGTCGGTCACGATGCGGGTGCCGACATGCTCGGCCTGCTTCTGCATCTGCTCCATGAGCCAGGGGCCCTGGATCACATCTGCGAAGCCCGGATAGTTTTCCACATCGGTGGTGATCGTGAGTTGGCCGCCGGGCTGATAGCCCTGGATCAGGATCGGCTCCAGCATGGCGCGGGCCGCGTAGACCGCTGCCGTGTAGCCAGCGGGGCCGGAGCCGATGATGACAACCTTTGCATGGGTGGTCTTGGACATCTGAAATCCGTCGGGAAAAAGTCGAAAGCGCCGCGGCAGGGCCGGGAACACGCGCACTCGCATAGAGAATTTAGGCATTTGCCGGAGCTATGCAAGTAACGCAACCCGGAGAACCGGGATAAGCAAGGAAATGCTCCGGAACGGGTTTCCACGCAATTTTATTTCGTGAATGCGGCGAACTGGCTATGGTCGTGCGGAAATGACCCAAACCGGAGACTGAGGCGGCATGCTCGCGCGACTGGACGCGATCGACTGGAAAATCCTGGCGGAGCTGCAGGAAGACGGCCGCATCACCAATGTGGAATTGGCCCGCCGGGTCGGGATTTCGGCCCCGCCCTGCCTGCGCCGGGTGAGGGCGCTGGAGGAGGCCGGCATCATCCGCGGCTATCGCGCCTTGCTGGACGAAAAGAGGCTCGGCTACGAGGTCACGGTTTTCGCTCTGGTGCATCTGTCGAGCCAGGCGGAGCCCGACCTGGCGGCGTTCGAAGCCTTCGTGCGCGCGCAGCCATTGGTGCGGGAGTGCTGGATGCTGTCCGGCGAGGTCGATTTCATCCTCAAATGCGTGGCGCCCGACCTCTCGACCTTCCAGACCTTCGTGACCGAACTGACCGGCGCACCGCATGTGCGCAATGTGAAAACATCGCTGACGCTTCGGGTGTCCAAGGACGCCGCGATGGTGCCGATGGAGCGATCGCGGCCTGCGGCGCTTTGACACTTCCAAACGATTGGCCTGTCGATAACATCGCCCCCACAAGTCGGGAGACGAACGCGCCGCACCATAATCAAGTTCGAATAAGTTGACGCGGCGCAGCCGAGAACAATGTCCGGAAAACCGGATGGCTCGACAGCGCGAAACCGTTCCTCGGGAGGAATCGACCATGCAATTCACACGACGGACATTTCTTGCCGGCAGCTCGGCGCTGGTGGCCGCAAGCGGCTTGCCGTTCCCGGCCTTCGCCCAGGACGAACTGAAGCTCGCGACATTCGTGCCGCCGTCCCATCCGATCCCGCATCACGTCTTTACGGCATGGTTTCCCGAGGTCGAGAAGCGGAGCGGCGGCAAGCTGAAGATCAAGCTGTTTCCCTCGATGCAGCTCGGCGGCAAGCCGCCCGAACTCTATCGCCAGATGATCCAGGGCGTATCCGACATCTGCTTCACGCTGCCGGGATATACGTCGAATGATTTCCCGCGGATGGCGCTCACCGAATTGCCCGGTCTGTCCAACACCGGCGAAAAGGGAACGCGCAATCTCTGGGCCGCGCTCGACAAATATCTGTCCCCCGAACTGAAAGGCGCCAAGGTTCTGGCGCTCTGGAACAACGACGAAGCGGCGCTGATGAGCAAGTCGAAGCCGATCCGTACGCTCGACGACATGAAGGGCATGAAGATCCGCACGCCGTCGGCCGCGCAATCCTCGCAGCTCGAAGCGCTCGGCGCCGTGCCGATCGATATGCCGGCGAACCAGATCTACAATTCGCTCGATCGCGGCGTGGTCGATGCCGCGATGATCCCGATCTCCGGCGCGATCGACTTCAAGCTGATCGAGGTTGCGCGTTACTTCACGCTGAATGCGCCGCTTGGCCGCTCGCCGTTTATGGTCGCGATGAACCAGGCGCGCTACGACAAGCTCGGTCCCGACGAAAAGAAGGCGATCGACAGCACCACCGGCCTCGACCTCAGCCTGAAGGGCACAGAGGTTTACGAGGCGCGCGGCCGCATGGCGGTCGAGCAGATCAAGAAGGATCGTGAGCTGATCGTGCTGTCGGATGCCGAGCACAAGCGCTGGATGGATGCGTTCAAGCCGCTGATTGCTAGCAAGGTGGCGGAGGCGGAAAAGGCGGGAATTCCGGCCAAGGGTCTGCTTGGCGCTTACGGTATGTCGGTGTAAGCGCCGCAGCGTGACGGCCGAGCGGGGGCGACGGCGATAAGATGAAGTCATTCGAGCGCGCACTACGCGCCCTCGCGCTCGCGAGTGGCTTCATCCTGCTGTTCGTGATGGTCTACACCGTCGCGGACGTGATGATGCGGTATGTCTTCAACCGGCCGTTCAGCGGCTCGGTTGAGGTCACCGAATTCTCGATGTCGCTGATCATTTTCCTCGCCTTGCCATATACCGCATGGGTCGGGGCGCATATCTCCGTCGATCTGTTCGAGAAGCAGCTTGACCGCCCGTGGCTGCGCTTCCTTCCCGCTGCGCTGTCTTTCGTCGGCGCGGCGCTGTTCGCGTTGATCGCGTGGCGCGTGCTGCTGGAGGCGCTGGCCACGCTCAACCAGACCAGCAACATGCTGCGCATGCCGCATTATCCGTTCCGCTTCGCGGTGGCGTTCTGTTCGCTTGTCTTTGCGGTGGTGATGTCCATTCAGGGCTGGCAGGCACTGCGCCACCGCCCGGTCAGCAACGGCATGCATAAATGACACTCGACCGGGAGATGATCGGGGTCATCGGTATCGTCGTGATGCTGATCCTTCTGGCGTTGCGCATGCCGATCGGCATCGCGATGCTGCTGGTCGGCATCTCCGGCTTCGCCTGGCTCAACGGCATCCCGGCGGCGCTGTCGTCGCTCGGCAATGCTCCGTATTCCTATTCCACCGTCTACGATCTGGCCGTCATTCCGCTTTTCGTTCTGATGGGCAATTGCGCGGCGGTCTCGGGCATGAGCCGCGACCTCTATTCCGCGGCCTATGCCTGGCTCGGGCATCTGCGCGGCGGGCTTGCATCGGCGACGATCGCGGCCTGTGCGGGCTTTGCTGCGGTCTCGGGATCGAGCATCGCCTCGGCCGTCACCATGGGACGCGTGTGCCTGCCGGAAATGAAGCGCTACAAATATTCTGACAGCCTCGCCACCGGCACGGTCGCCGCCGGAGGCACGCTTGGCATCCTGATTCCGCCCAGCACCGCGTTCGTCATTTACGCCATCCTTACCGAGCAATCGATCGGCCGGCTGCTCCTCGCCGGCTTCCTGCCCGGATTGCTGCTGTCGCTGCTCTTCATCGTGACCATTATGATCTGGACTTATTTCAAGCCCGAGATCGGGCCGCCGGGCGCGCGGGCAAGCCGCGAGGAGCGCCTTCGTACATTGATGCAGTCCGGCCCGATGATCGCGATTGTCGCAATCAGCATCGGCGGCATTTATGTCGGCGCCTTCACGCCGGGCGAAGCGGCCGCGGTCGGCGCCTTCCTGTCCTTCGGGCTCGCCCTGTGGCGCCGGACGATCACTTGGGAGTCGCTGTCGACCATCCTGATCGATACGGTGAAGACCACCGCATTCGTCTTCCTGATCCTGATCGGCGCATTCGTGTTCGGGCCGTTCCTCGCACTCAGTGGCCTGCCGGAGGCCTTGGCGCAGGGCCTGCTCGCGATGGAATTGCCGCGCTATTTGATCCTGTTCGCGTTGATCCTGATCTACATCGTGCTCGGGATGTTCCTGGAGGGCTTTTCCATCCTGGTCTTGACGCTTGCGATCGTGATCCCGATCGTCGACGCCCTCGGGTTCGACCTGATCTGGTTCGGCGTGATCATGGTGATCGTGCTGGAGATGGGCCTGATCAGCCCGCCGGTGGGCATCAACGTGTTCGTGGTCAAGGGCTTGGTGCCGGATACGCCGATCGGCGAGATCTTCAAGGGGATCATGCCATTCTGGGCGGCGATGGCGGTTTGCATCGTGTTGCTGATCCTGTTTCCGCAGATCGCGCTGTTCATCCCGGATACGATGATCCGATAGCGGCGTGAAATCGCGCCGCTGTCACGTGTGCGGTGCCGGACCGAACGAGCCTCGGCAACCCGATGCGTTCCGCCCGTGGTGCGCCGGTGGAGCGGCAAGCGGTGTGCGGCGGTTTTGATTTCTGAAAAAAAATCGCCGGGCAGGCGCCCGGCGATTTCAACAGACCAGCGTGAAGCGTTTGCGGGGCGTTACCGCCACTCGACCTTCAGCACCTCGTAAGCCTTGGCGCCGCCGGGCGTGACCACCTCGACATTGGCACCCTTCTTCTTGCCGAGCAGCGCGCGCGCCAGCGGCGACGAGATCGAGATGCGGCCCGACTTGGCGTCGGCCTCAGGTTCGCCGACGATCTGCCAGACCTGCTTCTTCTCGGTATCCTCGTCGATCAGCGTGACGGTCGCGCCGAATTTCACGGTATCGCCCGACAGTTTGGAGACGTCGATCACCTCGGCCCGCGCCATCTTGTCCTCGAGCTCGGCGATGCGGCCCTCGTTATGCGATTGCGCCTCCTTGGCGGCATGATATTCCGCATTTTCCGAGAGGTCGCCGTGGCCGCGCGCCTCGGTGATTTGCTGAATAATGCGCGGGCGCACCTCCTGCTGGCAATGCTTCAGCTCGGTCTCAAGAGCCGTATAGCCCGCTGCGGTCATCGGGATCTTGTCCATCGTCATCCAACCTCCAGCCCCTGCGGCCGGTCCCGGCCCTTGGAGCGCGCCCTTTCGGGCAGATAGAGACAAAAGTGATGATCGCAGGCCGACGCGGATTTGTCCGGCACGCGATCGGAACCTCTGTCAAAAAACAACCGTCACCCAACACGCCGGGACTTGTTCAGTTCCGGCCGCCGAAATAGCTCTGCAGCGCGCGGACTTCGAGATCTCCCTCAAGGAAGGCTTTTATTCCTCGCGCTGCCGCGACGGCTCCGGAAAGAGTGGTGTAGTACGGGACTTTATGCAAGAGGGCTGCGGTCCTGAGCGAGGTCGAATCCGCCAGAGCCTGGGCCCCCTCGGTGGTGTTGAAAACCAGCTGGACGTCGCCGTTCTTGATAGCGTCTACAATGTGCGGCCGGCCCTCGAGCACCTTGTTGATCTTGGTCGAAGGCACCCCGTGCCCGTCCAGATAGCGCTTGGTGCCGGAGGTGGCGATGATCCGGAACCCGAGGCCGACGAGCGTCCGGAGCGCCTCCAGAATCCGCGGTTTGTCGGAATCCCGGACCGAGACGAACACGGTGCCGGACCGCGGCACGCGGGTGCCGCCGCCCAGCTGAGACTTGGCAAAGGCGGTCTCGAAGCTCCGCGCAATGCCCATCACCTCGCCGGTGGATTTCATCTCCGGCCCCAGCACGGTATCCACACCCGGGAAACGGGCAAACGGGAACACCGCTTCCTTGACGCCGATATGCTCGATGCGCGGCGGCTTGAGGCTGAAGCTCGCCAGGCTCTCGCCGGCCATCACTCGCGAGGCGATCTTGGCCACCGGAAGGCCGATCACCTTGGCGACGAACGGCACCGTGCGCGAGGCGCGCGGATTGACCTCCAGCACATAGATGTCGCGATCCTTGATCGCGTATTGCACGTTCATCAGCCCGCCGACTTTCAGCGCCAGCGCCAGCGCGCGGGTCTGCTCCTCCAGCCGCGCGATCATCCCGGCGTCGAGCGAATGCGGCGGCAGCGCGCAGGCGCTGTCGCCCGAATGCACGCCTGCTTCCTCGATATGCTCCATGATGCCGGCAATGAACGTGTCCTTGCCGTCGGCGATGCAATCGACGTCGACTTCGGTGGCGTCCGACAGATAGCGGTCGAGCAGCAGCGGGCGCTTCGCCGACACCACGAGTTCGGACGGGCGGTCGAGATCGCCGATCAGTCGGGCGAGATAGCGATCGAGCTGGTGCACGTCATGCACGATTTCCATCGCCCGGCCGCCCAGCACGTAGGACGGCCGGATCACGATCGGGAAGCCCATCTCGCCGGCGATCTTGCGCGCATCCTCGGGAGAGGTGGCGATGGCGTTTTCCGGCTGCTTCAGGCCGAGCTGATCGAGCAGCTTCTTGAAGCGGTCGCGGTCTTCCGCGAGGTCGATCATGTCGGGTGAGGTGCCGAGGATCGGCACCTTGGCGTTCTCGAGCGCTTCCGCGAGCTTGAGCGGCGTCTGTCCGCCGAATTGCACGATCACGCCATGCAGCGTCCCGCGCGAGCGTTCGACGTCAATGATCTCCAGCACGTCTTCCGCAGTCAGCGGCTCGAAATAGAGGCGATCCGAGGTGTCGTAATCGGTCGACACGGTTTCCGGATTGCAGTTGACCATGATGGTCTCGTAGTCCGCATCCTTCAACGCGAAGCAGGCATGGCAGCAGCAATAATCGAACTCGATGCCCTGGCCGATCCGGTTCGGGCCGCCGCCCAGGATCACGACCTTCTTGCGATCGGACGGGGCCGCCTCGTTCGACGCCTTGCCGGCGAACGGGGTCTCGTAGGTCGAATACATGTAGGCTGTGGGCGAAGCGAATTCCGCCGCGCAGGTATCGATGCGTTTGAACACCGGCCGCACGTCGAGCGCATGGCGCTTCGCCGTCACATCGGCTGCACTCTGCCCGGTCAGCTTGCCGAGCCGCGCATCGGAAAAGCCCATCGCCTTCAGCCGGCGCATCGCGCCCGGCGTCGTCGGCAAGCCCTTCGCCTTGATCTGCGCTTCGGTGTCGATGATGCCGCGGATCTGCGCCAGGAACCACGGATCGATCTTGCAGCTTTCGTGGATCGTCTCGTCATCCTGGCCAAGCCGCATCGCCTGCGCGACTTTCAGCAGCCGGTCGGGTGTGGGCGTGCCGAGTGCGGCACGGATCGCGTTCTTGTCGTCGCCTTCGTCCACGCCTTCGATCTGGATATCATCGAGTCCGGTCAGGCCGGTTTCGAGCGAGCGCAACGCCTTCTGCAGCGATTCCTGGAAATTGCGCCCGATCGCCATCGCTTCGCCGACCGATTTCATCGAGGTGGTCAGCACCTGCGAGGCACCCGGGAATTTCTCGAATGCGAAGCGCGGAATCTTCGTCACCACATAATCGATGGTGGGCTCGAACGAGGCCGGCGTCGCGCCGCCGGTGATGTCGTTGGCGATCTCGTCGAGCGTGTAGCCGATCGCGAGCTTGGCCGCGACCTTGGCGATCGGAAAGCCCGTCGCCTTGGACGCCAGCGCGGAAGACCGCGACACGCGCG